>NZ_BAAAQK010000008.1:0-20091 GCF_039531635.1 Pseudonocardia ailaonensis | reverse complement strand
TCGGCGTCCGCGGAGTGCAGCATCGCCGCGTACATCGTGGGCACGCCCTCGAACACCGTGACCTCGTCCCGGCCGACGACCGCGAGCGCCTTGGCCGGGTCGAACCGCGGGATCAGCGTCAGACAGGAGCCGGCGGCGACCGCGGCGTTGAGCCCGCAGGTCAGACCGAACACGTGGAAGAGCGGCAGGCACCCCATGATGACGTCGTCGGGGCCGATCTCGATCAGCGTCTCGCGGGTGAGCGCGGCGTTGGAGCGCAGGTTGTGGTGCGTCAGCTCGGCGCCCTTGGGCTGCCCCGTGGTGCCCGAGGTGTAGAGGATCACGGCCGTGTCCTCGTCGTCCCGGTCGACCGGCTCGGTGATCGGCGTCCCCGAGAGCTCGGCGGGCCCGAGCGCGGACACGACGACGCCGGTGATGCCCCGGGCGCGGGCGGCCTCGGGCACGACGTCCCCGGAGCCGTCCCAGCCGTAGATGAGCGTCATCTCCGAGTCGCCGATGTAGTACTCGACCTCGCGGGACTTGAGCAGGGGGTTCATCGGGACGACGACCGCCCCGGCGAGCAGCGCGCCGTAGAACAGGACCGGGTAGGCGGGCACGTTCGGCAGCACCAGCCCGACCCGGTCGCCCGGCTCCACACCGCGCGAGCGCAGGTCGCCGGCCACGGCGGCCGCCGCGGCGTGCAGCTGCGCATAGGTCAGGACGTGCTCGTCGAGGCGCACCGCGGGCCGGTCCCCGTGCTCCTGCGCGGTCGCGACGAGGTTCGCGGCCAGGTTCGTCATCGTCGGCTCCGAGAGGTAGGGGTCGGCCGCGAGCGTAGTACCGGCGGGTAACCGCCGCACCCCGCCCGAAGGGTCGGATATCTTCCCCCGCATGACGCCCCCCGCCCTGGAGATCGTCGTCGGTGGGAGGCGCCTGCAGGTCCCGGCCGGCAGGCCGTTCGTGATCGGCCGCGGTCCCGAGGCGGACCTCGACGTCGAGCATCCGCGGGCCTCGCGCCGCCACGTCGTGGTCGAGCACACCGAGCACGGCTGGACGCTCACCGACGCCTCGCGCAACGGCACCTTCGTCGACGGCCGCCGGGTGACCACCCTGCCGCTCGCCGGCCCCGTCTCGGTGCGGCTCGGCGACACCGAGGACTCGGCGGTGGTCCAGGTCCGGCCCGCGAAACCCGCGCAGGCCCCGCCGGACACCCCCGCGCCGCCCGCGGCACCGCTGCGCCCGATGCCCGTCCCGATCCCGAAGGGCCACACGCTCGCGGCCCCCGCGCCGCACCCGGACGGAGTGCTCTCCCGGCAGGGCGGCCAGACCTCGGTCCGGCACGTCCTCTCCACCCGGCTGACGGTCGGCCGGCTCCCCGACAACGACGTCGTCCTCGACGATCTCCTGGTCTCCCGCCGCCACGCCGAGCTGCACCGCACCGGCCCGAGCTGGCGGATCACCGACCTGAACAGCGGCAACGGCACGTTCGTCAACGGCGTCCGGGTCCGCGAGGCGGCGATCACCCCGCGGGACGTGATCGGCATCGGGCACGCGCTGTTCCAGGTGCAGGGCGACCGGCTGGTCTCCGCCGAGGACACCGGCGACATCGGGTTCACGGTGCAGGGCGCGAGCGTCACCACGGACTCGGGCAAGGTCCTGCTCCGCGACGTCTCGTTCGCGCTCACCGGCCGCAGCCTCCTGGCGGTCGTCGGCCCCTCCGGCGCCGGCAAGTCGACGCTGCTGGGCGCGCTGACCGGCGCCCGGCCCGCCGACGTCGGCGAAGTCCGGTACGCGGGCCGCGACCTCTACGCCGAGTACGACGAGCTGCGCCACCGCATCGGCCTCGTCCCGCAGGACGACGTGCTGCACCCGCAGCTCACGGTCCGCCGCGCTCTGCGCTACGCCGCCCGCCTGCGCTTCCCCGCCGACGTCCCCGAGGCGGACCGCGAACGCCGGATCGACGAGGTGCTCGCCGAGCTGAACCTCACCGCCCAGGCGGCCCAGCGCATCGACACCCTCTCCGGCGGCCAGCGCAAGCGCACCTCCGTGGCGCTGGAGCTGCTGACCAAGCCCTCGCTGCTCTTCCTGGACGAGCCCACCTCCGGTCTCGATCCCGGCCTCGACAAGTCCGTGATGCAGACGCTGCGGGACCTCGCCGACGGAACGGACGGGCGGTCCTCGGACGGCGGTTCGAGCGGCCGGACGGTCGTCGTGGTCACGCACTCGGTGCTCAACCTCGACCTCTGCGACCGGCTCCTGGTGCTCGCCCCCGGTGGGCGCGTCGCCTACTTCGGGCCGCCGCAGCAGGCGCTCGGCTACTTCGGCGTGCCGGACTACGCGGAGATGTTCCAGCTGCTCGAGAAGGTGCCGGCCGACACCCTCGCCGCGCGCTACCGGGAGTCGCGCCAGCACGCCGAGTTCGTCGCCGCGCCGACGACCGGGATGGCGCGCGTCGTGGAGCGGGGGGCGCCGTCGGTGGCCCGGCGCCAGCAGGGGTTCCTCACCCAGCTGTCCGTGCTCTGCCGCCGGTACCTGGCGGTGATCGCGGCGGACCGCCCGTACGCGGCGTTCCTGGTGGGGCTGCCGCTGTTCCTCGCGCTGCTCGCCCGGATCGTGCCCGGCTCGTCCGGGCTGAGCACCTCCGAGGCGATCCGGCTCGGCGAGCTGCAGCCCAGCCAGCTGGTCCTCGTGATCACCCTGGGCGGCGCGCTGATGGGCATCGCGGCGTCCATCCGGGAGATCACGAAGGAACGCGCGATCTACGTCCGCGAACGCGGCATCGGCCTGTCCCTGCCCGCGTACCTGCTGTCGAAGCTGCTGGTGCTGGGTGTGGTCACGACGGTGCAGGCGGCGGCGTTCGCGGTGCTCGCGCTCGTCGGGCGGCCGATGCCCGACGGGGCGTCGGCGCTCGGCTCGGGGCTGCTGGAGGTCGTGCTGGCCGCGGTCCTGGTCACCGTGGTGACGATGCTGGTCGGCCTGGTCATCTCGGCCGCCACGCAGAACGCCGACCGGGGCATGCCGCTGCTCGTCGTGGTGCTGATGATCGAGCTGGTCCTGTGCGGCGGGCTGTTCCCGGTCCACGGCCGGGCCGGGCTGGAGCAGGTCGCGTGGGCGGTGCCGGCCCGGTGGGCGTTCGGCATGGCCGCGTCGACCACCGACCTGAACACCGTCGTCCGCAGCGGGCCGGACTCCCTGTGGACCCACGACGCCGCCCACTGGTTCCTCGGCGTGGGGGTCCTGCTCGGCATGGCGGTGCTCCTGACCGCGCTCACCGGGTTCGTGCTGCGGCGGCTGGACCCCGTGCGGCGCCGGAGGTGAAGCGGAGCGGAACCGACCGTCGGTACAGGCGGTGACTGCCCCGTGAGGTGTGGTGGCACCACACCTCACGGGGATCCCGGAAATCCCTAGCGTCGTCCGCAGGCGAGAGGGGACGACCATGCTGGTCTTCGGGATCATTCTGCTGCTGGCGGGTGCGGGCTGCGTGTTCGCCGCGACCCGCAGGCAACGCACGGCGCACGCCATGATGGCGGCGGAGACGTTGTCCGTCCCGGAGCTGCTGGAGCAGCGCGAGATCTCCGCGTCGCTCGGCGCCGAGTTCCGCAAGGTCTGCGAGGTCGTCGGCGAGGCCGTTCCCGCCCCGGTCGGGATGCTGCGCTCCGAGCTCGCCGGGGTCGACTGCGTGTGGTTCGAGCATCGCGTGCAGCGCCGGTACAAGCACTACGACCACGACTCGTCCGCCGGCGACGGGGAGGGCGGCACCCGGGTCACGACGCGCACCGAGACCGTCTCCACCCAGACCTCGCCGCACGGCTGGGCCCTGCTGCGCGACGGGCACACGATCGGCGTCGACCACGGCGGACGCCGCCCCGACGGCGTGGAGCAGGTCGCGGACCGGTTCGAGCCGGCGAACGAGATGCACGGCGCGTTCGCGGCGATGTCGGTGCTCGGCGCGCTGTCGGGCAGCGACCGCGACGAGACGATCGGCTACCAGCACACCGAGTGGGTCCTGCGCCCCGGCACTCGGATGTACGTCCTGGGCGAGGTGGACGACCGGGACGGTCCGCTGGTCGTCCGTCCGCCCCGCGACGCGAAGGTCCCCTTCGTCCTCTCCACGAGGTCGGAGGAGGAGCTGACCTCGAGCGCCCGCAGGGGCCAGCAGATCTGGGCCCGGATCGGGGCGGCCCTCGCCGTCGCCGGCATCGCCCTCGCCGTGGTCGCCCTCGTCCTGTAGCCGCCGCACCGGGGACGGAGGCCGTCGAGGACGGTGGTTCCGCGCGCGGAAAGGCCGGGCGGGGGAAGGTGTCCGCGCCCGGCCTTTCCCGGTACCGGCCGTGAGTGGGGGCCGGCGGGTTCGTGGGGCCGGTCCGGTCGCGTGGACCGGCCCCGGTGGATCAGTTGCCGCCCGAGAACGGGTCGCTGTTGCCGAACGGGTTGAGCCCGCCGAAGGGGCTGCTGCTCCCGCCCGATCCGGAGCCGCCCGACCCGGAGCCGCCCGATCCCGAGCCGCCGCCCGAGCTCGAGCCACCGTTCGTCGTCGTCGCGGCCGTGTCCTTGGTGCTGCCGAGCGTGACGTCGACCGTGCGGGCCGAGGCGCCGCTGCCGACGGTCAGCGTGACCTTGTCGCCGGGGGCGTAGGAGCCGATCCGGGCCACGAGGTCCGTGAAGCTGCTGACGGTCGCGTTGCCCACCTTGGTGATCACGTCGCCCGTCTTGATCCCGGCCGCCTCGGCCGGGCCGCCCGCCGTGACCTGGGCGACGGTCGCGCCGTTGGTCGCTGCCTGCGACTGCGTGCTGCCCTGGACACCGAGGACCGGCTTGGTCGCGCTGCCGGAGTTCATGATCTCCTGCGCCACGCGCCGCGCCTGGTCGACCGGGATCGCGAAGCCGAGGCCCACCGACCCGGTGCTCTGCCCGGCCGTCGCGATCGCGGAGTTGATGCCCACGACCTGGCCGTCGAGGTTCACCAGGGGCCCGCCGGAGTTGCCCTGGTTGATGGGCGCGTCGGTCTGGAGTCCGTTGTAGACGACGCCGGAGCCGTCCTCGCCCTGCACGGCGACCGTGCGGTTGAGCGCGGACACGATGCCGGTGGTGACGGTGCCGGTGAGGCCCTGCGGCGATCCGATGGCGACGACCTGCTGCCCGACCTGGACGTCCGCGGTGCGGCCGAGCGCGGCCGCCGTCAGCCCGGACGCGTTGTCCAGCTTGATGACGGCGAGGTCGTAGCTCGGCGAGGTGCCCACGACCTTGGCGGTGTGGGTCGACCCGTCGGACAGCGTGACCTGGATCTGGCCGCTGGAGCCCGCGACCACGTGGTTGTTGGTGAGGACGTCGCCGTCCGCGGTGAGGATCACGCCCGAACCCTCGGCCGTGCCCTGGCTGGTCTGCACGCGGATGTCGACCGTGCTCGGGGTGGCCTTCGCGGCCGCGGCCGCCACGGTGCCGTTGGTGACGGCGGACGAGTTCTGCGTGGCCGGCTGCCCGGACAGCGTGACGCCCGAGGAGCTGTTGTTCTCCAGCAGCGCGTACGCCCCGCCGAAGCCCGCGCCGCCGCCGACCAGGCCGGCGATCAGCGCCGCGGCCACGATGCCGACCATCGGCCGGGAGCGTTTCGGGGGCTGCTCGCGGTACATCACGGAGGTGTTCCCGCCGGGCGGCGGGTCGTTCGGGCCGCCTGCTCCGGGAGCGCCGGTCCCCGGGGCGCCGGATGCGCCCGCGTAGGGCCCGTAGGCGGGCGCGCCGTAGGGGCGGGAGTCCTGGCCCGCGCCGGTGCCCGCAGAGTGCTGGGCGTAGCCGGGGGTGCCGTAGACGGAGCCGCGGCCGTAGCCGTACGGGGCGCTCTCGGGCCGCGCGTACGGGTTGAGGGCCGGGTGGGTGGCGCCGTCGTACCCGTTGCCGGGGACGGTGCCACCGGCGGGTGCCGCGTCCGTCGCGACGCTGCTCGTGTTCTCGGTCTGCTGGGTGGAGGAGTCCCCGGCCTCGGTGGCGTGCTGGGCAACGTCCCCCTCGGGCCGGGTCTGACCCCGCTGCTCGTCTGTCATGCCACAGACTCTGAACCCCGAAGCTGAGACTTCCCTGTGCTGCGACTGGGAAGTCGCGGGGAACTGCGCGGAACCCTGTTGACGAGCTCGGTGTCAGGACTACCCTGACGGTATGGACGAACTGCTCGAACGTGCCCTCGCCGCCGACGTCACGGCCGCCGCCGCCGCGACCGCCCTCGCCGCGGTGCGCGAGGCCGAGCGGCATGCGGACGTGCTGATCGGCGTCCCGCCGCTGCCCGGCACCTCCGCCTGGGAGGACGAACAGGGCACCGACCTGCCGGACCGCCGGGAGCGCGCCTGGCAGGTCGCGCAGCTGCGGATCGAGCTGGAGGCGGGCGTCGACCCGCTGCCCACGCTCGTCGGCCTGCGCCGCACCGGCGCGACCTGGGACCTGCTCGGCCGCGCGGCCGGGATCAGCCGCCAGTCCGCCCACGAGCGCTGGGCGAAGCGGATCGCGGCGGTGCTGGACGAGGACGAGCAGGCCGAGCTCGGCCCCCGTGCCGGCGAGGCTCCGGGCCCGACGCGCCCGGGCGCCGCCTCGGGCAAGGTCGACGCCCGCGACGCCCCCCTCCTCCCGAACCTCTGACTCCCGCGGGGCTGCCGCAGCCCGGCGGCTCGCGGTGTCGCCGCCGACGTCCGCGCACCCCGTTCGGGGTGAACTGGCTCACTCCCGGAGGTCGCCCTGGATCGATGAGGTAAGGTTTCCGCTGCGAAGGGGAGTAGCTCTCAACGTCGCGGTCGACATACTGGCGGGTCACACCGCCCGGCCGCGCGGCCTGCACCACCAGGCGAGCGAGACCTTCGATCCGGTTCACGTCCGGATCGAAGAGGCCCCGTCTTCCTCGATCCGGCCCGAGGTCGAGGGGTATGTACGTGCAAGGCTTTCTGAGCGCCTTCCTGATCAGCTTCGGCGTGATCTTCGTGGCCGAGCTGGGTGACAAGTCCCAGCTCATGGCGCTGACGTTCGCCACCCGGTACAAGACGTGGCCGGTGCTCGTGGGCATCACGATCGCCACGTCCGTCGTCCACCTGGTGTCCGTCGCGGTCGGCGTCGGGCTGGGGGCGGCGCTGCCGACGGGCTGGATCGCGCTGGCCGCGGCGGTCGCCTTCGTCGGCTTCGGTGCGTGGACCCTGCGGGGGGACTCGCTCTCCGACGAGGAGCAGAACAAGGTCAACAAGAAGGCGCGCTCGGCCGTCGTGGCCGCCTCGGTCGCGTTCTTCCTGGCCGAGCTGGGCGACAAGACGATGCTCGCCACCATCACCCTCGCCACCCAGCACGGCTGGTTCGGCGTCTGGCTGGGCTCGACGCTCGGCATGGTCGCGGCGGACGCGCTGGCGATCGTCGTCGGCCGCCAGCTCGGGAAGCGGCTGCCGGAGAAGGCGATCCGCTACGGCGCCGCGGTGCTGTTCCTGGTGTTCGGCGTCGCCCTGCTGGTCGACGCGATCCAGCAGCTCAGCGGACGCGGTGCCTGGGAGGTCGTGGCGGAGTCGCTCGACCACCACACGGCGGCGTGGATCTCGGCGGGCCTCGGCGTCGTGGCCATCGCGCTCTTCGCGGTCGCGCGCCGCTGGGCCCGCGCGGGGGCTGCCCGCACGTCCTACCGCCCGGAGATCGGGCCCGCCGCCTGGTTGTCCCGTTCCCTCTTCGGGCTCGCGGCGACCGCGGCGATCACCGCGCCCGTGCTCGTGGCGTTCGACGTCGTGCAGCCCATCTCGATGTTCAGCTCGCCCGGCTGGGTCGTCACCGGTGCCGGACTGCTCCTGTTGGGGCTGGCGGTCATGCTCGCCGCGCTCGGCCAGGCCGGGACCGTCCGGCGCCGCGGCAACGTCGACATCGTGCGCAGCGGCCTCTACACGAAGGTCCGCAACCCGGGGCTGACCGGCATGGTGGTCGTCACGGCCGGATGCCTGATCATGGCCCCGACCGTGCTCGGCGTGCTCGCGACGGTGCTCGTGGTCGTCGCGGTGCAGGTGCGGACGCGCGGGGTGCGCGAGCCGTACCTGACGGCGGCGCTCGGCGAGGAGTACGCGGAGTACCTCGCCCGCACGGGCCGCTTCCTGCCCCGCGTGCGCAGCTCGCACCCGACGCGCCCGGGCCTCCCGGAGAACGACCGCGAGCGCATCGGCTGAGCACTCCGTGAGTGGCGATGGTCGCCATGGCGACCATCGCCACTCACGAGGGCCTCAGCTGTACCAGGTGGGTTCGGGCAGCTCGTCGCGGAGCAGGTGGGCGCCCACCTCGCGGCGCTTGTAGGCGACCGGATCGTGCAGGGTGTGGGTTCGGACGTTGCGCCAGAAGCGGTCGAAGCCCAGCTCGGTGGCGGTGGCCCGGGCGCCGAGGCCCTCGAACACCCGGCTCGTCACCTCCAGGGCGACCTCGGTGGCCCGCGCCTTCGCCGCGGCGACCCGCACCTCGTGCGCCCCGCGCTGCTCCGGGGTGACCTCCCACGCGTCCCGGTGGATCGCGAGGGCCTCCTCGGCCACGGCGTCGGCCAGCGCCTCGGCCGCCCACAGCTTGGACTGCAGGTCGCCGTAGAGGTCGAGCTGGTAGGGCTCGTCGACGGCGCGCTCCTGGCCGCCGTGCAGCCACGGGCGGGTCCGGGTGCGGGTGTACTCCGCGGCCTCCTCCAGCGCGCCCCGGGCGATGCCGAGGTAGAAGCTGACGAACACGAGCTGGATCGTCGGCACGTTGAGCGTGTTGTAGGTGCGGGGCTCGAACACCTTCTCGCGGAAGCCCGCCGCCGCCTCCCACGGCACCTGGACCTCGGAGATCGTCACGCTGCCGCTCTCGGTGAGGCGCTGGCCGATGTTGTCCCAGTCGTCGTGGAAGGTGATGCCGGGCTGTGCGCTCGGCACGATCGCGAAGACGTGGGTGTCGGTGCCCTCGAGCACGCCCTCCAGCACCGTGACGTCGGAGACCTTGCTGCCGGTGGAGAAGGACTTGCGCCCGGTGTAGACGATGTGGTCGCCGGCGTCGCGGATCACGACGTCCTCGTCGCGGGGGTTCACCGCCCCGCCGAAGAACCACCTGTTGCGCGTGGCCTCGGCCTCCACGGCCTCGATCTGCTCCGCCGTGCCCACCAGCCGGGCCGCCCAGAACCACAGCAGGTGGTAGCCCAGCAGCTGGCCGATCGAGCCGTCGCCGGCGGCGACCTCGCGGATCACCCGGTAGGCCAGCGGCCATTCCTGCCCGCCGCCGCCGTGCTCGACGGGCCCGAGCAGGGTCACGAGTCCGGAGTCCTTGAGCAGGGCGATCTCGTCGTAGGGGGTCTCGCCGGCGCGGTCGCGCGCCGCGGCGCCTTCCGCGAGGCGGTGCCGGACCTCGGTGGCCCTGGTGAGCCATTCCTCGGCGGTCTTCGGGGTGCGGGTCTCGAGCGTGGTCATTCTGGAGTCCTCTGTGGAGTGTGGGCCGAGAGGAACGTGGGCCACGTGCGGACGGGGTCCGGGCGTGGCCGACGTTCCTCTCGGACGGCGGGTGGGCGCGTGCCGGCGGGCCCGCGCGGAGCGGGGCGTCGGGTGGCCGGGACGTGGCACCGGCGGCCGGAGCGGGCTGGCTCCGGACGCGGGCGCGCGGGCACGCGTCGTGAACGTGTGTTTCGGCCTACGGAAAGTGCCGACTCGCGGGTGGTGGGAGGCCGACCCGCGGGGTGGGCTGCCGACCAGGGCCGGCGGGTGATCGGTGGTTCGGTGCGGTCAGGGGCGCGGGGGCGAGCCTGGGCGCACTCCTTCGGCGATCACGGACAGCTCGTGGTGACGGCGCGGGCGTGGTCGATGACTCGGCGCCGGGTCAGGAGCGGACCGCCCGGCGCCAGGTGCGGCGCGGACATCTCAGGAGCCCGCGACGAGGACGCGGTCCTCGCGGGCGAGCTCCGCCTCCTTCTCCCGGATGATCGGGATGACCTTCTCCCCGAAGTACTCGATCTCCTCCTGGAAGTGGAGGAAGCCCAGCAGCAGCAGGTCGGCGCCGCGGCGCTTGTACTCGATCGCCCGGTCCGCGATCTGCTCCGGGGTGCCGATGAGCTGGGTGCGGAAGCCGTCGTTGTACTGCACGAGGTCCTCGAAGGAGGAGTCCGCCCACATCCCGCGCTTGTCCCCTGTGGAGGAGCCCGCCTGCTGCACGGCGGAACGGAAGCCCTCGACGGCCTCCACGTCGGCCTTCGCGACGATCTCGCGGAGCTGCTCGCGGGCCTCGGCCTCGGTGTCGCGGGCGATGGCGAACCCGTTGAGCCCGAAGCGGACCGAGCGCCCGGCCCGTTCCGCGTGCTCGTTCACCTCGAGCACCTGCTCGGTGAAGCCCTCGTAGTCCTTGCCGTTGGAGAAGTACCAGTCCGCGACCCGGCCGCCGTTGCGGCGGGCGGCGGTCGAGTTGCCGCCCTGGAAGATCTCGGGGTGCGGGCGGCCCGGCACGTCGACCGGCTTGGGCTTCAGGTCGAAGTCGTGGATCCGGTAGAAGTCTCCGCGCAGCTCGGCGTGGTCGCTGGTCCAGATCTCGCGCAGGGCGCGGATGAACTCCTCGGAGCGGCGGTAGCGCTCGTCGTGCTCCAGCCAGGGCTCGCCGAGTGCGGTGAACTCGTCCTTGAACCAGCCGCTGACCACGTTGACCGCCGCCCGGCCGCCCGACAGGTGGTCCGCCGTCGCCACCCACTTGGCCAGGACGCCCGGGTGCCACAGGCCCGGATGGACGGCGGCGATCACCTTCAGCTTCTCGGTGGCCAGCAGCAGGGCGAGCGAGAAGCTCGTGGACTCGTGCTGGTGGTCGGCGCCGTAGGACGCCATGTAGCGGACCTGCGAGAGGGCGTACTCGAACCCGACGCGCTCGGCGGTCTGCGCGAGGCGCCGGTTGTAGTCGATGCCCCAGTCCGTGCGCTGCTCGATCGTGCTGGTCACGAGCCCGCCGGAGACGTTGGGGACCCAGTAGGCGAACTTCAGGGGGGAGGACATGGCTCTCCTGTGCGATGGTCGGGACGCGGGCGGCGTTCAGCGACAGGCGCAGGAGGACACGAGGGCGTGGTCGACGTGACGCCGGCGCGTCAGCAGGTTCGTGGCCACGGACCGACCACACCAGACGGCTCCCGGCGGAGTCAAACGGCCTCCCACATCCCGAACCGGTCCGGACAACTGGGCCGTTCGGCGCAGCCGCCGTCCACGGTCCGGGATGCCGAAATGTCGCGCGCCCGCGGGGCGTTCCGGAGGACATGACGACGACCGAGAGCACGCTGCAGCAGGACTGGGCCACCTGGCACGCGGAGCGCGAGGAGGAACTGCTCCTGCCGCACGGCTGGCTGAGCCTGACCGCGCTGGAGTGGCTCGAGGAGACGGCGCGGGAGATCCCGGGCCTGCCCGGCACCTGGCGCGCGACCGGCGACGGCGGCGTCGAGGTGACGGCCGCGGCGGCGGACGGGCTGGTCACGGGCGGTGCGCCGGTCGACGGCACGGTCCGGCTCGAGCCGCGGGACGGGCTGCCGGGCGCGCTGGTCACGGTCGGGGACCGCAGGGTCGAGGTCGCGCGGCGCACGGACTCCTACGCGCTGCGGGTGCGGGACCCGCAGGCGCCGACCCGCGCCGCGTTCACCGGCGTCCCGGCCTTCCCGGTCGAGGAGCGCTGGGTGGTCGAGGCGCAGTTCACGCCCTACGCGGAGCCGAGGCGGATCACGGTGGGTGCGGTCGTGGACGGGCTCAACCACTTCCCGACGGCGGTGGGCACGGTCCGCTTCACCGTCGACGGTGCGGAGCAGGTGCTGACCGCCCTGGCCGGGAAGCCGGACGGGCTGTCGCTGCACTTCCGGGACGGCACCAGCGGCTCGTCCACCTACGGCGGCGGCCGCATCCTCAAGGTCGCCGCCCCGGGGCCGGACGGGCGGCTCACGCTCGACCTCAACCGCGTCGTCAACCTGCCGTGCGCGCTCACGTCCTTCGCGACCTGCCCGCTGCCGCCCGCGGAGAACACCCTGAGCGCCGCGATCGAGGCGGGGGAGAAGCTGCCGGCCTGATCGGCGCGCGGTGCAGGGCGGCCGGCCCCGGCCGTGGTGCACCGCCCGTGACGATCGCACCCCACTCGGGTGGCCTCGGAGCGACATCCGGGCACCCCGGGTGGGGTGTCTGCGTCCGGGGACCGGCACGTCCACGGGCCACCCGGGGCGTCGAAGAGTGGTTAGCTATGCACCGAAAGTGATGTTTCACTGCTGTTTCCGATCGGTAGTCCTGTTGGTGCGCAGCCGAACCGGTGGCGTGTGCCCGATCCGGCCCCCGGGATGCGACAGTGATCCCGGACAGAAGGGAGGTGGCATGACGGTCGACGGTCCGGCTCGCGCCGACACGTCCGCGACCCTCCTCCCGGAGGACGCCGTCCCGGCCCCGCTCCCGCGGATCCCGTGGTACCGCCAGGCGCTCCGCTACCCGGGCCACGCGCCGCTCACCGTCGCGGTCGTGATCGGGATCTGGGTGCTCGGGGCCTGCACCGGCAGCCTGTGGAACGGTCCCTCCGCGGTCCTGGCCGCACACGTCGGCGCCGGGATCGACCCGCTCGCGCACGGCGTCTGGTGGGGCCTGCTGACCTCGGCCTTCTGGTGCCAGGGCCTGGACTCCTACATCCTCTCGACCGGCATGATCATCGCGCTGCTCCCGATCGCGGAGCGCCGGATCGGCAGCGGTCGCACCGCGGCGCTGGCGGCCCTGGTGCAGGTCGTCGGGTCGCTGCTGGGCCTCGGCGTGGTCTGGGTGCTCGACCACGTCGCCGACGGCCGGTGGGCCGACCAGCTGGTCGCGTCCGTCACGGTCGGGCCCGGCACCGCCGTCGTCGGCACCACGCTGGCGGTCAGCGCGGGCATGGCCGCCCTGTGGCGGCGCCGGCTGCGGCTCGGCCTGGTCATCGCGATCGTGGTGTTCGCCCTGTACTCCGGCCTGCTGGGGGACGTCCTGCGGCTCACCGCGGGACTGTTCGGCCTGGCGCTCGGGTTCGTCGTCCTGTGGCGCCGCGGCGGCATGACGATGTCCCGCGCCCCGTCCCGCCCCGAGTCCCGCGTGCTCGTCGCGCTGATCGTGGCCGCCTCCGCGCTCGGGCCGCTGATCGCCGCGTGGGCCCAGACCCGCGTCGGGCCGCTCTCCGTGCTGCGCTTCGTGTTCGCCGCCCCCGCCCCGGACCCCGGCACCGTCTCCCAGATCTGCGACGCGGCGCGGGCGATCGGGGAGGTCCGCGGCCTGCGGGAATGCTCGGAGCTCACCGCGCGGCTGCGCTTCACGGGCCTCGGCGCCGGCCTGATGTCGATCATGCCGGTGCTGTTGCTCCTGGTCGCCGCGGAAGGGCTCCGGCGCGGCCGGCGGGCCGCGTGGCGGATGGCGCTCGGGCTCAACCTGGGCCTGGCGGCACTCGGCCTGCTGATCGCGTCGAGCCCGATGGAACAGCGGGTGATCGTCGGGGCGGTCGCGGGGGGCACCCGGCTGCACGCGTTCGCGCTCATCGCGCTGCCGCTGCTGCAGCCGCTCGCCGTGGCCGTGCTGCTGATCTGCTCGCGGCGGCTGTTCGACCTGCGTGCCCCGGTGGGCACCTACCGCGGCCTCATCCGGCTGGCGCTCGCCACGTTCGTCCTGCTCTCGGTGGTGTACGTCGTGGGCGGGCTGCTCGTCGCGGGCGACTACGAGCCGCGCCCGGGCCTCGCCGAGCTGCTGGCGGACCTCCCGCTGCGGTTCGTCCCGCCCGGGTTCCTCAGCGGTGTGCCGCCGGCCTTCCTGCCCACCAGCGTGGTCACCACCGCCCTGCACGACTGGACGGGCACCCTGTTCTGGCTGGTCGTGGCCCTCGCCGGGCTGCGGGCGTACACGCGCAACCGGCTGCGCGCCGCCGAGCCGGACGTCGCCCGCGTGCACGAGCTGATCACCGCCGGGGCGGGCGGCTCCCTGCAGTACATGGCCACCTGGTCCGGGCACACGTACTGGTTCGCGCCGGACGACGCCGCCGCCGTCGCCTACCGGGTGGTCGCCGGCGTCGCCCTGACGACCGGTGGGCCGGTCGGCCCGGCGTCCGCGGTGCCCGGCGCGGTCGCCGGGTTCGCGAAGCACTGCCGCGAGCAGGGCTGGACGCCGTGCTTCTACAGCGTGGACTCGCGCGTGGTCGACGCCGTCCGCCCGCTCGGCTGGGGCGCGGTCCAGGTGGCCGAGGAGACCCTGCTGCCGCTCGCGGACCTCGCGTTCACCGGCAAGAAGTGGCAGGACGTGCGCACCGCGCTGAACAAGGCCGCCAAGGCCGGGATCACCGCCGAGTGGACGACCTTCCGCGGGGCGCCGCTCGCGGTCAGCGAGCAGATCCGGGAGATCAGCGAGGAGTGGGTCGCGGACAAGGGGCTGCCCGAGATGGGCTTCACCCTCGGCGGCCTCGACGAGATCGACGACGACGAGGTGCGCCTGCTCGTCGCGATCGACGAGGAGCGCTCGGTACACGGCGTGACCAGCTGGCTGCCGGTGCACCGCGACGGCGAGATCGTGGGCTGGACGCTCGACTTCATGCGCCGCCGCTCCGACGACGCCGCCTTCCGCGGGGTGATGGAGTTCCTCATCGCCTCCGCGGCGCTCACGTGCAAGGAGGAGGGCGCGGAGTTCCTGTCGCTCTCCGGGGCCCCGCTGGCCCGCCTGGACCGCGGGGATCCCGTCGCGGGCCTCCAGAAGCTGCTCGACGCCATCGGGCGCCGCCTGGAGCCCGTCTACGGCTTCCGTTCGCTGCTGGCCTTCAAGGCGAAGTTCCAGCCCGTCTACCGGCCGCTCTACCTCGCCTACCCGGACCCGGCGACCCTGCCCGCGATCGGCAACGCGGTCGGCCGCGCCTACCTGCCGCAGCTCAAGCCCGCCCAGGCCGCCGCCCTGGCCCGCGCCGTGCTCCGCTGACGGTGTGAGTGCTCCCTAGGGAGCGTCTGACGGACCCCCGCCGGCCCGCGACGCCCCAGGCGGGCACCCCGCGGCGGTGGCGCCGAACCCGAATACGCCCGGTATGAGGGCCCGGCGCCGCCTTGCGGGGCACCCACCTGGAACGCCGCGGACTCGACGGCGATCCGTCAGACACTCCCTAGCGGACGTCCCCGCAGGTGTGGCCGAGCAGGGCGTTCGCGAGGGGCTCGAGGAGACTCGGGGCCAGGGCGTGGCCCAGGCCCTCGACGGTCATCAGGCGGGAGCCGGCGATGGTCGCGGCGAGGTGCGCGGCGTGCGGGGGCGGGTTGACGGGGTCCTCCGGAGCCTCGATCACCAGCGTGGGGACGGAGACCTCCCGCAGCTCCGCGGCCCGGTCCAGGCCGTCGGTGTCCGCGGCGGCATGGGCGGCGGGGGAGTCCGTGCGGCCCGAGTGCTCCATGATCCGTTCCTCGAGGGCCCGGAAGGCGGCGGCATCGAACGGGGCCACCCGGCCGTTGAGCAGCCGCCAGTGCTCCACCCGCCAGGTCAGCTCCTGCTCGCGGGTGCGCTCGTCGGTGAGCTCGCCCCAGAGGCGCAGGAGCGCGGGATCGGGCCCGGGGAGGCCCTCGGTGCCCTCCAGGGCCGCCGAGCAGAACACTGCGGCGCTCAGGAGCCGGTCCGGGTGCTCCACCAGGAGCAGCTGTACGAGCGTCCCGCCGAGGGACATCCCGGCGACGTGCGCGCGGTCGACGTCGAACGCGTCGAGCACGGCCACGGCGTCGTCGGCGAGGTCGCGCAGGGCGTAGGGCCGCTCGTCGAAGGCATGGGTGGAGCGGCCGGTGTCGCGGTGGTCGTAGCGGATCACCCGGTGGTGCCGGGCGAGCCGGGCGAGCAGCTCGTCGGGCCAGGTCAGGCCCGAGGCGTTCGCCCCCATCACCAGCAGCAGCGGCTCGCCGGGCCCGGGGATCTCCTCGGCCCACACCTGCACGCCCGGGGCGACCTCGACCATCAGCTCCACGGGGGAAGCCTAGGAAGCGGCCCGGACACACCACCGCCCGGGCCGGCGGGAGGCCGGACCGGGCGGATGGTGGGACCTGCGACTAGCTCTTCAGCTCGTCCAGCAGCGCCTGGCGCTGGCGGTCGCCGAGGCCGGCCGCGCGGCGGGACGCGTCGATCCCGGTCTTCTCCAGCAGCTGGGAGACCTTCGCGGGGCCGTAGCCCGGCAGGCTCTTCAGCAGGTCGGCGACCTTCGTCTTGCCGACGATCTGGTCGGTCTTGGCGCGCCCGAGCACGGCGGGGATGGTCTCCTCGCCCTTGGCGATCTTGTCGCGGAGCTCCTTGCGGGCCGTCCGTGCGGCGGCCGCCTTCTTGAGCGCCTCAGCGCGCTGCTCGGGGGTCAGCGTGGGCAGTGCCATGTGACGTGCTCCTCTCGTCTCCCATCGACCACCCGCGGAGAGGGGTGCGTCGGTGGTCGTTCCTGGTACAGCGTGGCCCATAGAGTGTCAGAGCCCGCGGAGCGCCACGCGGACAACCCCCATGTCAGAGCCCTTTTCTCGACGAAAACGGTGTCACGGAACCGTCAGCGGCAGGTTCCGCACGACCGGCGGTCGGCCGGAGGCGGGACCGGACGTCCGTCCGGAGCGTCCGAACGGACGCGATCCGGGCCTGCCGGACGGCGCCGGTCAGGCCGCCTCGTGCCGTTCCGCGATCTCCTGGGCCCCGGTCATGCTGATCAGCCGGTGCCCGCGGTTGCGGGCGTAGCGCAGCGAGCGCACCCAGTTGTAGAGCGTGCCGAGCCGGTTGCCCCAGCCGATCAGGAACATGATGTGCACGTAGCACCACAGCAGGTAGGCGACCCAGCCCGTGACCTTGAAGCCCATGGCGTCGGCGACGGCCTGCCGGGCGCCGATGGTCGCCATCGAGCCCTTGTCGAAGTACTTGAAGGGCGCCGGGGTGGTGTGGTCGCCCTTCACCCGGTTCGCGATCTGCTTGCCCACGTACGTGCCCTGCTGCATGGCCACCTGCGCCACACCGGGCAGCCGGTCGACCGTGGTGACCATGTCGCCGATCGCGTAGACGCCCTCGGCGCCGGGCAGGCTGCAGTCCGGGTCCACGGCGAGGCGGCCGGCCCGGTCGGTCTCCGTGCCGGTGGCCTTGGCCAGCACCGCGGCGAGCGGCGAGGCCTGCACGCCCGCCGCCCAGATCTTGGTCCGGGCGATGATCCGCTCCTCGCCGCGGGGGCCCTTGACCGTGATCGCCTCGGAGTCCATGTCCGTGGCGGCGGTGTTCAGCCGCACCTCGACGCCCATCTTCTCCAGCTGACGCTGCGTGTACCGCTGCAGCTTCGGGGCGAAGGGCGGGAGCACCGACGGCGCCGCGTCGAGCAGGATGATCTTCGCCTGGCGGGTGTCGATCGAGCGGTACTCCTTGGGCAGGACGTACTGCGCCAGCTCGGCGAGCTGGCCGGTGATCTCCACACCGGTCGGCCCCGCGCCGACCACGACGAACGTGAGGTAGGCCTCGCGCTCCTTCTCGTCCGTGGCGAGCTCCGCGAGCTCGTACGCACCCAGGATCTGGCTGCGCAGCATCCGGGCGTCCTCGATGCTCTTCATGCCCGGGGCGTGCTCGGCCCATTCGGGGTGCCCGAAGTAGGCGTGCGTCGCGCCACCGGCGACCACCAGGTAGTCGTACGGCAGGTCGAGCTGGTCGGCGCTCGGGGTGGCCGCGTGGACCACCTTGCCGTGCACGTCGATGTCCACGACCTCGGCGAGGAGCGTGCGGATGTTGCGCTCCTTCTTCACCACGCGGCGCAGGGCCGGGGCGATCAGGCCGGGGGAGAGGATCCCAGTCGCGACCTGGTAGAGCAGCGGCTGGAAGAGGTGGTGGTTCGTCCGGTCGACCAACGTGACGTCGACGTCCGCGTGCCCCAGTGCCTTGGCCGCGCGGACCCCGCCGAACCCGCCGCCGATCACGACGACGCGAGGACGCCCGGTCCGGTCCGAGTTGCTCACGGTGCTCACGTCTTGGTGCCCTTCAGGCTCGCTGGTCGCCCGATCGGCTCTCGGCCGGGCCCGGACGTCTGTGTACCGCAGCCCGGGCGACGTTGCAGGACCACGCGCTAGCAGAGTAGACGCTGCCCGCGGGCCTAGTTCCCGGCGGCGTCCGAACCGGCGTCCGTGCCCGCGTCGTCCGACGGGCCGCTCGTCGTCGCGGCGATCGCGCACGCGTCCGCGAGCTGGGTCGGGGCGGCCGAGGCCGGCGGTGCCGTCGTCGTGGCCGCACCGCTGCGGGACGTCGTCGTGGGGGGTGCGGTGGTGGTCGTCGGCGCGGCCGCCGCGGGCGGCGGGTTGATCGCGTCCTGCACGACCTTGCGCATGTAGGTGACGTCCGGCCGCCCGGTGTCGAACTTGCCGTCCTTCTCGCTCGGGTCCGGCAGGCTCGGGTCGAACGAGATGCTCTGCAGGCTGAACCCGTCCCCGGCCAGCGAGACCAGGGCGGGCAGCACCTCCTGCGGGATGTTCGTGTCGACGTTGTCCTTGGTCGCCTGCGCGACCTGCTGGAAGTTCGTGAGCAGCGTCGCCGGGCTCTTCTGCTGCAGGACGGCCTGGATGAGGCAGCGCTGGCGGCTCATCCGCTGGTAGTCGTTCGAGTCCCGCCGCGAGCGGGCGAACCAGAGCGCCTGCTCGCCGTCGAGCTTCTGGACGCCGGGCTGGATGTAGCCGTCCGGCTTGACGTGCCGGCCGTCCGCCGTCACGCCGTTGATCGGCAGGGGCACGGGCCCGACGTCCACGGTGACCCCGCCGAGCGCGTCGATCAGGGTGGAGAAGCCCGCCATGTTGATCTCGAGGAAGTAGTCGATCGGCAGGCCGGTCATGTACGAGATCGACGACTGCAGCAGGTTCAGCCCGATGTCGGGCGTCGGGCCGGCGGGCGCGAGCTGCGGGTACTCGTGGGCGTAGGCGTAGATGGCGTTGAGCAGGTAGTTCCCCGACAGCGGGTCCTTCGGGTCGTGGAAACCCTGGGGGAACTTCTGGGCCATCGGGGTGCCGGGCGGGAACTGGGCGCGCTGGATGTTGCGCGGCAGGCCGAAGATCGTGGTCCGGCCCGTCTTGGTGTCGATGCTGGCCAGCATCATCGTGTCCGTGCGGGTGCCGGTGCGGTCGGGGCCCGCGTCCGAGCCCAGGAGCAGCACGTTGAGCCGGCCCTTGCCGATCGCCTCGGCGGCCGACGTGCCGCCCTCGCCGCCGCTGAACAGGTCGTTGAGCAGGGAGCGCTGGGAGTTCGCGAGGTCCGCGGCGTACCCGAACGGCACGGCGACCACGAGACACAGGACGGCCGCGACCCCGGCCCCGAGGATCCGCTTGCCCATCCCCAGGCCGCGGGGACGGGCCAGCGCGTAGGTCCGCGCGATCACCGCCATCCAGGCCAGCGCCACCACGACCGCCCCGACGATGAACACGACGAGCGACTTGGTGGAGAGCACGGACTCGAGCAGCGTGGTGCGGCGCACGAGCAGGGCGGTGCCGACCGCACCCGCCACGAGCAGCAGGAACAGGCCCAGCAGGAGCCCGCCGGTGCGCCGGCGGCGCAGGATCAGGTGCCCGGAGCCCGGCACGACGGTGGACGCGGCGGTGGCGGCCAGCGCGGCACCGAGCGAGCGGCGGGCGGTGCCCCCCGCCGAGCCCGACCCTGCCGAGCCCGACCCTGCCGAGCCCTTCGTCGCGGAACCGTTCGGGCCGGTCCTCCCGGTGCGCTCGACCGGCGGCTCGGCCTCGGCGTGCTCGGCCCGGAGGCGGGCGGCGCGCTCGGCGGCGCGCTCCGCGGGGCCGCCCTCGGCGCGCCTGGGCCGGGCGGTGTCGCCGGGCCCGAGCATCGTCTCGGTCGGGGCGGCGCCGGGGCCCGTGGGCCGGAGCGGGGGGCGGCCGGGGGGCTCGGTGGACCGGGGTGGGGCGGGCCGGCCCGCCGGTCCGGTGCCGGGCCGGGCCGGTGCCCCCGCACCTGCGGACGCGCCGGGTCGGGCGCGGTCTGCCGGGGGACGGGGGTCGGGCGCGCGGTTCCCCGCGGCCCAGGTGTCCGACCTGCGGGTGGCGGGGCCCTGCGGGCCCTCTCCGGGGGCGGCGGCACGCACGGGGACGTCGGGGCGGGAGGCGCCCGGCCCGGCGTCACCGGCTCGTGGCCGGCCGCCGCGGGGCTCGGCGGG
>NZ_BAAAQK010000007.1:239516-245721 GCF_039531635.1 Pseudonocardia ailaonensis | reverse complement strand
GGCGCGCCGCTCGTCGGACACCCGGGACGGACTCTGCTCAACCACGAACTGCGCCGCGCTCATGACCGAAACGGTAAACCCCGGGGCAAGCGCGGACTTCAACCGGTCGGGTACCCGACTATCGGACGTGGGAAGGCACGAAGGGCGGCTTGACGACCTCGGCCTCCAGGGCCCGCCCCCGGACGTCGACCGTGAGCACCTCCCCCGCCTCCACCCGGGCCGCGGTGTCGATCAGCGCGAGCGCGATGCCCGTCCGCAAGGTGGGTGAGAAGGTGCCCGACGTGGTCCGCCCGACCTCGACGCCGTCGCGCAGGACCGCCATGCCGGCGCGCGGCACCCCGCGGCCGGTGGCCCGCAGCCCGCGCAGCCGCCGGGCCGGGCCGGCCTCCTTCTCGGCGAGCAGCGCCGCGCGGCCCCGGAACGCCGGCTTGGACCAGCCGACCGCCCACGAGCTGCCGGCCTGCACCGGGGTGATGTCGAGGGAGAGATCCTGGCCGTGCAGCGGGTAGCCCATCTCGGTGCGCAGCGTGTCCCGCGCCCCCAGCCCGCACGCCGCACCGCCCAGCGGCGCGGCACCGGCCAGCAGCCCGTCCCAGACCGCGGGGGCCGCGGCGGCGGGGACCAGCAGCTCGTAGCCGTGCTCGCCGGTGTAGCCGGTGCGGCAGACCCGGACCTCGCCGGCGTCGGCGAAGGCCATGTAGTCCAGGGCGCCGATGCCCGGGAACCCGGCGAACATCGTGCCGAACAGCTCGGCGGAGCGCGGCCCCTGCACGGCGATCACGGCGAGGTCGCGGTGCCGGTCCGTGATCGTGACCCCGGCCGGCGCGGCCTCGCGCAGCAGCGCGGCCACCGCGGCGGAGTTGGCGGCGTTGGGCACGAGGAGCACCTCGTCCGGGCCGACGAGGTAGGCGATCAGGTCGTCGACCACGCCCCCGTTCTCCGCGCAGCACAGCGTGTACTGCGCCTGACCCGGCGTGATCCGCCCGAGGTCCGCGGTGAGGCAGGCGTTGACGAACTCCGCCGCACCCGGGCCCGCGACCAGCAGCTTCCCGAGGTGGCTGACGTCGAAGACCCCGACGGCCGCACGCGTCGCGGTGTGTTCCGCGACCGTGCCCGCGGGGTAGCTGATCGGCATGGACCAGCCGCCGAACGCGCCGAGGGTGGCGCCGAGGGCGACGTGCTGCTCGTGCAGGGGTCCGGAGATCAGGTCCACCCGCGAGACCCTAGTGCCGGGTCCTGGGCGGCGGTGCCGGGTCCTCGGCGCGCTGACAAGATCGGGCCACTGCGCGCCGCCCAGCCGGCACTCTCCTAGGCCGCCTGCTCGTCCGGGGGCGCCGCCCCCTCCTCCTCGACGACGGGCCGGCGGCGCATCCGCAGGGCCCACAGCTCGCTCGGGACCCAGCCGACGGCGATCAGGCCGAGCGTGATCAGCACCGACACCGGCGGCAGGAACGCGGCCAGCCCGAGGCAGGCCACGAGCCCGACGACCGGGATCCAGCGCGGGCCGGCGAGCTGCGGCAGGCGCAGCACGGCGGCGTGCACCAGCGCGTAGTGGATCAGCAGGGCACAGGCGGCGAGCGCGATGGACGCGACCGGCCCGGCCAGCACGGCGACGACGATCGCCAGCCCGGCGCCGAGGACGTCCGCCCGCCAGGCGGCACCGGAGCCGCAGCGGCGCGCCAGGGCGCGGGGCAGGTCGTCCCGGCGGGCCATCGCGCCCGCGGTGCGGGTGAGGCCGATCAGCAGGGCGAACAGCGTGGATCCCGCGGCGACGGCCGCGCCGATCCGCACCAGCACGCCCAGAGCCGGCGCCTGCCCGGTGTCGACGAGCGCGACCAGCGGCGAGTGCTCCGCGCCGATCCGGCTGCTCCCGAGCCCGACCAGCAGCGCCGCCGCGACCGCGAGGTAGGCGACCGCGCAGATGCCCAGCGCGATCGGCACCGCGCGGCGCAGGGTGCGGACGGGGCTGCGGATGTCCTCCCGCGCGGACGCGGCGTCGGCGAACCCGACGAACGCGAAGAACACGAGCCCGGCCGCCGACAGCACGCCGAGCACACCCCGCGGCGGCGTCACCGCGGGCACCGCGACCCCCGAGGCCAGCGAGTCGCCCCCGGTCGCGGCGGCGGCCGACACCCCGGCCGATCCGCCACCGGGCCCGAGCAGCCCGACGACCACAACGACCACCAGCACCGCGAGCGTGCCGCCGGCGATCAGCCAGGCCGACCGCGCCGTCGTCCGCACCCCGACGATCGCCATCGCGCTGGCCGCGACGATCACGACGATCGCCGCCGCCAGCGGGTTCGAGGGCAGCACGTAGGCGCCGAACACCCCCGCGGCGGCCGCGGCGGAGGCGATCCCGCCGATGAGCAGCGCGATCCCGGCGACCCGGCCCGCCGCGGGGTGCAGGCGTCGGCGCGCGGCGACGTAGCCGGCGGTGTGCCCGGAGATCCACGACGGGCCGCCGCGCGAGTCCGGGCCCCGGTGGGCCATCGCGAGCTCCGAGGTCGAGAGCACGCAGCACCCGGCGACCGCGGCGGCGATCAGCACGGCCAGCGGCAGCCACGGGCCCGCGGCCGCGCCGGCCGGCGAGAAGACGATGAACACCCCGGAACCGAGCATCCCGACGACGCCGAGCACCACGACGTCCGCGATGCCCAGCCGGCGACCGAGTCGGGGCGGGGTGCTTGCCACGTCCACCACCATGGCATCCGACCCTGCGCGAGTCGGCCCCGCGCCGGTGTCATTAGCATTTCGAAGAGGTCTCGCCGCCCCGATCGGGGTGAGGAGGGTCCCACTTCCGCGATCCGAGGAGAGTTCACCCGTGGCCGTCAGCACCCCTCCCGCGACCACTGTCGCGCCCCTCGAGGGCTCCCCCGCCACCGCGGAGGTGGACGCGGTCGTCGTCGGCCTGGTCCCCGGTGACTCCGGCGAGAGCGGCCCCGTGCTCGCCCCCGGCGCCGAGCTCGTCGACGCCGGGTTCGACGGCGGCCTCGCCGCACTGCTGGCGACGGCCGGGGCGACCGGCAAGGCGGAGGAGGTCGTGCGGCTGCCGTCGCGCGGTGCGGTGCGCGCCCCGCTCGTCGTCGGGGTGGGGCTGGGCAAGGCGGTCACGGCGGACGCGGTGCGCCGGGCCGCCGGGGCCGTCGCACGCTCGCTGTCCGGGACCGCGACGATCGCGGTGGCCACCCCGGAGCCCGCCGCGGCGGCCGAGGGGGTGCTGCTGGGCGCCTACCGCTTCACCGCGTTCCGGTCCGAGCCCGGTTCGGGCAAGGCGCCCGTGTCGTCGGCGCTGGTCGCGGGCCTGGACGCCGCCGGCACCGAGCGGGCCGCCGCGATCGGCGAGGCCGTGCACACCGCCCGGGACCTGATCAACACCCCGCCGAACGCGCTGTACCCGGAGACGTTCGCCGCCCGGGCCGCGGAGATCGGCGAGGCGGCGGGGCTGACCGTCGAGGTGCTCGACGACACCGCCCTGGCCGAGGGCGGGTTCGGCGGGATCCTCGGGGTCGGGCAGGGATCGTCGCGGCTGCCGCGGCTGGTCCGGCTGACCTGGGCCGGAGGTGCGGCGCCGGCCAAGAAGGTCGCGCTCGTCGGCAAGGGGATCACGTTCGACACCGGCGGCATCTCGATCAAGCCGGCCGCGGGCATGGACCACATGACCTCGGACATGTCCGGTGCCGCCGCCGTGATCGCGACGGTCGCGCTGGCCGCCCGGCTGAACGTGCCCGTCGCGGTGACCGCGACCGTGCCGATGGCCGAGAACATGCCGTCGGACACCGCGTACCGGCCCGGCGACGTCCTCACGATGTACGGCGGCAAGACCGTCGAGGTGCTCAATACCGATGCCGAGGGCCGGCTGATCCTGGCCGACGCGATGGTCCGCGCCGCCGAGGACGCCCCCGACTACCTGGTCGAGACCTCGACGCTGACGGGCGCGCAGATGGTCGCGCTCGGCAACCGCACCGCGGGCGTCATGGGCTCCGAGGAGCTGCGGGACCGGGTCGCCGCGCTGGGCCGCGAGGTCGGCGAGGACGCCTGGGCGATGCCGCTGCCCGAGCACCTGCGCGGCGAGCTGGACTCGCGGGTCGCGGACCTGGCCAACGTCACGGGCAACCGGTTCGGCGGGATGCTCGCCGCGGGGATCTTCCTGCGGGAGTTCGTGGCGGACGGGCTGGCGTGGGCGCACATCGACATCGCGGGCCCGTCCTTCAACACGGGCGGCCCCTGGGGCTACACGCCCAAGGGCGGGACCGGCACCCCGATCCGCACCCTCCTCGCCCTCCTCGAGGACATCGCCGCGAACGGATAGGCCTGTGAGTGGCAGCCGGGGAACGGTCGCCGGCGGAGCCGGCGGGGTGGGTGAGCGGAGTCGCTGTGGCGACTAGTGCCACTCACGAGGTACGAGGGCCGGGCGGGCCCTCGGCGGCCCGAGGCACGGCAGCTCGGGCGACGCAGGTGGTCGGGCCGGCGGGGCGCTGGGTCAGCGGGTGGGTTCCTTCCGGATCCTCGCGGCGCCGACCCTCCTGAGCAGGGGTTCGGCCTTCATCAGGTGCGACGGGGCGAGGGTCGAGAGGCGCACCATCGCACCCCGCCAGCCGGGAACCGTGCGGACCACGCGGCTCGTCCCGAACATGCCGACCAGCGCCCGCGCCACCTGCTCCGGGGTGAGCAGCACCCCGGAGCGGACCAGCGCGCGGCCCTGGCCGTCGGCGGCCATGCCGGAGAGCAGGGCGGTGTCCGCGCCGTCCGGGTTGACGGTGTGCACGCGGATGCCGTCGGCGCGCAGCTCGCTGTGCAGCGACATCCCGAGCGAGAGCACCGCCGCCTTCGTCGCGGCGTAGACCGAGAGGCCGGGGACCGGTCCGAGCCCGGACAGCGAGGCGACCAGGCCGATCTCGCCGTCGGTCCGCTGCGCGCGGAAGGCCGCCGTCGCCGCCCGGACGCCCCACAGCACGCCGAGCAGGTTGATCTCCACCAGCTTCCGGACCTGCGCGTCCTCCAGGGCGGAGACGGTCCCGTCGTCGCCGACGCCGGCGTTGGCCACCCACGCGCCGAGCGGCGCGAGCTCGCGGGCCGCCGCGGCGACGGCGTGGGCGGCCTCCGGGTCCGTGACGTCGTAGGCCAGGCCCTTCGCGCCGGGGATCGTGGCGGCGGTGGCCTCGGCGGCCGCGCCGTCGACGTCCGTGACGAGGACGCGATACCCGCGCCCGGCGAGCTCCCGGGCGATCGCCCGCCCGATCCCCCGCCCCGCGCCGGTGACGACGGCGGAGCGGCTACCAGCAACGATGGTGGTCACGCCGGGAGACTAGCGCGGCAGGTTACCCGCCGGTAGCAGGCTGGACGAGACCCGTCTCGTAGGCCAGCACCACGGCCTGGGCGCGGTCGCGGAGCCCGAGCTTGGTGAAGATGCGGCTGACGTGCGTCTTCACCGTCTGCTCGGCCAGCACCAGCTCGGCGGCGATCTCGGCGTTGGACAGCCCGCGGGCGACCAGGACGAGCACCTCGGTCTCCCGGGCGGTCACGCCGTCGAGGGACTTCGGCGGCCCCGGCTGCGCGTGGACGAAGTGCCCGATCAGCCGGCGGGTCACCCCGGGATCGAGCAGCGCGTCGCCCGCCGCGACCACCCGCACCGCGTGCAGCAGCTCGGCGGCGGGGGCGTGCTTGAGGAGGAAGGCGCTGGCCCCGGCGCGCAGGGCGTCGTAGATGTGGTCGTCGAGATCGAACGTGGTGAGGACGACGACCCGCGGCGGGTCCTCGCGGGCGAGCAGGATCCGGGTGGCCTCGATGCCGTCGAGCTCGGGCATCCGCACGTCCATGAGCACGACGTCCGGGCCGCGGCCCTCGGCGGCCAGCGCCGCGACGGTGTCGACGGCGATCCGCCCGTTCTCCGCGGTCCCGACCACCTCGAGATCGGGCTGGGCGCCGAGCAGCGCGGCGAACCCCTCCCGGACCATCGCCTGGTCGTCGACGACGAGGACCCGCGTCATCAGCCCTCCCCACTCGGCAGCTCGGTCGGCAGCACGGCGTGCACCACGAATCCTCCCTCCCCGTCCGGCCCCGCCACCAGGGTGCCGCCGTGCAGATCGGCGCGTTCCCGCATCCCGTTGAGCCCGGTCCCGCCGCCGGGGCGGCCCGCCGCCCCGCTGTCCGGGCGGCCCGCCGCCCCGCTGTCCGGGCGGCCCGCCGCCCCGCTGTCCGGGCGGCC
>NZ_BAAAQK010000007.1:198375-239452 GCF_039531635.1 Pseudonocardia ailaonensis | reverse complement strand
CCCGCCGCCCCGCTGTCCGGGCGGCCCGCCGCCCCGCTGTCCGGGCGGCCCGCCGCCGTGCCGGGCCCGTTGCGGACGTCGATCTCCAGCAGGCCGGCGGAGGCGACGACGCGGGCCTCGACCGCGGCACCGGGCGCGTGCTGCGCGGCGTTGGCCAGGGACTGCTGGACGATCCGGAAGGTCGTCAGCCCGAGCGCGTCGGAGACCGGTGCGCCGGAGAACTCCCAGGTCAGCTCGGCACCCGCCGACCGGGCGTCGGCGAACAGCCGCTCGACGTCGGCGAGTCCCGGCTGCGGGGCCCGCTCCGGCCCGGTGTCGTCCACGCCGGTCCGCAGGACACCGAGCAGCGACTGCAGCTCCCCCAGCGCCTCCCGCGCGGCGGCCGCGACCTCCGCGAGCTCGGTCGTCGCGGCGGGCGGGAGATCGGGCAGCCGGTAGGGAGCGGTCTCGCAGCGGACGGCGATCATGGACATGTGGTGGGCGACGACGTCGTGCATCTCGCGGGCGATCCGGGCCCGCTCGGCCAGCGCGCCCCGCTCGGCCTGCGCCTGACCGCGCCGGACCTGCTCGGCCTCCAGCGCCCGCCGGGCGTCCCACCGGGCGCCCAGCGCGGCCCCCAGTCCCAGGGCCACGACGACCGTCAGCAGGCTCAGCGGCAGCGCGGACGCGGCGACCGGCCACGGCGTGAGCAGGCACAACACCGCCATGACCAGCGCCGACACGATCCCGGCGCCGAGCGTGGCCAGCCCCGGCGCGGCCCACGCGGCCAACAGCAGCACGGGCACCCAGAGCAGCCAGGCCCACCACTCCAGCGGCGGTGACCCGCCCGGCGCCGGCGCCGGCAGGACGAACGGGAGCACCAGCACCCACAGCGTGCCGAGCCGCCAGGCGTCGAGCGGGCGGGCCGTGACCAGGGCGAACGCGGCCACCCCGGGCAGCATGACCAGGAAGGCCGGCGTGGGCGAGACGCCGCGGTCGGGCGCGAACTCCGAGCCCGCCGCGGCCACCGCGATCCCCAGCCCCAGGACGAGCATCACCCAGGGCAGCGCCCGGCGCCGCCGATCGGCCCCGACCCACCGCCCCCTCCCCGAGCCGGCCCAGAGCGCGGAGGCCAGCGCGCGGCCGAGATGAGCACCACTGCTGTTCCGAGGGCCCGGAGCAGCAGTGGTGCTGATCGCCAGCCCGGCGTCCCGCGCCGCCGCAGCAGGCACCGCGGGGTCCGGAGTGCTCGGTCCGGAGCCTGCGCTCTGGCCGGCCGGGGCCTCACCGGTGCGCGTTTCGCCCGCCCCCGACTCCGACCCCGCGCCGAGATGAACGTGGGGCACGTTCTCCGTCGCCGGAAGGTGCCTGAGGTTCATCTCGGGCCGGTCGGGTGCGGCGGGAGCGTCCTGAGCGGAGCCCTGTGCGTCGTCGGAGGCAGAGTCGGAGGCAGAGTCGGAAGCGCCGCCGGGCTCGCCGCGGGACGCGCCGGCGGGGGCGTCATCGTCGTTCCTGCTGGTCACGGAGCCGAGCGTAGTGAGCGACGGGCGCCCGGTCGTCGTACTGCGGAGCTGTCCGGACCCCCTACCCCGGTACTGCCTCCCGGCCCCGGCGATACCCCGGGAGCAGGCCGGAAACGGCTCCGCAGCGTGACGATTCGTTGGCCCGGTCCGAGCAGCGTTCCGAGGCGTGAGAACACCTCGGCGGATCGCCCTCCTGATCGCATCCGCGCTGCTCAGCAGCCTGACCGTGCTGTCGGCGCCCGCGCCCGACGCGCCTGTGCCGCCCGTCGGGCTGGATCGCTCGTGCGCCGCCGATCTCGCCGACTCGCTGACCCGCAGTGACGTCGTGGTCCTGGGGTGCGAGCCCGGCGTGCGGGGACGGGCGGTGGTCGCGCTCGGCGATCCCGCGACCGCCGCCCACGTCGTCGTCCTCGTGCCCGGGGCCGGCATCGACCTCCACACGCTGAACGACCCGGACCACCCGCTGAAGCGGCCCTTCGGCTGGGCCGAGGACGTGCGCGACGCGAGCCCGGACACCGCGGTCGTCCTCTGGGTCGGCTACCCGACCCCCACCGGCGTCGACGTCGATGCCGCGACCGGCAGGCTCGCCCGCTCCGGGGTCCCCGCCCTGGTCCGCGAGGTGACGGACCTGCACGTGGCCAATCCCGCGGCGACGATGACGGTGGTCGGCCACAGCTACGGCACGGTGCTCGTCGGGCTCGCCGCGCCGGCCCTGCCCGCCGACGACCTGGTGTTCCTCGCCAGCCCCGGCGTCCGGGTCGACGACGTCGCCGGGCTGCGCACGAGCGCCCGGGTGTGGGCGGCGCGCGCGGCGGACGACTGGATCCGGTTCATGCCGCACCTGCGGATCGGGGACCTCGGCCACGGCGGCGACCCCGTCTCACCGGGGTTCGGCGCCCACCTGCTCCCGACGGACGGGGCGCACGGCCACGACGGCTATCTCGTCCCCGGCTCCGCGACCCTCGCCGCGCTGGCGGGCGTGATCACCGCGGGCGGCTCGACGACCCCGCGCGCCGCCTGACACCGGGGCCGCACCACAGCCCGACCCGCGCACAGCCCGACCCGCGCACAACCACAGCCCGACTCGCGTGGAGCGACAGCCCGGCTCGCGGGTCAGACGTTCTGGGAGGCCATCGCGTTCGCCACGGCGGAGTCCGCGAGGCGGATCCCGGTGAGCCGCGGGTCGGTGGCGAACCGCTCCCGCACCGCGCTCGTGTACTCCCACCACACCTCCTCGACCCGCCCCACCGGGCCGTCGCGCAGCGTCTCGTAGAGGCGGCGGCGGGCGCCCTGGAGGTCCAGGTCGGCGTCGGTCCACCAGCCCGGCGCCCGCCCCCCGTACGCGGCGAGCTGGAACTGCGCCGAGATCCGGAGCAGGAAGACCTCCAGCGTGGCGAGCAGCGGATTGCCCGAGGCGGCGGAGAGCGAGCCGAGGAAGTCGATCCCGGCGAGCGCGTACTCGTGGTCCGTGGTCGCGGCGTCGAGCGCGTCGAGGGCCTGCCGGATCCGCGCGAGGTCCGCCACGTCCCGGTTCCCGGCCGCCAACCGGACGGACTCGCGGCCGAGGACCACCCGGACGTCGAACACGTCCAGGATCTCCATCTGCTTGAGCTGCAGCAGCAGGCCGAGGTTGTTGGCGACGAGCGTGTGGACGTCGCTGGCGACGAACACCCCGCTGCCGTGCCGGCTGGTGACCAGGCCGAGCACCTCGAGGCCGCGCACGGCCTCGCGCGCGGTGGGCTGGCTGACCCGGTACTGCGCGGCGAAGTCGCGCTCGTTGGGCAGGCGGGCGCCCGGGGCGAGCTCGCCGGACGCCACCTTCTCCTTCACCGACCGGATGATCAGGTCGGACGCCTTCTCCCGGGCGACGCGGACCACCTCCGTGACCTCGGACGGACGCCCGACCGGCAGCGGGGGGCCGACCGGAAATTACCAGGGCGCCTGCTCACCGGACGGCCTGCGGGTTCCCGGCCTCCGCGGGGCTGCCGTGCCTCAGCTCTCCAGGGAGCGGCGGCGCTCTCGTTCGCGCAGGGCCTTCAGCCGGGCGTCGTGGTCGCGCATCCGCTGCGGATAGCCGACGAGCTGCACGTCGTACACCGGCATCCGCAGCGAGCGCGCCAGCCTGCGCGCGGCGTCCGGGCTCGCGATCCGCCGCCGGGTCCACTCCCCGTCCTGGGCGACCAACAGGAGGGTGGTCTCCGTCACGGTCGTCCGCGGCTCCACGAAGCCCTCGACCCCCTGCCGGGCCGTCGCCCACTCGCGGAGGTACTCGGCGTCGCCGGAGCGGACCTTGGCGTTCCCCCCGCGCTTCCTGCCGAACAAGCCCATCGCCGTCTCCTCGCCCCGGTCTCCTGCCCGCCCCAACGATCGACGTGTCCGATTTTCTCCCGGCGGGTCCGGTTCCACTGGAGGCAACCCGGTGTCCGCACAGTGTCACCTCCACCCGCGCGGATCCGGACCAGATGACAAGATGGGGCCGCCCGGGGCAGCCCGACCCCGTGCGCATCCGCGTGACGAGGAGACCGGACGTGCCCGAGCAGACTGCCGACCTGGTGATCCTCGGTGGCGGCTCCGGTGGATACGCCTGTGCGCTACGTGCCGCCGAGCTGGGCATGTCCGTGGTGCTCGTCGAGAAGGACAAGCTCGGCGGGACCTGCCTGCACCGCGGCTGCATCCCCACGAAGGCCCTGCTGCACGCCGGTGAGGTCGCCGACGCCGCCCGCGACGGGTCGAAGGTCGGGGTGCTGTCCCAGCTCATCGGCATCGACATGCCCGGCGTGAACTCCTACAAGGACGGCGTGGTCGGCCGCCTCTACAAGGGACTCCAGGGGCTCGTCGCCTCCCGCGGGATCGAGCTCGTGGCCGGCGCGGGGACCTTCGTCGGACCGCGCTCGGTCGAGGTGGACGGCACGACCTACACCGGCCGCAACGTCGTGCTGGCCACCGGCTCCTACTCCCGCACCCTGCCCGGCCTGGAGATCGGCGGCCGGGTCATCACCTCCGACCAGGCCCTGACCCTCGACACCGTGCCGCAGAAGGTCGTGGTGCTCGGCGGCGGCGTGATCGGCGTCGAGTTCGCGTCGGTGTGGCGCTCCTTCGGCGCCGAGGTCACCGTCGTCGAGGCCCTGCCCCGGCTCGTCCCCAACGAGGACGAGTTCGCGTCCAAGCTCGTCGAGCGCGCCTTCCGCCGCCGCAAGATCACCGCGAAGACCGGCGTGAGGTTCACCGGCGTCAAGCAGCACGACTCGCACGTCACCGTCTCCCTGGAGTCCGGTGAGGAGCTCGAGGCGGACCTGCTGCTCGTCGCCGTCGGCCGCGGCCCCAACACCACCGGGCACGGCTACGAGGAGGCCGGGCTCGCGATGGAACGCGGCTTCGTCACCGTCGACTCCCGGCTGCGCACCAACCTCGACGGCGTCTACGCCGTGGGCGACATCGTGCCCGGCCTGCAGCTGGCCCACCGCGGCTTCCAGCAGGGCATCTTCGTGGCCGAGGACATCGCCGGGCTCGCCCCGCGCGAGATCGACGAGGCCGGCATCCCGCGCGTCACCTACTGCGAGCCCGAGGTCGCCTCCGTCGGGCTCACCGAGGCGCAGGCACGCGAGAAGCACGGCGAGGTCGAGACCCTCACCTACGACCTCGGCGGCAACGGCAAGTCCCAGATCCTGCAGACCTCCGGCGCGATCAAGCTCGTCCGCGCCAAGGACGGTCCGGTGGTCGGGATCCACATGGTCGGCGCGCGCGTCGGCGAGCTCATCGGCGAGGCCCAGCTCGTCTACAACTGGGAAGCGGAGCCCGGCGACGTGGCCCCGTACGTCCACGCCCACCCCACCCAGAACGAGGCGTTCGGCGAAGCCTTCCTCGCCCTGGCCGGCAAACCCCTGCACACCCACGGCTGACGGTCCGACCAGACCGCGACCACGCACGTCGAAAGAGGATCCGAGCAGACATGGCCTTCTCCGTCCAGATGCCGGCCCTCGGTGAGAGCGTCACCGAAGGCACCGTCACCCGCTGGCTGAAGAACGAGGGTGACGCCGTCGAGGTCGACGAGCCGCTGCTCGAGGTCTCCACCGACAAGGTCGACACCGAGATCCCCTCCCCCGTCGCGGGCGTGCTGCAGCGGATCGTCGCCGGTGAGGACGAGACCGTGGAGGTCGGCGGCGAGCTGGCCGTGATCGGCGACGCGGGATCGGACGAGGGCTCCGCGGAGCCCGCCGCGGAGGCCACCCCGGAGCCCGAGCCGGAGCCCGAGGCGCCGACGCAGGAGGCGCCGAAGGAGGAGGCCCCCGCGGAGGCGCCGAAGGCGTCGACCGGGAAGCCCTCCGGCGGCGGCACCCCCGTGACCATGCCCGAGCTGGGCGAGAGCGTCACCGAGGGCACCGTGACCCGCTGGCTCAAGCAGGTCGGCGACACCGTCGAGGTCGACGAGCCGCTGCTCGAGGTCTCCACGGACAAGGTCGACACCGAGATCCCCTCGCCGATCGCCGGCACCGTCCTCGAGCTGTCGGTCGCCGAGGACGACACCGTCGAGGTCGGCGGCACCCTCGCCCTCATCGGCGACGGCTCCGCGGCCCCGCAGGAGAGCGCGCCCGAGCCGCCGAAGCAGGAGGCACCGGCACCGGAGGCCCCGAAGAAGGAGGCCCCCGCACCGGAGGCGCCGAAGGCGCAGGCCCCCCGGGAGCAGCCGACGCAGGCCGCCCCCGCCCAGGAGGCGCCGGCCGCTCCGTCCGAGAAGGCGGAGTCCTCGGAGAACGGTTCCTCGGCCCCCTACGTCACGCCGCTGGTGCGCAAGCTGGCGTCGGAGCACGGCGTGGACCTCGACTCGCTGCAGGGCTCGGGCGTCGGTGGCCGGATCCGCAAGCAGGACGTGCTGGCCGCCGCCGAGTCGGCGAAGGAGCCGGCCGCCGCCCCGGCCGCGTCCGCACCGTCCGCGCCGTCCGCCGCCCCCGCCGCCGCGGCCAAGGAGCCGGCGAAGGTCCCGGCCCGCTCCGCCGACGGCCCGCAGCCGGGCACCACGGTGAAGCTGCCGCGCCTGCGCCAGATCATCGCCCAGCGCATGACGGAGTCGCTGCAGATCTCGGCGCAGCTGACCACCGTGCAGGAGGTCGACGTCACCCGGATCGCGAACCTGCGGGCCCGGGCCAAGGACGCGTTCCTCGCGCGGGAGGGCGTCAGGCTCACCTACCTGCCGTTCTTCGCGAAGGCCACGGTCGAGGCGCTCAAGGCCTTCCCGGCCGTCAACTCCTCGATCTCCGAGGACGGCAAGCAGGTCGAGTACCACGGCGCCGTGCACCTCGCGATCGCCGTCGACACCCCCCGCGGCCTCCTCGTCCCGGTGATCAAGAACGCCGAGGACCTGTCGCTGGCCGGGCTCGCCCGCAAGATCGCGGACGTCGCCGACCGCACCCGCAACAACAAGATCGGCCCGGACGAGCTGTCCGGCGGCACCTTCACGATCACCAACATCGGCAGCGCCGGCGCGCTGTTCGACACCCCGATCATCAACCAGCCGCAGGTCGCGATCCTGGGCACCGGGGCGATCGTCAAGGAGCCGAAGGTCGTCGCCGGGCCGGACGGGGAGGACGTCATCGCCGTCCGCTCGGTCTGCTACCTGCCGCTGACCTACGACCACCGGATCGTCGACGGCGCCGACGCGGGCCGCTTCGTCTCCGCGGTCAAGGCGCGCCTCGAGGAAGGTGCCTTCGAGGCCGAGCTCGGCCTGTAGGAACGCGCTCCCGGCCACACCCTCCGGCGCCGCCGCCCACCTCGGGCGGCGGCGCCGCGGCGTCCGCACCCCCGGAGTGGCCCACGTGCCGGCCACTGGCACCTCGACCGCTCACGTTCTGCTGCTGCCGGCGGCGCCGCGCGAAGACTGTTGCTGCCGGCGGCGCAGCGCGAATGCTGCCGGCGGCGCAGCGCGAAGATCGACGGTGGTGTGCACTCACGCGGCTCGGCGGTGCGTCCGCGCACCCGAACGGCGATCGTGCGGCGGCGGCCCACGTGGTGATCGGCGTTGGCGTGCCCTCGCGCACGTCGAACGTGCTTCAGCGCACGGAGGCGGCGATCGCCGCTCCGCCGACGCGTCGACTCCCGAGCGTCATGGAGTGGTGCGCGGGGTGTCGGGCGATCACCGCTCCGCGGCGCGTGAGCTCCCCGAACGTCACCCGGTGGTGCGTGGGGAGCCCGAGTGCCGGCTGCCACCGTGCCCGGAGTCGCGGGCGGCGGGCGGGTTCGGGAGGATCACCGTCGTGCGCGTCGTCGTCGCCGGTTCGTCCGGCCTGATCGGAACCGCCCTGGTCGCCCGTCTGCGGGAGGCCGGGCACGAGGTGCTGCGGCTCGTCCGCCGCAGCCCGTCGGCCCCCGACGAGCGCGGCTGGGACCCGCCGTCCGGCCGGATCGACGGGGGCGCGCTCGACGGTGCGGACGCCGTCGTCAACCTCGGTGGGGCCGGGCTCGCGGACCGGCCGTGGAGCGGCGCGCGACGCCAGGCGATCCGCGACAGCCGGGTCGTGCCCACGGACGTGCTGGCCGGCGCGGTCGCGCGGGCCGGGGTCCCGGTGCTGGTCAGCGGCTCGGCGGTCGGCTACTACGGCGACGGCGGGGACCGCGAGCTCGACGAGTCCGCGCCCTCGGGCGAGGGCTTCCTGGCGGACGTGTGCCGGGACTGGGAGGCCGCCGCGGCCCCGGCGATCGACGCCGGCGCGCGGGTCGTGCTGGCCCGCACCGGGCTCGTGATGTCCCCCTCGGGCGGGCTGCTGGCGCCGATGAAGCTGGCGTGGAAGGCGTTCCTCGGGGCGCGCCTGGGCACCGGGCAGCAGTACATGTCGTGGGTCTCGCTCGACGACGAGGTCGGCGCGCTCACCTTCGCGGTGGAGCACGACGCGCTCCGCGGCCCCGTCAACATCACCGGCCCCGCACCCGTCACCAACAGGGTGCTGACCGCGCAGCTGGGCACCGCGCTCGGCAGGCCCGCCGTCCTGGCGATCCCGGCGCCGGTGATCTCGACGGTGCTGGGCGACATGGGCCGGGAGATGCTGCTCTTCGGGCAGCGGGCCGTGCCGAGGGCGTTGCTCGACGCGGGGTACACGTTCCGTCACCCCACGCTTGCGGACGCGCTGTCCGCGGCCACTCACTGACCGAAGTCATCAGATCTGACGACACGCCTGAACGGGCGTAACAGCCTCGTCCGAACAGCCGACGGTAAGGCAGGGAACGGGCCTGGTTGTCGGGGGCCGGCTCCCGCCACCACCCCACCGGGACCCTGCTGATCGGGCTGGTCCCCGTTCCTCATCGAGGTCGTCACATGCGTCTGCTCCGTCCGCTCGCCGCCCTGACCGCCGCCGCGGTCACCGGCGGTGCGCTGCTCCTCTCCGTCGGGACCGCCACCGCGGCCCCCGGCGACACGGTCGTCACCAACGACTCGCTCACGACCTGCGCGAGCCCCGCCACCCTGGAGCTGTGCGCCACCACCCTCGGTTCGGGGGACAAGCCCACCAACGGGAGCGCCTCGGTCGTCGACAGCGCGACCGCGCAGTCCGGCGCGAGCTTCCTGCGGATGTCGACGCCCACGGCCACCGACAAGGTGTTCGTGCGCGAGGCCTTCGCGGACATGACGCTCGGCAAGCTCCAGTCCCTCGGGCCGATCAGCTACCAGACGCTGGTCGAGCAGCCGTCCGGCACCGCGGCCCCGTCGCTGAACATCGAGGTCAAGTCCAAGAAGTACCCGTTCACGTCGGTGGTCTTCGAGCCGACCTACGCCGGCGCCGTGACGACCGGGACCTGGCAGAGCTGGACCCCCTCGACGCAGGGCGGCTGGTGGGCCAGCAAGGATCCGGCCACCCCGAGCGGGCAGACCAACCAGTTCGGCTTCCCGAACTACACGGGGACGTTCGCCCAGGTCGTCGACGCCCTCGGTGCCGACGCGCAGGTCTACTACGTGGGCGTCAACCAGGGTACGGGCCCGGCCGGCCTGGTCGCCGGTGTCGACCGGCTGACGTTCGGCGGCAAGACCTACGAGTTCGAGAACCCGGTCACGGCCACCACCCTCGCCGCGACCGCCGGCACCAACCAGACCGTCGACGTCCAGAAGCCGTTCGCGCCGCTGAAGGCCACGCTGACCGGGCTCAAGAACCTGCCGGTCCCCGGCGCGGACGTCACCTTCACCGTCACCTCCGGTAGCGCCGCGTTCGCCGGCAAGCCCTCGGCCACCGTGAAGACCGACGCCCAGGGCGTCGCCACCGCACCCACCCTGACCAGCGGGAACATCCCCGGTCCGGTCACCGTGACGGCCACCAGCGGTGCGCTGGGCACCACCTTCACCGAGAAGGTCGTGGCCTCCGGGCCGGTCCGCGCCGACGTCGTCACCACCCTGACGGTCCCGGCGACCGCCGCGCCCGGCACCACCTTCACCGCCACGCTGACGCTCACCAACAACGGTCCGTTCACCTCGACCGGGATCAGCACCGCGCTCACGTTCCAGGGCACCGGCCTGACCGTCCTGTCGGCGCCGGGCGGGATCAAGAGCACCACCAGCGTCGTCTACGTCGGCACGAAGCTCGACGCCGGCAGGTCCGTGAGCTTCCCGGTCACCGTCCAGGTCGCGAAGACCGCCAAGGGCACCGTCCCGGTGCAGGCGGCGAGCGCCGCGCAGGTGCAGGACCCGAACATGCTCAACAACATCGCGCGCACCTCGATCACCCTGAAGTGACCTCGGCCCGGCAGTGACCTCGGCCCGGCAGTGATCCCGGTCCCGGACGGGGGTCGTCACCACGGTGACGGCCCCCGTCCGGGCGTAGCCTGATCACGTGGCCAGCCAGGGAATCTCGTGCCGTCGTTCCGCCGATCCGGTCCGGGTGGAGCTGCTCGGCACCGTCGAGTACGTCGAGGCGTGGGAGCGGCAGCGGGCGACCGCCGAGGCGCGCCGCACGGACGCCGGGCCGGACGTCCTGATGCTGCTGGAGCACCCCTTCGTCTACACCGCCGGCAAGCGCACCCGGCCCGCCGACCGGCCCACGGACGGCAGCCCGGTGATCGACGTCGACCGCGGCGGGGCGATCACCTGGCACGGCCCCGGGCAGCTCATCGGCTACCCGATCGTCGGGCTGTCCGCGCCGCTCGACGTCGTGGACTACGTGCGCCGGCTCGAGGAAGCCCTGATCACGGTGTGCGCGGACCTCGGGCTGCCGACCGTCGGCCGGGTGGAGGGACGGACCGGGGTCTGGCTCCCGGCGGACGACCGGCCCGAGCGCAAGCTGGCCCAGATCGGCGTGCGCGTGCAGGGCGGGGTCACGCTGCACGGGCTCTCGCTCAACTGCGACCTCGATCTCGAGGCGTTCGACCGGATCGTCCCCTGCGGGATCTCCGACGCGGCCGTGACCACCCTGTCGGCCGAGCTCGGCCGCGAGGTGACGATCGACGAGGTGATCCCCGCCGTCCGTGACGCCGTGCTGGCCGCGCTCGACGGCACGCTGCCCGTGCGGGAGCACCGGGTCCGCCGCCCGGAGGCCGCCGGGCTGGACCTGCGGCTGCACCCGGCGATCCGCTAGAAGACCTCGCTGGCCACCAGCTCGATCTGGTCGAGGTCGCCGAGGTCGAGGAGCTGCAGGTAGACGCGGGTGATCCCGGTGCGTTCGGCCCAGGTGCCGAGGGTGTCGCGGACCTGCTCGGGGGTGCCGGCGAGGCCCTCGGCGCGCAGCTGGTCGAGATCGCGGCCGATCGCGTGGGCGCGCCGGGCCACCTCGGCGTCCGTGCGACCGACGGCGATCGTCGCGGCGACCGAGCGGACGATCTCCTCCGGGTCCCGGCCGGCTTCCCGGCAGGCCTCGTCGACCCGCCCGAACCGGGCGCGGGCGTCCTCGATCGGGGCGAAGGGGACGTTGAACTCGTCCGCGAACCGCGCGGCCAGGGCCGGGGTCCGCTTCGGGCCGCGGCCACCGACGATCACGGGTGGCGCCGGGTGCTGGACGGGCTTGGGCAGGGCCGGCGAGTCCGTGACGGTGTAGTGCTCCCCGGCGAAGGAGAAGCGGTCGCCGGGGGCGGTGCGCCACAGCCCGGTGATGATCTCCAGCTGCTCCTCGAGGCGGTCGAACCGCTCCCCCAGCGGCGGGAACGGGATCCCGTACGCCCGGTGCTCGGCCTCGTACCAGCCCGTGCCCAGTCCGAGCTCCACGCGCCCGCCGGACATCCGGTCCACCTGCGCGACGGCGACGGCGAGCGGGCCCGGCAGCCGGAAGGTCGCCGAGGTCACGAGCGTGCCGAGGCGGATCCGGGAGGTCTCGCGGGCGAGCCCGGCGAGGGTGATCCAGGCGTCCGAGGGGCCGGGCTCGCCCGACGCGTCGCCCATGACGAGGACGTGGTCGGAGCGGAAGAAGCCGTCGTAGCCGGCGTCCTCGCTCGTGCGGGCGACGCGCAGGAGATCGTCGTGGTCGGCGCCCTGCTGCGGTTCGGTGAAGATCCGGTAGTCCACGGGGCCGGAGCGTATCCCGGGGGCCGACGCCGGGCTCGGTGATCCACGGGCCGCGCTCTACCCTGCCCGTGATGACGCGATGGACCGCTTCGGACATGGGTGCGCTCGGCGGGCGGACCGTCCTGGTCACGGGCGCGACCTCGGGGTTGGGCCACGAGTCGGCCCGGCTGCTGGTCGGTGCCGGGGCCCGCGTGCTGGGCACGGGCCGGGATCCCTCCCGGGTTCCGCCGGGTGTCGAGCCCGTCGCGCTGGACCTCGCCGACCTGGACTCCGTGCGCGCGGTCGCGGCCGAGGTCCGCGAGCGCACCGGGGACCGGCTCGACGTGCTGATGAACAACGCCGGGGTGATGGGGGTGCCCCCGGCCGTCACGATCGACGGGTTCGAGCGGCAGATCGCCACCAACCACCTCGGGCACGCGGCGCTGACCTGGCTGCTCCTGCCGGCGCTGCGGAACGGGCCGGCGTCGCGGATCGTCGTCGTCTCCAGCCTGGCGCACCGGGGCGGCGGGCTGGACGTCGACGACCTGCACTTCCAGCGCCGCGCCTACCGGCCCGGCACGGCCTACTCGCAGTCCAAGCTGGCGAACCTGCTCTTCGCCGCGGAGCTCGACCGGCGCCTGCGCGGGGAGTCCACGATCGCCGTCGCCGCGCACCCGGGGATGACGGACACGGATCTGCTCGGGGCCTCGCTGCGGGCCCGCGGCGCCGGCTGGCTCGCGCGCCCGGTGAACCTGCTCACCACGCAGCGGATCGGGATCGGGGTGCTCCCCCAGCTCTTCGCGGCTGTCGGCCCGGTGGAGGGCGGCGCGTACGTCGGGCCGCGTTTCGAGGTCCGCGGCCACCCGGCTCCCGCCCGTCGCAGCGCCGCCGCGCGGGACCTCTCGCTGGCCGCGCGGCTGTGGGACGTGACGATCGCGGAGACGGGGATCAGGCCAGATCTGTAACCCGCGGGGTCGACCACGGGCAGCGAGACGGAGCCTGCGGAGTCGACCATCGGCACTCGGGAGGGAGCCTCCGGAGTCGACCATGGGCTCTCGCCCGGGGCGTACCCTGGTGGGCGTGACGATTGCTCCCGACGGCCGGAAGCTCCTGCGCCTGGAAGTCCGCAACGCGGAGACCCCGATCGAGCGCAAACCCGCGTGGATCCGCACCACGGCGAGGACCGGCCCCCAGTACACCGAGCTCAAGGGCCTGGTCCGCACCGGTGGCCTGCACACCGTGTGCGAGGAGGCCGGCTGCCCGAACATCTACGAGTGCTGGGAGGACCGCGAGGCCACCTTCCTCATCGGTGGCGAGCAGTGCACCCGGCGCTGCGACTTCTGCCAGATCGACACCGGCAAGCCCGCGGACCTGGACCGGGACGAGCCGCGTCGGGTCGCCGAGTCGGTGCAGCAGATGGGGCTGCGGTACTCCACCGTCACCGGCGTGGCCCGCGACGACCTGCCCGACGGTGGGGCGTGGCTCTACGCCGAGACCGTGCGGCAGATCCACGCGATGAACCCCGGCACCGGCGTCGAGCTGCTGATCCCGGACTTCAACTCGATCGACGCGCAGCTGGACGAGGTCTTCGCGACCCGGCCCGAGGTGCTGGCGCACAACCTGGAGACGGTGCCGCGGATCTTCAAGCGGATCCGCCCGGCCTTCCGCTACGAGCGCTCGCTCGAGGTCATCACCAAGGCCCGCGCCGCCGGGCTCGTCACCAAGTCGAACCTGATCCTGGGCATGGGTGAGACCCCGGACGAGGTCACCGCCGCGCTGCGGGACCTGCACGCGGCGGGCTGCGAGATCATCACGATCACCCAGTACCTGCGGCCGTCGAAGCGCCACCATCCGGTGGAGCGGTGGGTCAGGCCCGAGGAGTTCGTCGCCCACTCCGAGGCCGCCGAGGAGATGGGCTTCGCGGGCGTGATGGCGGGGCCGCTGGTGCGCTCCTCGTACCGGGCGGGACGGCTCTACGCCCAGACCGTCGCCCACCGCGGTGAGGAGCTCTCGCCGAACCTCGCCCACCTCGCGTCCGAGGGTGCCGCCGCCCAGGAGGCGCGCAGCCTGCTCGCCCGCAGCTGACCCGCACGGACGGCTCTCCCGGGCGGATCCGCCGCGCGGGGGGACCGTTCCTGCATCCGGTGCGGCGCGAGCGCGCTGCCAGCCCGTATCCTGTCGGGCATGGCCGGCAAGCCCGACAAGGAAACGCAGAAGCGCCTGAAGGCGGAGAAGCGCGCGGAATCGAAACAGCGCCGCTCGCAGATCTGGCAGGCGTTCCAGATGCAGCGGAAGCAGGACAAGCTCCTGCTCCCGATCATGATCGGCTGCCTCGTGCTCGGCGCCGCGGCCGGGTTCGGGATCGGCCTGATCTTCGGCTGGCAGTGGGTCGGCCTGGTGTTCGGCCTCGCGATCGGTGTGCTGGCCGCGATCAGCATCTTCGGCCGCCGCGTGCAGTCGTCCGTCTACTCGCAGGCGGACGGGCAGCCGGGCGCCGCGGGCTGGGCGCTGGACCAGATGCGCGGGCAGTGGCGGGTGACGCAGGGCGTCGCGGGCACCACGCACCTCGACGCGGTGCACCGGGTCGTGGGCCGTCCGGGCATCGTCTTCGTCGCCGAGGGCGCCCCGCACCGGGTGAAGTCGCTGCTCGCGCAGGAGAAGAAGCGCACCGCGCGGATCGCCGGCAAGGTCCCGATCTACGACGTCATCGTGGGCAACGAGGAGGGCCAGATCCCCCTCAAGCAGCTGCAGCGCTACATGATGAAGCTGCCCCGCAACATCAGCGCGAACGAGATGGACTCCCTCGAGACGCGCCTCGCCGCCCTCGGCAGCCGCGCCGCCGCCCTCCCGAAGGGCCCGATGCCCGCGGGAGCCAAGATGCGGAGCGTCCAGCGCACGGTCCGCCGCCGCTGACCCTTCCCCTCGGTGATCGCCGTTGTCGTGCTCTCCCGCAGCCTTGGCGTGCATGGGAGCACGGCACCGCCGATCACCGCGCGACGCGCTGCTGCGCGATCGTCGTCCGAGTGCCCTGGTGCACCGTCGGCGTGACTGCGGGCACGCAGTCGCTGATCACGGCAGGACCTGCCGGTGATCACCGTTCGGGAGCGCTGACGCAGCGTCGATCTGCGTGAGTGCACGGAAACGGTGACCTTCGCCGGAGTGTCGGGCCGCCGCAGTGTCGGGCCGCCGCAGTGTCAGGCGCGGGTGCGGACCACGATCGTCTGGGAGGCCCGATCGTGCCAGCCCCGGCCGTCGTCGTCCCGGATGACCGGGGGGACGACCAGGCCCAGCAGGACCGTGCGCAGGATCGCGCGGATCCCCACCGCCGCGGCCATGTCCACGCGGGCGACCCGGATGCCGACGGCGACCATGCCCGGTGTCATGCCGAACAGGGCCGTGGGCACCAGCGTGATGACGAACCACGCGAGCCACACCCACCAGCCGATGGAGGTCGAGCCGAGCGCGTCGAGGCCCAGGACTGCCAGGGTGATGACGTACCCGAGCAGCCAGTCGACCAGGACGCCGACGAACCGCCGTCCGAACCCGGCGGTGGAGCCGACCCCTGCCGCGGGCAGGCCGAATCGGGCACCCGGGTGATCACCCTGCTCCGAACGGACCCCACCGGACGACGAGCCGGACCTGACGGGTGATCCGTCACTCTCGGGGTCGAGGAACCGCGCCATGGCCCTTAGCCTAGTTGTCCCATGTGAGACTGGCCGCTGCACGGGCCCGTTAACGTCTGTGAAACCCACGAGTGATGAACGGGCAACACGGCCGCCCTAGCGTCGCGCCCACCTCCAGGAGTCGAGCGAAGGAGCCACAGAGCGTGTTCAGCAACGCCGAAGAGGTACTCAAGTACATCTCGGACGAGAAGGTCGAGTACGTCGACATCAGGTTCTGCGACCTGCCCGGCGTGATGCAGCACCTCACCGTCCCCGCCTCCACCGCAGGTGACCTGCTGGAGAACGGCGCCGCGTTCGACGGCTCGTCCGTCCGCGGTTTCCAGGCGATCAACGAGTCCGACATGGCGCTGCTGCCGGACACCACGACGGCGCGCGTCGACCCGTTCCGCAAGCACAAGACGCTCAACATGAACTTCTTCGTGCACGACCCGATCACGGGCGAGCCGTACTCCCGCGACCCGCGCAACATCGCGCGCAAGGCGGAGCAGTACCTGGCCGCGTCGGGCATCGCGGACACCGCGTACATGGCCCCCGAGGCCGAGTTCTACGTGTTCGACTCGATCCGCTTCGGCTCGAGCCCGCATGAGACGTTCCACCACATCGACTCCTCCGAGGGCTGGTGGAACACCGGCCGTGAGGAGGAGGGCGGCAACCTCGGCTACAAGGTCAACTACAAGGGCGGGTACTTCCCCGTCCCGCCGGTGGACCACTACGCCGACCTGCGCGCCGACATCGTCACGGCGATGCAGGAGTCCGGCTTCACCGTGGAGCGCGAGCACCACGAGGTCGGCACCGCCGGCCAGGCCGAGATCAACTACAAGTTCGACACCCTGCTCTCGGGTGCGGACGACCTGATGCTGTTCAAGTACATCGTCAAGAACGTGGCCTGGCAGCAGGGCAAGACCGCCACCTTCATGCCGAAGCCGCTCTTCGGCGACAACGGCTCGGGCATGCACGTGCACCAGTCGCTGTGGAAGGACGGCCAGCCCCTCTTCCACGACGAGTCCGGCTATGGCGGCCTCTCCGACATCGCGCGGTACTACATCGGCGGCCTGCTGCACCACGCGCCGTCGCTGCTGGCGTTCACCAACCCGACGGTGAACTCCTACCACCGCCTGGTCCCGGGCTTCGAGGCTCCGGTCAACCTGGTGTACTCGGCCCGCAACCGCTCGGCCTGCATCCGGATCCCGCTGTCCGGCGACTCGCCCAAGGCCAAGCGCATCGAGTTCCGCTGCCCCGACTCGTCGGGCAACCCGTACCTCGCCTTCTCGGCGATGCTGATGGCGGGCCTCGACGGCATCAAGAACAAGATCGAGCCGCCGGCCCCGATCGACAAGGACCTCTACGAGCTCCCGCCGGAGGAGGCCAAGGACATCGCCCAGGTCCCCGGCTCGCTCGGCGCCGTCATCGACAAGCTCGAGGAGGACCACGACTACCTCCTCGAGGGCGGCGTGTTCACCCCGGACCTGATCGAGACCTGGATCGCCTTCAAGCGGGAGAACGAGATCGACCCGCTGCGCCTGCGTCCGCACCCGTACGAGTTCGCCCTGTACTACGACGTCTGACCGCGCCAGAGCGACCTGACCTGCGTCGACGCGGTCGGGTCGCGGCGGTCGGACGAGACGTGGTGACGGCCCGTCCTCCCCTTCGGTGGGGAGGGCGGGCCGTCCCGTGTCAGGCGGGTCGGCGCAGCAGCAGGTCGAGGAAGAACGGCGAGCTCACCCAGTCGTGGTCGGAGGGATCGGCGGCCCGGATCTCCTCGGCGAGGGCGTCGATGCGGTCGACGGGGCCGCCGGCCGCCGCGACGCGCGCCCGGGCGGCGGCCACCGTGCCGGCGTGCAGCGCCAGCCCGGTCTCGGGCGACACCACCCCGAAGGACCCGCCCTGGTGGACGATCTCGAGTCCCGCCGCCACCGCCGAACGTGGCAGGTCCGCCGCGGCGTCGTGGGCGGCGCCGGCGGACTCCATCACGTCGTGCAGGAGCGCCCAGTAGGCGCCGAGCGCGGCCAGCGGCGGATGAGCGGCCGGGGGCACGGCCCGCACCGGCTCCTGCAGCACGAGCATCCCGCCCGGGCGGAGCAGGGCCCCGATCCGGCGCAGGGTCGCGACGGGGTCCGGCTGGTGCATCAGGAACAACCGGCTGAAGGCGACGTCGAAGGGGCCGCCGAGCCGGTCGGCGTCGAGCCGGTGGAGGTCCCCGTCGACGACCTCGACGGTGTCCAGGCCCAGCTCGGCGGTGACCTGCCGGGCCCGCGCGACGGTCGCCGGGGCGATGTCCACGCCCACGACACGCCCGGTGGGGCCCACCAGCTCGGCGAGGACGGCGAGCCCGCCGATCGGGCCGCAGCCGCAGTCCAGGGCACGCCAGCCCTCCGCCACCCCGGCGCGGCGGAACCCGTCGCGGGCCATGTCGGCCGAGACCTCGGCGATCCCGAGCAGCCGACGCAGGTCCGCGTCATCGCCGTCGAGGATGTAGCGGTGGACCCGTTCTGCGACGTCGGCCATGGCGGACCTCCTCCGGAAGCGGTGCTGCGGGGAGGAGCGACCGGGGCGCCGCGGTGATACCGGCGGGCGCCGGTCGGCGCTCAGTCCGTGGGCGCCGGCTCGCCGAGGGTGGCCGGCCGCGTCCGGGTCAGCGCCACGCCGACGAGGATCAGCGCCCCACCCACCAGCTGGATCGTGGCGGGCACCTCGCCCAGCAGCAGCCAGCTCAGGACCGCCGAGGCGACGACCTCCAACAGTGCCACGAGGGAGCCCCGGGCCGCGCCGATGCGCCGGATGGCGAGCACCCCGGTGAGGTACGCGACGACCGTGGAGACGACCACGAGCAGCGCCGCGGTGGCGACCCAGCCCACGTCCACGCCGCCCAGCACGACCCGCTCGGGCGTCGTGAGCACCACCGGCAGCAGCCCGACGAGCCCCAGCAGCGCGACGACGACGGTCCCGACCGCCATCCCCACCCCGGCCAGGACCAGCGGCGGGGTCGTCGCACCCGCGCGGTCGGCCAGCAGGAAGTAGCTGGCCTGACACACCGCGGCGGCCAGCCCCCACACCAGCCCGGCAGGCGCGATCGCGGTCCCGGACCACACCTGCACGACCAGCAGCAGCCCGACGATCGCGACCGCTCCCCCGGCCAGGGTCCGCCCGCCCGGCGGCTGCCGGCGCACCGCCCACACCCAGGCGATGACCAGCACCGGGCCGAGGTACTCGATCAGCAGGGCGATGCTCACGGGCATGTACCGGACGGCGTTGAAGAACGAGACCTGCACCATCGCGATCGCCAGCACCCCGTAGAGCAGCAGCGCCGGCCCGTCCGCCCGCAGCGCCGCGACGACGCCGGGCCGGGTGATCGCGAGCAGCACCAGCACGATCACCGCCGATCCCCCGATGCGGACGAGCGCGGCGCCGGTCGAGGACCAGCCCGCGTCGATCAGGGCCTTGGCGAAGGGTCCCGAGGTGCCGAACGACACCGCGGAGACCACCGCGAACACCAGCCCGAGGGAGGTGGCGCGGCGGACGGGATCGGGAGAGCTCACGGTCGAACGGGGACGGCCCGGCCGGGGCCGATCTCACCCAGCCGGACCGGGCCCGGCAGGAGCGCCGCGCGGGACGGGACGGCGGCGGACCGGCCGAGCGCGGCCCGGCCCGGGCTCACTGCTCCGCGCCGGTGACCGCGGTCAGGCCCGCAGCCTCGATGCCCGCGACGGCGGCGGCCTCGTCGTTGAGCGAGGCGTCGCCCGTCACGCCGACCGCCCCCAGCAGGGCCCCGGCGCCGTCCTTCACGAACACGCCGCCGGGCACGGAGAGGATCTTGCCGCCGGCCAGGTTCGCGACGGAGGTGAAGAACTCCGGGGAGTCCGCCGCGCGGGCGGCGATGGCGCGGTTGGTCATGCCCAGGGCCAGCACACCGCTGGCCTTGGCGACCGCCAGATCGGGCCGCAGGAAGCCCGAGCCGTCCTGGCGGGCGAGCGCGACGACCGCCCCGCCCGGGTCGAGCACGGCCACGGTCAGCGGGTTGAAGCCCTGCTCCGTGCCGTGCGCGAGGGCGGCGTCGACGATCGTGCGGGCCTGTTCGAGAGAGATGCTCACGAGTCGAACCCTGACACACCGGCGCCGCCCCTCGCTCCCCCGGTATCGGGCAGGGGAACGGTCGGACATCGACCGTTCCCCAGCCCGATCGCGCCGGTCCGTCAGCTGCGGTGGGGTTCGGGGACTCCCCCGAGCGTGACGTCGTGGCGGGTCGAGTCCGCGGTACCCGGGACCCAGCCCGCCAGCGGCTCACGACCGTCGCCGTGCACCACCAGCAGGTACTCGGCGGCGGCGGGCAGGCCGAGGGCGTAGCGGCCCTGCGCGTCGGCCACGGTCGCACCCAGCTGGGCGCCCTGCTGGTCGAACACCACGACGGTGGCCGCGGCGAGCGGCGACCCGTCCGGGTGCGCGACGATCCCGTGCAGCCCCGGCCCCTGGGGCACCGCAGGGGGAACCGCCGGTGCCCCACCGTCCGCCGGTTCCGCCGCCCCGACGCTGTTCGAGGCCCTGGACGCGGGGAGGCTCTCCGGCCCCGGCTCGCCCGCGAGGGCGGTGTCCGGCTCGCCCGCGACGGCGGTGTCCGACCCGCCCACGAGGGTGTCCGACTCGCCCGCGAGGGCGGCGCTCGGCTCGCCCGCAAGGGCGGGAGCCGGCTCACCCCGGCGCCCCCGCAGCCGCTCCCGCGCCCGCTCCACCAGCGAGTAGAGCACCGGGACCAGGACCAGGGTGAGCAGCGTGGAGCTGATGAGCCCGCCGATCACCACGATCGCGAGGGGCTGCGAGATGAACACCCCGCCCCCGGTGAGCCCCAGCGACATCGGGAGCAGCGCGAAGATCGTCGCCACGGCCGTCATCACGATCGGCCGCAGCCGCCGCGAGGCGCCCTCCAGCACCGCGTCGCGGATGCTGTGCCCGGCCCGCCGGTACTGGTTGACGAGGTCGATCAGCACGATCGCGTTGGTCACCACGATGCCCACGAGCATGAGCATCCCGATGAGCGCCGGCACGCCCAGCGGCGTGCCCGTGGACACGAGCAGCCCGATCGCGCCGGTGGCGGCGAAGGGCACCGAGACCAGCAGGATGAGGGGCTGCACGAGGCTGCGGAAGGTCACCACCATGACCAGGTAGACGACGGCGACGGCGGCCAGCAGGGCGAGGAAGAGCTGGGTGAACGCGTCCGACTGCTGCGTGCTCACCCCGCCGATCTCCGCCGTCGCGCCGGCCGGGAGCCGGAGGCCGTCGATCGTGGTCTGCAGGGTGGTCGAGGCGGCGCCGACGTCGTCGCCCGTCGGGCGCGCGGTGATCGACGCCGAGCGGGTGCCGTCCGTGTGCGAGATCGTCGGCGCCGAGCTCGTCTCGGTGACCGTCGCGAGCTCCGAGAGCGGCACGGGGCCGCGCAGGGTCGTGATCGGCAGCGAGCGCAGCGACGGCACGTCCGCCGGCGGGTCCCCGGCGCGCAGCACCACGGACTCGTCGACGCCGTCGATCGTCAGGGTCCCGATGGGCGTCCCGCGCAGCGCGGCGGCGACCGACTGGCCCACCTGCGCCTCGGTCAGCCCGGCCGCGGCGGCCTTCTGCCGGTCGACCTGGACGTCGACGCTCGGCTGGGCGGCGGCGAGGTCGTTGCGGACGTCCGTGACCCCGGCGATCCCCGCGACCGCCTTCTGCACCTGGTCGGCGGCCTGCGCGAGCGCCTGCGGGTCCGCGGCGTGCACGTCGACCTGCAGGTCGCTGCCGCCGAGCCCGCCCTGGCCCCCGGCGACCGTCAGCTCGCCGGCGTCGGTCAGGGCGGCCAGGCGGGTGCGCAGGTCGTCCTGGACGGCGGTGGCGTCGCTGCCGTCGGCGAGGGTGATCGAGAAGCGGGTCGGCGTGGTGCCGGCCGAACCCGGGCGGAACGTGCCCGCCGACGAACCGACGGTCACCTGGTAGCTCTGCACGCCCGCGGTGCCGCGCACGACGTCCTCGACCCGGCGCGCCGCCGCGTCCGCCCGGGGCAGCCCGGTGCCCGGCGGCATCTGCTGGGTGACGGAGACGGTGTTGCCGCCCGCGTCGCCCAGGAAGTTGGTGGTCAGGCGCGGGACCAGCGCGAACGTGCCGGCCAGGATGAGCAGGGCGACCAGGATCGTGACGACGGGCCGCCGGACGGCGCCGCGCACCACGGGCACGTAGGCGCGCTGCATGCGGGTGACCGGCTCGTCCTCCGCCGGGGCGACCGCCGGTGCCCCGGGAGCGGCCGCGCCGGCCACCTCGCGAGAGCCGGCCGCCGCGCGCTTCTTCCCCCGCAGCACCGCCGAGGCCAGCACCGGCACCAGCGTCAGCGACACGACGAGCGACGCCAGCAGCGCGGCGGTCACGGTCACGGCGAAGGGCCGGAACAGCTCCCCCACCTGCCCGCCGACCAGCCCGATCGGCGCGAACACGGCCACGGTGGTGATCGTCGACGCGGTGATCGCGCCGGCCACCTCCCGCACCGCGCCCACGACCACGTCCGGGGTCGGCCGGCCGCGCCCGACGTGCCGTTTGATGTTCTCGATGACGACGATCGAGTCGTCCACCACCCGCCCGATGGCGACGGTGAGCGCCCCGAGCGTGAGGATGTTGAGGGTGTAGCCGCCCAGGTCGAGCACGATCATCGCGATCAGCACGGACAGCGGGATGGACACCGCCGTGACGAGCGTGGCGCGCACGGACAGCAGGAACACGAGGATCACGATCACGGCGAAGGCGAGCCCGAGCAGGCCCTCGACGGTCAGGTCGTGCACGGACTGCTCGATGAACGGCGCCTGGTCGAACACCACCGTGACCTGGGCGTTCTGCGCGGAGCCGCCGAGCGCGTCGCTGATCCTGCCGATCGCGTCCCGCACCTCGTGGGACACGGTGACCGTGTTGGCGTCCGGCGTCTTCGTCACGCCGATGCCGATGCTGGGCGCGCCGTTGGTCCGCGTGTAGCCGGTCGCAGGGGCGGCCTGGGAGGTGACGGTCGCGATGTCCCCGAGCCGGACCGGCGCCGCCGCCCCGGACCCCGCGGCGCCGGATCCTGCCGCCCCGGACCCCGCGGCGCCGGGCCCGGGCGATCCGCCGCCCGCCCCGCCGGCCGCGACCCCGGGCGTCACGTACAGGTCGGCCAGCTGCGCCGCCGAGGTGATCGGGCTCCCCACCTGCACCGTCAGCGGGTTCGTGTCCGGCGAGAGCTGCCCCGCCGGCACCCGCACCCCGTTGGCCTGCAGCAACGACGAGATCGACGCCGCGGACACCCCGCGCGCCGCGGCGGCCGCGGGATCGAGGCGGACCACGACCTGCTGGTCCGCGAGCCCGGACAGGGTCACCGCGGACACCCCGTCGAGGCCCTGCAGCATCGGCTGGACGTCGTTGCGCAGGATCTCCGCGATGCGGTCGGCCGGAAGGGCCGAGGACACGGCGAGCTGGACGACCGGGATCGAGTCGATCCCACCCGTCACCACCTGCGGGGTGACGCCCGTGGGCAGGCTCACACCCTGGACGGCGCGCTGCAGCCGCGAGGTGACGTCGTCGAGATCGGTGCCGTACTCGAGGTCGAGCGTGACGACCGAGCTGCCGCCCGAGCTGGTCGAGCGGCTGCCGGTGACCCCGGCGAGGTTCCGCACCGCCTGCTCGATCGGCGTGGTGACCTGCTGCTCGACGACGTCCGCGGACGCGCCGGTGTACGGCGTGAGCACCGTGGCCACGGGCACGTCCAGCGACGGGAACAGCTCCTGCCGCAACGAGGTCGTGCTGATCACGCCGAAGGCGACCAGCAGGACCGTCACGAGGCCGACGAGGGCCCGGTTGCGCAGGCTGAGGCGGGCGAGCCAGGTCACGGGGGAGCCTTTCGGGGTCGGGAGGCCTCATTGGACCCGAACCGGGCGCCCCACCGTGACCCGGCAGCTGAGGGGAAGCTGAGGTCAGGCGGCCGTGAGGGCGAACACGGGGATGGTGCGGATGCCCTTCGCCTTCTCTTCGTAGTCGCCGAAGCCCGGTGCCTTCTCGACGATCTTCGTGTAGAGCGCGTCCCGCTCCGACCCGGTGATCTCCTCGGCGTGCACGGACAGCGGGAGGACCTCGCCCTTGCCGTCGGCGAGCTCGACGTCGATCTCCGGGTTGGCCTTGAGGTTGTGGTACCAGGCCGGGTGCTCCGGCGCGCCGCCCTTGGAGGCGACGATCAGGTAGCGGTCACCGTCGGCGAACCAGACCAGCGGGGTGGTGCGCACGGTGCCGGACTTCGCGCCCTTGTGGTGCACCAGGATCATCGTGGCGCCCTCGAACGGCGGGCCCACCTTGCCGTCGTTCTCGCGGAACTCACGGATCACGCGCTTGTTGAAGTCCTCGAACTCGTCGGCCACTGGGACGTTCCTCCTAGACGAACACGATCCAACCGGCGCCGAGCAGCGCCGCCGTCCCGATCAAAGCGAACAGGCCCGTCCACATTCCCCCCGGGACCCCCGTGATCGCGGCGAGCTGGTCCGCGTCCGAGGTCGAGGTCCGGCGCCGGCGCCGCGAGCGGGCGAGCTCGCGGACCGCCCGCAGGCCCCCGAACAGCAGGAACCAGCACAGCGCGGCCGCGAACCCGGCCTGCCAGTTCGCCGGCGCGAGGACCGCGACCCCGCCGAGCACCCCGCCCGTGACGAGCACCGCGAACGCCCCGAACAGGTTGCGGATGTACACGAGCGTGGCCACCAGGAGCCCGACGCCGAGCCAGAGCAGCACGGCCGTGTGCCCGGCCGCGACCAGCGCCGCGCCGCCCAGCCCGAGCAGGGGCGGGAAGACGTAGCCGGCGAGGAACATCAGCACCACGCCCGGACCGCGGCCGGCACCCGTCGAGTGGGTGACGCCGGAGGTGTCGGTGTGCAGCCGGATGCCGGTGAGCCCGCGCCCGACCAGCACCGCGACCACGGCGTGGCCGCCCTCGTGGGCGATGGTCACGACCGTGCGGGTGAGTCGCCAGGACAGCGTCCACGCCACGACGAGCAGGGCGGCGCCGGCCGCGGCGAGCTCGGCGGGACGGGCGGCCAGCGCGTCGTACACGTCCTGGAAGGCGGGAGGCACGGCGCCGAGTCTGGCAGTGCCTCCCGAACCCCCCGCGAGTCGGCACGTTCGGGAGGCCGAAACACACATCTACGACGTCGTCAGCGTGTGTTTCGGCCTCCCGAAAGTGCCGACTCGCGGGGGTGGGTGGGTCAGCAGAAGGTGAGGACGGAGCGGTCCAGGGGCATCTGGGCCTTGTGCTGCGCGGTGTCGTTCGACGCCGCGAAGGGCAGGACCGGGGTGGGCTGCTCGGGCAGCACGTCGTCCCAGATCCGCTCGGTGACCCGGCCGTCGAGGCGGAAGCAGTCGAAGGCGAACGGGGTGCTGTCGGTCGGGAAGAAGGTCGGCTCGGTCATCACCTGGAAGTGCAGGTGCGGGGCCGTGGAGTTCCCGGAGCTGCCGATGTGCCCGAGCACGTCGCCCTTCTTGACCTTCTGACCTCGCTCGACGGCGACCGTGCCCGGCTTGAAGTGCGCGTACAGCAGGTAGACGCCCGGGGCGATCATGAGCGTGACGTGGTTGCCGACGGTGTCCTTGATCGGGGGCAACGGCGGCGGCTTCGGCAGCGAGGTGGTGTCCGGCAGGCCGTCGACCGCGTCGACCACCACCCCGTCCGCCGAGGCGATCGCGGCCTGGTCGTAGGCCAGGAAGTTCGTGATCTTCGACGGGTCGTCGACCCAGGCGCGGTGCTGGTCGTCGAGCAGGTACCAGTCGATCGCGAAGCGCTGCGGGACCAGCAGCGTGCCGTTGATCGGGGCGAGGCCGCGGCGGTGGTGGCTGTCGTCGGCGCAGCAGCCGTCGGAGGCGTACCACTGCCCGCCGCCCGCCACCGGCGGGCCGAGCACGGGCGCGGTCTGCGTCGAGACGTCGACGCGGCCGACGGTCGAGGTGATCGCCGGGGACCCGCCGATGGAGCCGGTGATGCGGTGCACCAGCGCGGTGGGCGTCGGGCCCTGGGGCACGACGTCGAGCCACACGACGGCGGTGGCCGAGTTCGGGATGCTCTGCGCCTTCTGCTGCGGGTCCTCCGTGCCCTCGTCGCCGACCGGGCCGCCGATCAGGTTCGCGTCCGCGGCGAGCGCGGCGCCGTCGAGGGTGGTGATCGGCTTACGGTCCGTGGCGTCGAGGACCTCGACCTTGTCCAGCCGGTAGGGCGCGCCGGTCGCGTTGGTGACCAGCAGCTCGTACGCGAGATGGGTGCGGCCGTCGGAGGCGGTGACCGGCGACGGCGTGGTCATCGTGGTGACCGAGACCGGGGTGAACGTGGTGGCGGGGTCGATCCCGCCCTCGGGGACGACCGGGGCCGCCGGCGTGGCGGGCGTGATCGCCCGGTCCGGGGGCGCGGAGCAGGCCGCGAGCGCGAGGGGGACGGCGAGCAGGAGCACCAGGGCCCGTGCTGATCGGGCCCGGGATGATCGGGCGGTGCGTAGGCGGGACGCGGGCATGAGGCCTCCAGTCAGGCCCCGACCTGAACGGATCTTAACGCCGCTCCGTCCGGCGGGGACAGACCTTGATCGGGTCGCCCGGTCAGTCGCGCCGGCCGGTCACCGCGAGCCCCACACCCATCCCGATCAGCACCAACCCGCCCGCGCCGCCGAGCCGCCGCAGCCGCGCGGGGCTCGTGGCGAACCAGTCCCGCGCGGTGCCCGCGACGAGCCCCCAGGTGCTGTCCAGCACCGCCCCCGTCAGGCAGAAGAGCAGGCCGAAGACCAGCAGCTGCAGCCCCGGGTTCGGCGCGTTCTCCCCGACGAACTGCGGCAGCACGGCCACGAAGAAGACCAGCGGCTTCGGGTTGGTGAAGCCGACCACCACTCCCTGCAGGAACACCCGCCGGTCGGCCGGGGCGCCCGGCTCCCCCAGCGCGGCGACCAGGTCGCCGCGGTGCCGGAACGCCTGCACCCCCAGCCACACCAGGTAGGCGGCGCCGCCGAGCTTGATCACGGTGAACACGGTGGCCGACGCCGCCGCGATCGCCCCCAGCCCCGTCGCGACCAGGACCACGAGCACCGCGACGCCGGTCGTGTTGCCCGCGACGCTGGTCAGCGCGGCCCGCCGCCCGTACGCCAGGGCGCGCCCGACGATGAACAGCACGCTCGGCCCCGGGATGACCACGAGGACGAGCGCCGCGGCGAGGAAGGCGACGATGGCCCCGGTGCTCGGCATGGTCGGACGCTAACCGCGGCGCGGGCCTGCGCGCCAGACATATCCGCAGGACGCGACCGCCGCCGAGCCGCCGAGCCGCCGTTCCCGTGCGCACACGCACCCCCCGGACTGCGCCACCGCACCGCTTCGGTGATCACGGCGGGGCTCGGCACAGCGCCTTCGCGACCGGCCCGACACGCTGCCCGGGGTGATCTTCCGGACGATCGTTGCGACCCGCTACGATCCCGCTCGTGTTCGGCATGATCCGGCCCTGCCGGCACACCCTGACCCCCGCCCTGCGCTCCGAGTGGATGGGTCACCTCTGCGGCCTCTGCTACGCGTTGCGCGACGAGCACGGCCAGGCCGCGCGGGTCGCCACGAACTACGACGGCCTGCTGATCTCCGTCCTGCTCGACGCCCAGACCACCGGCGGGAAGGGCCGCCTCGCCGGGCCGTGCGCGCTGCGCGGGATGCGCACCCAGCGGGTCGCGACGGGCGACGGCGCCCGCCTCGCCGCCACCGTCTCGCTGATCCTCGCGTCGGCGCAGCTCTCCGACCACGCTGCGGACGGCGACTACGGCTCGAGGGCCGTCGCGGCGGTCGCCCGCAGGACGGCCGGGCGCTGGGCGCGCAAGGCGTCCGGCACCGCGGCCGACCTGGGTCTGGACGCCGGCGTGCTGCTCGACGCCGTGGCCCGCCAGCCCGCGCTGGAACACGCCGGCTCGACCCTGCTCACCGTCACCGAACCCACCGAGACGGCCACCGCCGCGGCCTTCACGCACACCGCCGTCCTCGCCGGCCACCCGGAGAACGCCGCGCCGCTCGCCGAGGCCGGCCGGCTGTTCGGCCGCCTGGCCCACCTGCTCGACGCCGTCGAGGACCTCCGCGAGGACACCACCACCGGCGCCTGGAACCCGTTGCGGGCCACCGGCACCGATCTCGTCGCCGCCCGCACCCTGGCCACCGACGCGGCGCTGGGCATCCGCCTCGCCCTCGACGAGGTGAGCTGGTCCCGGCGGAAGCTCGCCCACAAGCTGCTGGTCCACGAGCTCGACCGCTCCATCGGCCACGCGTTCGCGCACGCCGAGAACGAGGACACGAAGAAGCAGAAGCACGGCCCCCAGCGCTCGCTCGTCCCCGGCTGCGCCGCGGCCGCGGGCCTGTTCTGCACCTGCCAGGTGTGCTGCTCGGACAGCTACCCGCACCCCTGGACCGGGGAGCCCGTGCAGGGCTGGTGCCGCAACGAGACCTGCGACGGCGCGTGCGACTGCTGTGACTGCAGCTGCGACTGTTGTGACTGCTGCGACTGCAACTGCTGAGTCCCCCGCTCACCGCACCCTGCGAGTACTCACAGGTCAGGTCGACCAGCCGTAGAACACGCGCTCGACGACGGCCCGGGCCCGGCGGGTGGTGCGGCGGTAGTCGTCGAGGAAGGCGCCCGGGTCGCCGTCGTTCGGGTAGCCCGAGGCCACCGCGACGGCGGAGAGCTCGCGTCCCGAGCGCGGGAGCTGGTCCCCCGGCTTGCCCTTGACCAGCATGATCGCGTTGCGGGCGCGGGTCGCGGCCTCCCAGCCGGCGCGCAGCTCGTAGGCGTCGTCGGCGGTGATCAGGCCCGCCTCCGCGGCCTCGCGGAGCCCCTCCAGGGTCGACGTGGTGCGCAGCTCCGGGATGTCCCCCGCGTGCTGCAGCTGCAGCAGCTGCACGGTCCACTCGACGTCGGCCAGGCCGCCGTGGCCCAGCTTCGTGTGGGTGCCGCGGTCCGCGCCGCGGGGCAGCCGCTCGTCGTCCACCCGGGCCTTGATCCGCCGGATCTCGGTGACCTGGGCCGTGGTGAGCCCGTCGGCCGGGTAGCGGATCGGCTCGATGAGCTCCATGAACGCCCGGCCGAGCGGGGCGTCGCCGGCGACGGGGCGGGCGCGCAGCAGGGCCTGGGACTCCCAGACCTCCGACCAGCGTGCGTAGTACTCCCGGTAGGAGTGCAGGGTGCGCACCAGCGGGCCCGAGCGGCCCTCGGGGCGCAGGTCCGCGTCGACCTCCAGCGCCGGGTCCGGGCTGGGCGCGCCGAGCCTGCGGCGCACCCCCTCGACCACGCTCGTCGCGAACTTGACGGCCTCGCCGTCCGTGAACCCGTCGCCCGCCGGCTCGCACACGAACATGACGTCCGCGTCGGACGAGTAGCCCAGCTCCGCCCCGCCGAGGCGGCCCATCCCGATCACCGCGATGCGGGCCCTGACCTCCCCGCCCGCGGCGACGTCCTTGATCGTCGCGGCGAGGGTCGCGCGCAGCACCGCCACCCAGATCGTCGACAGGGCCTCGCAGACCTCCGCGACCGACAGCGACCCGAGCAGGTCCGCGCAGGCCACCCGCAGCATCTCGTGCCGGCGCAGGGACCGGGCGGAGGCGACCGCGGCGGTCAGGTCGTGCTGGCGGGCGACCGCGGCGATGAGCCCCTGCCCGACGGCGGCGGGATCGCGGGTCAGCTCGTCCGGCTGCCCGGCGACGGGCGTGGCCAGCACCCGGAGGATCTCCGGCGCGCGCACGAGCAGGTCCGGGACCAGCGCGGACGTCCCCAGCAGGTACATCAGCCGCTCGGCGACCTGCCCCTCGTCGCGCAGCAGCCGCAGGTACCACGGGGTGGTCGCGAGGGCCTCGGACACCTGCCGGTAGGCCAGCAGGCCGCGGTCCGGGTCCGGGGTCGCGGCGAGCTCCTCCAGCAGCACCGGCAGCAGCGTCTGCTGGATCGACGCCGCCCGCGAGACCCCGCCGGTGAGCGCGCGCAGGTGTCCCAGCGCGCCCTCGGGCGAGGCCCAGCCCAGGGCCTTGAACCGGGCCGCCGCGGCCTTCTCCGGCAGCCGGGTGTCGTCCGCGGCGAGCCGGGACACGGACTCCAGCAGGGGCCGGTAGAAGAGCTTCTCGTGCAGCCGGCGGACCCGGCGCGCGTTGCGCTGCCACTCGTTCATCAGGACGCCGACGACGTCGTGCTTGCCGTCCGCCCGCAGCCGCGAGGCCCGGGCGAGCCAGCGCAGCCCGTCGAGGTCGTCCTTGGCGGGGAGCAGGTGCGTGCGGCGCATCTTCTGCAGCTGCAGCCGGTGTTCGAGCAGCCTCAGGAACCGGTAGGAGGCCGCCAGGTTGGCGCCGTCGTCGCGGCCGACGTAGCCGCCCGCCGAGAGCGCGGCCAACGCGTCCAGAGTGGACGGCGAGCGCAGCGTCTCGTCGGTCCGGCCGTGCACGAGCTGCAGGAGCTGGACGGCGAACTCGACGTCCCGCAGCCCCCCGCGGCCCAGCTTGAGCTCGCGTTCGGCGTGGTCCGGGCGCACGTGCTCCTCGACGCGGCGGCGCATGGCCTGCACGTCGTGCACGAAGTCGTCCCGGCCCGCGGCGCTCCACACCATCGGCGCGACGGCCTCGGCGTAGGCCTGCCCGAGGGCGGCGTCCCCGGCGATCGGGCGGGCCTTGAGCAACGCCTGGAACTCCCAGGTCTTGGCCCACCGCCGGTAGTAGCTGACATGCCCCTCGAGGGTCCGGACGAGGGCGCCCTGGCGGCCCTCGGGGCGCAGGTTGGCGTCGACCTCGAAGCAGGCCTCGCCGGCGATCCGCATGACCTTGCTGGCGATCTTCGTCGCCACCTGGGTGTCGCCGGAGTGCACGAAGATCACGTCGACGTCCGACACGTAGTTCAGCTCGCGCCCGCCGCACTTGCCCATCCCGATGACGGCGAGCTTCACCTCCTCCGGCGGGTCCACCTCCTCGACCGCGACGGCCAGCGCGGCCCGGATCGCGGCGGACGCGAGGTCGGCCAGCTGGGCGGCGACCTCGTCGACCTCCATCACCGGCAGGGACTGCTCCCCCACCGCCGCGAGGTCGGCGCTCGCGAGCCCGAGCAGCTCGTCGCGGTAGGCGGTCCGCAGGGCGGTGACGGCAGCGGTGCCGGTCATCTGGGCCCGCGGCCGTTCCGCCGCGGGATCCGCCCCCACGGCGCGCAGGAGGTTCTCGGTGCGCCGCGCGAGGTCCGGCGGCGGATCCTGACGGGTGGGGCCGTCGGCGAGCAGCGGCCACCGGTCGGGGTGGACCACCAGGTGGTCGCCCAGCGCCGTCGAGGCCCCGAGCAGCGCGAACAGCCGCCCGCGCAGCCCGACGTCCGTGCGCAGCTCCGCGTCGATCGCCTTCCACTCGCCCGTGGCGCGCAGCCGCTCCACCTGGCGCAGCGCCAGATCGGGATCGGGGGCGCGGGCCAGCGCCCACATCACGACGTCGGCGCCGGGCGCGGGCGAGTCGCCCGACCACCAGCCGAGCTCGCGCAGCGTGTCCTCGGCCCGGGGCTCGGTCAGGCCGAGCCGGGCGAGCGAGGTCCTCGTGCGATCCGCCACGGCGACCCATCCTGCCCTATGGGTAGAGCTCCGGATCATCGAGCGGGGCGGCGAGCCAGCCCAGCAGTCCGGAGATCTCGCGATAGGCCGCGAGCCGGGCCTCGTCGGTCCCCGCCTCCTCCGCCCGCAGCACCGGCTCGCGCAGCCGGGACACCATGGCCGGGCCCAGTTCGAGCAGACCGGAGGACCCGGTCGTCGCGAACTTCGCGAGCACGTAGCGGGCCAGCGCGCCCACCGGGATGCCGGTGTGCGCGCTGAGCCCGCGCAGCGTGTGGAGCGGGTCGAGGCGGCCGTGGTCGGCCACCTCGGCCTTGAAGGTCGCGTCCGGGTCGTGAGCCTCCCACGCCCCGTCGAACCTCTCGAGGCGAATCCACTCCCCCTGCGTCATGGAACCATAATGCGAAATCGGGTGCCCGAAAATCGCATTATGGTTCCATGGTGCGGCATTTCAGAGGACGGGGAGGTAGGTGGCCAGCTCGTAGGGGGTGACGTTGCGGCGGTAGGCGTCCCACTCCGCGCGCTTGTTGCGCAGGAAGAAGTCGAAGACGTGCTCGCCGAGGATCTCCGCCACCAGCTCCGAGTGCTCCATCGCGTGCAGCGCCTCGGTGAGGTTCTGCGGGAGCGCCTCGTAGCCCAGGGCGCGGCGCTCGGTCTCGGTGAGCGACCAGACGTCGTCCTCCGTGGCCGCGGGGAGCTCGTAGCCCTTCTGCACGCCCTGCAGGCCGGCGCCGAGGATCACCGCGAACGCCAGGTACGGGTTGCAGGCCGAGTCGAGCGTGCGGATCTCCACCCGCCGGGTCGACGACTTGCCGGGCGAGTACATCGGCACCCGGACCAGGGCGGACCGGTTCGCGTGACCCCAGCTCACCGCTGTCGGCGCCTCGCCACCGGTGATCAGCCGCTTGTAGGAGTTGACCCACTGGTTGGTCACGGCGCTCATCTCGCGCGCGTGCCGCAGCACCCCGGCGACGAACGCCTTGCCCGTCTCGGAGAGCTCGTAGGGGTCGTCCGGGTCGTGGAAGGCGTTGCGGTCGCCCTCGAACAGCGAGAAGTGCGTGTGCATCGCCGAGCCGGGGTGGTGCGTGAAGGGCTTCGGCATGAAGCTCGCCCGCACGCCCTGGGTGAGCGCGACCTCCTTCACCACGTACCGGAAGGTCATGATGTTGTCGGCCATGGTGAGCGCGTCGGCGTAGCGCAGGTCGATCTCCTGCTGCCCCGGGCCGCCCTCGTGGTGGCTGAACTCGACCGAGATGCCCATCGACTCGAGCGTCTCGATGGCGTTGCGCCGGAAGTGCGGCGCGACGTCGTGGCTGGCCTGGTCGAAGTAGCCGCCGGAGTCCGCGGGGACCGGCGGGTTGCCGTCCGCGGGCAGGTCGCGGAGCAGGTAGAACTCGATCTCGGGATGCACGTAGCAGGTGAAGCCGGCCTCGCCGGCCTTGGACAGCGCCCGGCGCAGCACGTGCCGCGGGTCCGCCCAGGAGGGCGACCCGTCCGGCATCGCGATGTCGCAGAACATCCGCGCCGAGTAGTGCTCCCCGTTGCTCTCCCACGGCAGCACCTGGAAGGTCGACGGATCGGGGCGCGCGACCATGTCCGACTCGTACACCCGGGCGAAGCCCTCGATCGCGGAGCCGTCGAAGCCGATGCCCTCCGCGAAGGCTCCTTCGAGCTCCGCCGGGGCAACCGCCACCGACTTGAGATAGCCGAGCACGTCGGTGAACCAGAGCCGCACGAAGCGGATGTCGCGTTCCTCGAGAGTGCGCAGCACGAATTCCTGCTGGCGGTCCATGGGCGCCAGGCTAGGAACGGCGTGTTACGTGAATGTTTCGTGGCTGGTCGGGATGCGCGACGCGTTCGGGTGCTTCACGAGCCGGAGAGCACGCAGGAGGCGCCCTCGGCGGGCAGTGTGCCGTCCGTCAGGTAGGCCGTCAGCTTGTCGTCGACGCACTTCGTCCCCTGGTAGCCGGCGGTGTGCTGGGTCCCGTCGACCTTCAGCAGGCGCCCGTTCAGATCCTTCGCAAGATCCACACCGGCCTGGTACGGGGTCGCCGGATCCCCCGTGACGGAGACGACCACCACTGGCGGGATCCCGTCCGCCTTCGGCGTGTGCGGCGCCATCGTGGGCGGCACCGGCCAGTACGCGCAGGGGTCCTTGGCGTCGACCGGGCCCCGTCCGGTGTCCGTGAACGGGGCTGCCGCGTACTGGCCGTCGACCAGCTTCGCGACGTCGGCCGGTGCGGTCACCCGGGTGTTGTCCATGCACGAGATGGCCTGGAAGGCCTCCAGCATGTTCGAGTACTTCCCGTCGGCGCCGCGCGAGTAGTACAGGTCGGCGAGGGTGAGCAGCAGCGAGCCGTCCCCGCCCGCCAGCCGCGAGATGCCCACGGACAGCGCCGGCCACAGCGCCCGCAGGTAGAGCGCCTGCGAGACGCCGGTGATCGCGTCCTGGAAGCCGAGGGTGCGCGTCGGGTCCCCGGTGCGGACGGGCCGGTCGATCAGGGGCTGGACCAGCTTCTGGAAGGTCGCGGTCGCGGCCTTCGGGTCCCGGCCGAGCGGACAGTTCGCCTGGGTGGTGCACCAGGCCCCGTAGGCGTCGAAGGCCTGCTGGAAGCCGGCGCTCTGGTCGACGGTCCCGGTGATCGTGTCCTGGGTGGGGTCGACGGCGCCGTCGAGCACCATGGCGCGGACCCGGGAGGGGAACGCCTCGGCGTAGGTCGAGCCGATCGACGTCCCGTAGGAGTAGCCGTAGTAGGTGACCTTCTCGTCGCCGAGGACCTGCCGCAGGATGTCCATGTCCTTGACGACGTCCCGGGTCCCCACGTTGGCCAGGACGTCCGTGCCCACGCGCTGGGCGCAGAGGTCCGCGTACTGCTTGCTGTGCGCCTCGGCCGCGGCCACCCCGGCCGGGGACGGGTCGGCGAAGACCTGCGCGCGGTACCGGTCCTGCTCCGCGTCCGTCAGGCAGTCGAGCGAGGGCCTGCTCGCGCCGACCCCGCGCGGGTCGAACCCGACCAGGTCGAAACGGTTCGTGATCCCCGGCCCCACCTTGTCGACGAGCCCGGCCGCGGCCTCCGTACCCGGGGCGCCGGGCCCGCCGGGGTTGACCAGCAGGGAGCCGATCCGCTGCTGCGGGGTCCCGGTCGACCTCGCCCGCAGGACGGCGATCTGCGCGGTCTTCCCGTCCGGCTTCGCGTAGTCCAGCGGGACCTCGAGCTTCGCGCAGTCGAACCGCGGGTCGCCGAACGACCGCGCAGCGTCCGACGAGGTGGCGAACGGGGCGCAGGGGCCCCAGCTCAGGGTCTGCGAGTAGTAGCGGTTCAGGGCGTCGGGCGTCGGGGCGGGGGCCGCTGTCGGGGTCCCGGCGACGGTGGTGCAGCCGGCGAGCACTCCCACCAGCACCAGGACGAGCAGGAACGGGGAGCGACGGAGCGGGGACACCCCGTCAGCATGGCAGCGGCGGGCCGTGGTCACGGAACGGAGGGGTGGGGGCAGAGCCGGTGGTTCGTTCCGCACGCTCCCCCCACCGCCGTGTGAGGTGCGTCGCCGATCGATGCGGGGACCGGCCGCCGGGTGTCACGCTTCCGCATGTACCACCCCAGACGACCCGGGGACCTGCCGAGCAGGCCTCGAGGGAGGACGGACACCGATGTCCCAGCACGATTCCGTACAGGCCCCGTACCGGACCGCCACCCCCGCTTCGACGACACAGAAGCGGACGCGGATCCACCACCTGCGGGAGATGAAGGAGCGCGGCGAGCGCTGGCCGATGCTCACCGCGTACGACATCTACTCCGCCGAGATCTTCGACGAGGCCGGCATCCCGGTCCTGCTCGTCGGCGACTCCGCGGGCAACAACGTCTACGGCTACGAGAACACCCTGCCGGTGACGGTCGACGAGCTGATGCCGCTGGTCAAGGCGGTGGTCAAGGGCGCGAAGCACGCGCTCGTCGTCGCCGACCTGCCCTTCGGCAGCTACCAGATCTCCGCCGCCCAGGCCCTCGAGACCGGCTTCCGGTTCATGAAGGAGGGCGGCGCCCACGCCGTCAAGCTCGAGGGCGGCGCCCGGTTCGCGCCGCAGGTCGAGGCGCTCGCCGGATCGGGCATCCCGGTGATGGCGCACCTCGGCTTCACGCCCCAGAGCGAGCACGCCCTGGGCGGCTTCCGGATCCAGGGTCGCGGCACGTCCGCCGAGCAGCAGCTCGTCGACGACGCGCTGGCGTTGCAGGCCGCCGGCGCGTTCGCGGTGGTCCTCGAGATGGTCCCGGGAGATGTGGCGAAGCGGGTCACCGCCGAGCTCACGATCCCCACCATCGGCATCGGCGCCGGCCCGGAATGCGACGCCCAGGTGCTGGTCTGGTCGGACATGGCCAGCATGAACCGGGGCCGCAAGCCGAAGTTCGTGAAGCCCTACGCCGACCTCGGCAGCATCCTCCTGGACGCGGCGAAGTCCTACGCGAACGACGTCCGGGGCGGCACCTACCCGGACGAGGAGCACACCTACCACTGAGCCGCCACCGACCCGAAACCCGCGAGTCGGCACTTTTGGGAGGCCGAAACACACGCTGACGACGACGTCGTGAACGTGCAACTCAGGCTCCGGAATGTGCCGACTCGCGGGTGGTTCGGGCTCGTCCGCGGGGTTATGTGCGGGTGAGCATGGTGGTGGCGGGGCATTCGCGGCGGTCCCAGCGGGTGCGGAGGCTCGCGAGGCGGGTGAGGTCGGCCGGGCGGTCCGCGAGGGACTTCTCGGCGGCCGTGAGCAAGGTGCCCGTGGCCGCGTGGGTGTCGTCGTCGGTCAGGCCGGCGACCGCGACGTGCCGGTGGGCGGCGGCGTCGGGAGTGGTGCGGCGGCCCGGGAGGGTGTCGTCCAGGACCAGGCCGGTGAGCAGGCTCAGCAGCTCGCCGTAGAGGGCCGGGTCGGGGCAGGCGTCGCAGGCCTTGAACTCGATCCGGCCGATCTCGGCGGGCAGCCGCGCCGGCTGGGTCAGCGACGGGTCGCTCGCCAGCGCGTGCGGCGAGCCCGGCTCGAGGAACACCATCGCCGCAGGTCGCGCCCCCGTGCGCACGGCGGTGCGGGCCGAGAGCCCGCCCCACGGTGCCCCGTCGCGCAACGGTGACGAGAACGAGAACGGCACGATCCAGGGCGAGTAGTGGGTGAGCTTCGCGCCGGCGTCGACCAGCTCCGCTCCCCCGAGCCCCGCGACCGAGAGGTTGAGGTCCGGGCCGTGGGTGACCATGTGGAGGTGGGCGGTGCGCTCCTCGGGTGATCCGGTGCGGTGCCGCGCCTCCCACCCGTTCAGCGGCGGCACGATCGGGTAGGTCGAGCGCACCGGGTTGAAGCCCGTCACCCACGGGGTCAGGCCCCGGGTGGCCGCCTCCCGCTCCAGCGACGCGACGTCCGCGGCCAGGGCGGCGACGGCGGCGTCCACCGAGTCGTGGATCCGGGTGCGGATCTCGATGCCCTTGGGGTCGCAGCGCAGCAGCTCCCCGGCCTCGTCGAAGCGTTCGAAACCCTCGACGTACCAGCGCTTGCGCTTGATCCCCTGGTCGCCGATCCGCAGGTCGGGGTAGTCCGCGGGATCCTCGGGCAGAGCATCCACGATGGACTGGAGCTCCTCGAACGTCGTGTTCGTGAAGTCCGCGAACGCGCCGTCGCCGCGGCGGAACGCGATCTCGTGCTCGATGCCGTACCGGACCTGCGCCACTCGGGGCCCCCTTCCGTCCGGGCGACGACGCTAGTGGCCGGTCGGGCATCGCGGACAGTGTTCATCCGGACACTCGACGCACCCGGGTCAGCCTGGTAAGGCGAACCTCACCTTCCCCGTGGCGGGATCGGCTTCGGTGAGCCGCACCCGGGCCGTGGTGCCCGCCTTCAGGTCGCCGTCGCAGCGGGCGAGGACGGGCGGATCGGCCAGGAAGATCTCGCCGGGCTCGGCGCGCAGCACGGCGACCTCGAACTCCTCGCCCACCCGTCCCGCCAGCACGGCGGCCTCGGTCCGGTCGAGGCAGGCGCGGTCCACGGAGCCGGCGACCGAGTCCGAGGCGCTCATCAGCTCCGGCAGCGTGGGCAGCGCCTCCAGGATCCACTCCGGGACCTCGGCGCCGGCCGCGACGGCCAGCGCGACCTCACTGCCGAACCGGTCCACCAGGCGTCGCAGAGGGGCGGTGACGTGCGCGTACGGCGCGCCCACCCCGCCGTGCCCGGGATCCGCGGGAGCAGCCACCCCGTTCCCGAACGACGCGTAGCTCGCCCCGCGCAGCAGCGCCGTGGCCGCCCGGCGCACGGCCAGGGTGCGCGGCTCGGTGTCCCGCTTCAGCCCGGCGAGGATCTCCGCGGCGCTCGCCCCCTCCGGCCACGCCACGCCCAGGCCGAGGGCCACCCGGCGCAGCTCGACCACGGCGTCCGACTCGGGGGCGGGCAGCGTGCGCAGGATCCCGATCCCGGCGTCGAGCATCAGCCGGGCCGCGGACATGCCCGTGAGCAGGGAGATCTCCGCGTTCCAGTCCTCCACGGGGGTGCGCCGGCGGACCCGGACCGTCCAGCCGCCCGCGCCGTCGGGCACGACCTCCTGTTCGGGCAGCTCCAGCTCGATCGCCCCACGGGCCACGGCCAGGGCGCGGCGCAGCGGGCCGAGCTCGGCGAGGGCCGCGATCGCGGGATGCGGACGGCCGGCGTCGAAGTCCGCCTGGACGCCGGCGTAGTCGAGCCGGGCGACCGACCGCACGAGCGCCCGCCGGACGTCGACCGCGGTGCTCTCCCCGGACTCGTCGAGGGTGATCCGCCAGAGGACGGCGGGGCGCGGCCCGTCGGGGAGCAGGCTCGCCGCGTTCTCGGACAGGACCGGCGGATGCAGCGGCACCGACCCGTCCGGCAGGTACATCGTCTGCCCGCGGCGGCGGACCTCCGCGTCGAGCGCCCCACCCGGCGCGACGACGGCGCCGAGGTCGGCGATCGCGTAGTGGACCGTGAACCCGCCGGCCGTCCGGGTGATCCCGACGGCCTGGTCGAGGTCCTTCGAGCCCGGCGGGTCGATGGTGACGAGCGGGATCTCGGTGGCGTCCGCACGCTCGCCGGCGGGCGCGGCGGCGGCCCGCTCGGCCTCGGCCAGCACCTCGGGCGGGAAGCCGGACGGGAGCGCGAACTCGGTGCGGACGGCGGCGAAGTCGGGAGCCTGCACGACCGCACCCTAGTGCGACCGGGCGATCCCGCCCGGCCGAAACACGGTCGTCACTCCCCGCGCTGGACAACCGCGGCCGGAGGGATCACCCTCGTACCTGCACCGAGTCTCCGGGAGGCGTCATGAGGTTGGGCAGGAAGCTGGCGGAGGGCGTGGCGGTCGACCGCGAGGCGGAGCGCCTCGCCGAGACCCGGGAGCCGCACGAGAAGACGGTCGACGCCCCACCGGTCGTGATCGCCGCCGAGACACCGGTCGAGAAGCCCGCCCGGGTCTAGGAACCGGACCTCCACATGGGCGGACCGTTCGCCCGTGGTCCGCGCGAACAGTCGGACGAGCCCCTGCCGGGGTTCAAGCTCGCCTACCCCATGCTCGCGGCCGACGGCCGGAGCTGCGGGTTCAGCGGGGTGACCCTCGGCAGGGCGCACGTCTACCGCGCGGTCGACGACGCCATCTGCGCGCACGGCTCGCGGCACGCGTGCCCGTCGCGCTGGTGCGACTGCGGGTTCTACTGCTTCCACGAGATCGGCTCCGCGCGCGATCTCGCGTGCGAGCCGGACCACCGCAGCGCGGTGCTGCTGGAGATCGCCGCGTCCGGCCGCTACCGGCGCTACGAGCGCGGCCTGCGCTACGCCCGGCAGCGGGTGCGCACGGTCCGGATCGGCCGCTGCGAGTGCGGCCGGCCCGCCGAGCTGCTCGCGGACTCCGGGGCCGGCAGCGTGGGCTGGCGGCGGCTGCTGCCGGTGTGCCGCAGCTGCGCCGCGGACCGGCCGGTGCTCACCCCGGACCGCTTCGGCGAGCTGGCCGGACGGATCACCGTGGCGCTGGAGCCCGCGGCGACCGGGGCCGCGCCGGCGTCGGCGGTGCCGGCCGAGGACCCCGGCGCGGTCGCGCTGCTGCACGCCGAGGTCGCGGTGCTGCACGCCCGGCTGGACGAGACCCTCGCCCGCGTCGAACACCTGCAGACGACGATCGACGAGCTGACGAGGGGCCAGCCTTAGAGCCAGGCGGGCAGGGCGGGCAGCGGCACCCGCTCGCCCTGCGGCGTGGTGGCCCGCAGCGCCCGCGGGCGCCCGCGGCCGACCAGCCACGCGGCGAGGTCCGCGACGGGACCCTCGACGCCGGTCCGGTCCCCCTCGCCCGCCGGCCATGTCATCGACTTGTCGGAGGCGACGACCAGCAGCGCCGGCCCGTCCTCCCGCGCGTCGAGCGTCGCGACGACGTCCCGGACCAGCTCGCAGAGCATCGGCTGCGGGAAGTCCGCGAACCCGGCCCCCACGTCGAGGTCCACGGAGTGGATCCACATCTCGCGGGCCCGCATCCAGCCGATCTCCGTGGCGGGGACCTCACGGCCCTGCCGGTTGAGGATCCGCGCGGACCACGCCTCCTCGGGCATGGACTTGACCGTGAGCGCCAGCTTGTCCGAGGTCGCGACCACGTCGGCGCGGATCTCGGCGGGGGTGCGCGAGGCGCCCTCGTCGATCGCCGCGTCCCGGGCCTCGTCGCTCGCGTACGCCGGGGTCTGCTCGCCCGTGCGCGCCCAGTGCAGGAGGTTCAGCATCGCGTCCGCGTTGCGGGCGACGTGGGTGAGGACGTGGGCGCGGCTCCAGCCGGGCAGGGCCGACGGCGCGCGGAACGCGTCGTCGCCCATCCGGTCCATCAGACCCCGCAGGTGGGCCGCGCCGTCGCCCGCCCAGGCCAACGTCGTGGAGAGCGGGTGGCTCACGGTTTCTTGCGGCAGACGTTGCGGCACTCGCCGATCCCCGCGACGGCCGCGACGATCTCCGCGCCGTCCGTGAGGTAGCGCGGAGGCCTGCGCGCGTGGCCGACGCCGCCGGGCGTGCCCGTGGCGATCACGTCTCCCGGGGTGAGGGTGAGGATCGCCGAGATGTACTTGACGAGCTCCACGGCGCCGAAGACCAGCTGGTCCGTCGTCGAGCTCTGCATCGTCTCGCCGTCGAGGACGCTGGTGATCGCCCAGCCGCCGTCCGGCAGCTCGTCGGGCGTGACCAGCACGGGCCCGAGCGGGGTGGCGTGCTCGAACGTCTTGCCCTGCAGGAACTGCGAGGTGCGGTTCTGGAAGTCCCGCATGCTCACGTCGTTGAGCACCGAGTAGCCGGCGATCGCGGCCGCGGCCTGCGCGTCGTCCGCGTCCCGCACCGACTCGCCGATGACGACGACCAGCTCGGCCTCGTAGTCCACCGCGTCGGAGATCGCGGGCAGCTCGATCTCGTCGTACGCGCCGATCAGCGCGGGCGGGTACTTGGCGAACAGGGTCGGGTACGACGGGAGGTCGTGGCCCATCTCCTGCACGTGGTCCCGGTAGTTCAGGCCGACGCAGACGATCTTCTCCGGCGCGGGGACGAGCGGGGCGTAGTCCAGCCCCTCGACCGGGTGCGACGGGCCCGCCGCCGCGGCCGCGTGCGTCGCCCAGTCCGGGCGGGACAGCAGGGCCCGCAGGTCGGCGTCGCCGGTCTCGGTCGCCGTCCGCTCGTCGACCCGCACGGCCCGGGTGCCCGCCGCCGTGCGGATGGTGGCCAGCCTCATCGGATGCTCTCCACGCTCGCTCCTCGCCTCACGTCGTGCAGTCTGAGCCACGACGCGTTATCCGACACCCGGGGGTGGGGGCGATCACGCCCGGGCACCCGTGCATCGGGCCCCTGCGTCGGACCCGGCGTCGGACCCCGGCATCGGA
>NZ_BAAAQK010000007.1:11547-198351 GCF_039531635.1 Pseudonocardia ailaonensis | reverse complement strand
GTCAGATCGCGCCCGCCTCCTCGTCGCTGCCGCCGCCGCGGAGCGGGAGGTCGCCGAACACCGCCGGCGGCTCGCGCCACGGGTCCCGCGCGCCCTCCTGCACGGCCCGCCACACCCGCTCCGGTGTGCACGGCAGGTCGATGTGCTTCACGCCGAAGGGCCGCAGCGCGTCGACGATCGCGTTCTGCACCGCCGGCGTGGAGCCGATGGTGGCCGACTCGCCGATCCCCTTGGCGCCCAGCACGTTCATGTGCGTCGGCGTCTCGGTGGTGACGGCCTCGAACGGGAACAGGTCCGCCGCGGTGGGGATGTGGTAGTCCGCGAGCGTGGCCGTCGTGGGGTTGCCGTCCGCGTCGAACAGCACCTCCTCGAACAGCGCCTGCGCCACGCCCTGGGCCAGCCCACCGTGCTGCTGGCCCTCCACGAGCAGCGGGTTCAGGATCCGCCCGCAGTCGTCCACCGCGATGTGCCGGCGCGGCGTGACCCGCCCGGTCTCGGTGTCCACCTCGACGACGGACAGGTGCGCGCCGAAGGGGAAGGTCGCGCCGGACTGCTTCTCGTCGATCCCGGCGAAGATCTCGCCCTCGGTGAGCACCTGCTCCCAGGTCACCGTGGCGCTCGGGACCCCGGCGACACCGAAGGCGCCGTCGTCGGTCAGCGCCACGTCGTCCGGGTCGGCCTCGAGCAGCGCCGCCGCCCGCGCCGTGGCCTGGGTGAGCACGTCGTCCGCCGCGACCCGCACGGCCGAGCCGCCCATCTGCAGCGACCGGGACCCGCCGGTGCCGCCGCCGCGGGGGACTGTCGCCGTGTCGGACTGCTCGTAGGTGATCCTGTCCATGGGGATGCCGAGCCGGTCCGACACGAGCATGGCGAACGACGTCGCGTGGCCCTGCCCGTGCGCGGACGTGCCGGCCTGCACCGTGGCGGTGCCGTCGGGGTGCACCCGCACGGAGCCGTACTCGCTGCCCCCGCCGCCGGCCGTGATCTCGACGTAGACGGCCAGGCCGATGCCCAGCTGCACGGGATCGCCGGACTCGCGGCGCGCGGCCTGCTCCTCGCGGAGCTTGTCGTAGTCGCCCAGGCGCAGGGCCTCGCGCAGCGGCAGGTCGTAGTCCCCGACGTCGTACTGCGCGCCGACGGGCGTCGTGTGCGTCTCGGTGAACGGGGCGAGGAAGTTCTTGCGGCGGAACTCGACCGGGTCCATGCCGAGCTCGGCCGCGGCCAGGTCGACGAGCCGCTCCAGGTGCGCCGCGGCCTCCGGGCGACCGGCGCCGCGGAAGGCGCCCATCGGCGTCGTGTTCGTCATCGCGGAGACGACGTCGTACCCGACCTTCTCGATGTCGTAGACGCCCGGCGCCATCGTGTAGGTCTGGTGGATCGGCAGGGCACCGCCGAAGCCGGAGTAGGCGCCCGAGTCACCGATCACGCGGCAGCGCAGGCCGGTCATCCGGCCCTCGCGGGTCAGGCCCAGCTCGTAGTAGGCGACCTGGCCGCGGCTGTGCGGCATGGACTGCAGGTTCTCGGAGCGGGTCTCCACCCACGCGACGGGACGGCCGAGCGCCCGCGCCGCCCCGATCGTCGCCGTGTGCTCGGCGATCAGGCCGGCCTTGCCGCCGAAACCGCCCCCGACGTGCGGCGCGATCACCCGGGCCTGGTCCTGCTCGAGGCCGAAGATGCCGCAGAGCTGGTTGCGGAAGCCGTGCGGCATCTGGGTGGAGACGTGCACGGTGAGCGGGAAGTCCGTGTCGTCGCCGGTGGTCGGGTCGGCGAGGATCGCGTTGCCCTCCAGGGACACCACCGCGAGCCGCTGGTTCACCATCCGCGCCCGGACGACGACCTCGGCGCCCTCCAGGGCCGCGGCGGAGTCCCGTACCCGCATCCCGCCCGCGACGTTCGACCCCAGCTCCGGGAACGCGAGCTCGGCGTCCGGCGCCAGGGCCTGCTCCATGTCGACGACGGCGGGCAGCGGGTCGTAGTCGACCTCCACCAGCTCGGTGGCGTCGACCGCGGCGGCGCGGCTGGTCGCGACGACGAGCGCGACGCACTCCCCCACGAACCGCACCCGGTCCGTGGCGAGCGGGGGCCTGGGCGTCCCGGGGTTGAGCGCCATCAGGCCGTGGTGGGCCGGCAGGTCGAGATCGGCGGCGGTGAACACCGCGACGACCCCCTCGGCCGCCTTCGCCTCCGCCGTGTCGACACCCGTGACGAGCGCGTGCGCGAGGGGGGAACGGACGAACGCCGCATGCAGGACATCGGACCGACCGGCGACGATGTTCCCGACGTAGGTGGTGGCTCCGGTGAGCAGGTCGGGGTCCTCGACCCGGCGCACCGCGGTCCCCAGGATGGATCCAGGCATGGGCCCACCCTACGACTCCGCGGCGGTTTCCGGAGGCTCCTCCGGAGATAGTTGGCCAGGGAACAATTGACGTGGGCCGAGCCGTCCGGAACGCTGGACCTCTCCCCGAAACCTCCGCGCCGGCGGCTCCGTGCTGATCGGACAGCCGTGCGGCGCGCGCCGAGGGGGGCCGGACCGGACGGGGGCCGGTCCGGCTCCCCGACCAACGTCACGTTCCCGCCGTGGGGTGTCCACCCGGGGACCGGGGGTAGCGTTCGGCCATGCCCGAGTTCCACCACACCGACGTGCTTCCGCTCGGGGACGACCGCACCGAGTACCGCCGGCTCGACCTTCCCGCGGGGAAGATCGTGGAGTCTGCGTCGTTCCCGGGTCGGACGTTCCTCGAGGTCGAGCCCACCACGATCACCGCCCTCGTCCGCGAGTCGGTGAAGGACATCCAGCACTACCTGCGCCCCTCGCACCTGGCCCAGCTCCGCGCGATCGTCGACGATCCCGAGGCCTCCGGCAACGACCGCTTCGTCGCGACGGACCTGCTGCGCAACGCCTGCGTCTCCGCCGGCGGGGTGCTGCCGATGTGCCAGGACACCGGCACCGCGATCGTCGTCGGCAAGAAGACCGAGACCGTCCTGACCGGCGGGAACGACGAGGAGTCCGTCTCCCGCGGGGTCTTCCAGGCCTACGACGAGCTCAACCTGCGCTACTCGCAGATGGCGCCGATCACCTTCTGGGACGAGCGCAACTCCGGCACCAACCTGCCCGCCCAGGTCGAGCTCTACTCGGTCCCCGGTCAGCAGCCCAAGTACGAGTTCCTGGTGATGGCCAAGGGCGGCGGCTCGGCCAACAAGTCCTTCCTCTACCAGGAGACCAAGGCGCTGCTGAACCCGAAGCGGCTCGCCTCCTTCCTGGACGAGAAGCTCCGTTCGCTCGGCACCGCCGCGTGCCCGCCCTACCACCTGGCGATCGTCGTCGGGGGCATGTCGGCGGAGTACGCGCTCAAGGTGGCCAAGCTCGCCTCGGCGCGCTACCTCGACACCCTCCCCACCGAGGGGTCGGCGCTCGGGCACGCGATCCGCGATCCCGAGCTCGAGCAGCAGGTCCTGGAGCTCACCCGCAACTTCGGCATCGGCGCGCAGTTCGGCGGCAAGTACTTCTGCCACGACGTCCGGGTGATCCGGCTGCCCCGGCACGGCGCCTCGCTGCCCGTCGCCGTCGCCGTCTCGTGCTCGGCGGACCGGCAGGCCAAGGCCAAGATCACCGCGGACGGCGTGTTCCTGGAGCAGCTCGAGCGGGACCCGGCGCAGTACCTGCCGGAGGTGACCGACGAGCAGCTCGCCGCGGACGCCGACGTGGTGAAGGTCGACCTGACCCGCCCGATGTCGGAGATCCGCGCGCTGCTCTCGCAGCTGCCGGTGAAGACCCGGGTGTCGCTCACCGGGCCGCTGGTCGTCGCCCGGGACATCGCGCACGCGAAGATCGCCGAGCGGCTCGACGCGGGCGAGCCCATGCCGCAGTACCTGAAGGACCACCCCGTCTACTACGCCGGGCCGGCGAAGACCCCCGAGGGCTACGCGTCGGGATCCTTCGGGCCGACGACGGCGGGCCGCATGGACTCCTACGTGAAGCAGTTCCAGGAGGCCGGCGGCTCGATGGTCATGCTGGCCAAGGGGAACCGGTCGCAGCAGGTCACGGACTCGTGCGCCGCGAACGGCGGGTTCTACCTGGGCTCGATCGGCGGCCCCGCGGCCCGGCTCGCCCAGGACTGCATCCGCAAGGTCGACGTCCTGGAGTACCCGGAGCTCGGCATGGAAGCGGTCTGGAAGATCGAGGTCGAGGACTTCCCCGCCTTCGTCGTGGTCGACGACAAGGGCAACGACTTCTTCTCGGAGACGAGCCGACCGACCCTGCAGGTCACCTTCCGCACCTGAGGCACCCACCCCGATTTCGCGTTATGGAACCATAACGCGAAATCGGGGGTCGATTTTATGCGTTATGGAACCATAATGCGGGTTTCGGGCTCGAAAGCGCGCGTTATGGAACCATAATGCGGGGTCAGCGGAGGCGGCGGGGGGCGTCGGGGGCGTCGCGCGTCGGCGGGGGGCCGAGGACGACCCTGGCGCCGGTGACGAAGGCGCCCTCCGGGGAGGCCAGGACGGGGTCGACGGCGAGGGAGCGGACCTCGGGCAGCTCCTCGACCATCGCGCCGATCCGCAGCGCCAGGTCCTCGAGCGCGTCGAGGCGCACCGGCTCCGAGCCGCGGTAACCGGTGAGCAGCGGGGCCGCGCGGGGCGCGCGGATCAGGGCCGCCGCGTCGTCCCTGGACAGCGGCAGCACCCGGAACGCCCGGTCGTCGAGCAGCTGGGTGGCCATCCCGGAGATGCCGAACGACAGCAGCGAGCCGAACGACGGGTCCTCCGCCACCTCCAGCACGCAGGAGATGCCCTTGGGGGCCATGCGCTGCACGTAGACCTCGTCCTTGCCGGTCACCCGCTCCACGTCCGCGAACGCGCGGCGCACCGCGGCCGCCGAGCCCAGATCCAGCCGCACCCCGACCAGGTCCGTGCGGTGCCGCCAGCGGTCCCCGACGGCCTTGATCGCGATCGGGTAGCCCAGCTCGTCCGCCGCCGCGGCCGCCTCCTCCGCACCCCGGACCCGGCGGAACGCGGTGACCTCGACCCCGAAGCACTCCAGCAGCCGCACGGCCTCGTCGTCGGTGAGGACGCGCTCCCGCTCCGCGGCGGCCCAGCCCCGGACCAGCGAGCGCGCCCGCTCGACGTCCAGGCCCTCGGGCGGCACGAAGTCGCCCAGCGGCTGCGCCCGCCACGCCGCGTACCGCGCGACCCGCGACAGTGCCTGCACCGCGCGCTCCGGGCTCGCGTACGAGGGCACCGACCCCGGCCCGGGCGTCCCGTCGGGCAATGGCACGGCCAGCTCCGCGGGCACACCCTCGACCGCGAGGAACACCGCCACGACCGGTTTGCCGGAGTCCGCGACCGTCTCCCGCAGCACGCGGGCGTACTCGGTGCCGGGGGTCGCGATCGGCGGCACGAACACGACGACCGCCGAGTCCGCCTCCGCCTCTCCCCCGGCCTCCAGCGCCGACCGCACCGCGTGGGCGAAGGCCTCCGGGCTCGCCGTCACCCCGACGTCCACCGGATCGCCCGCGCCGACCATGCCCTCGTCGAGCAGGGAGTCCGTGACCAGCACGTTCAGCGCGGACGAGTTGCCGACGACGGCGACGCGGCGGCCCTGCGGCATCGGCTGGTAGGCCAGGAGCAGAGCGGTGTCGAACAGCTGCGCGATGGTGTCGACGCGGATCACACCGGACTGCTCGAACAGCGCCCGGACGCTGGCCTCGTCGATCGGGACCGCGGCCTCGCGGATCCGCGACGGCGCGGTGTTGCGGCCGCTCTTCACCGCCACCACCGGCTTGGTCCGCGCCAGCCGCCGGGCGAGCCGGCCGAACTTGCGCGGGTTGCCGAAGGTCTCCAGGTAGAGCAGCACGACGTCCGTCTCGGCGTCCGTCTGCCAGTACTGCAGCAGGTCGTTGGCCGAGACGTCGGCACGGTTCCCGGCGCTCACGAAGGTCGACAGGCCCAGCCCGCGGTTCTTCGCCGTCGCGAGGATCGCGGTGCCCAGCGCGCCGGACTGGCAGAAGAAGCCCAGCCGCCCGCGGGCCGGCAGGTCCGGGGCCAGCGTGGCGTTGAGCCGCACGGCGTCGTCGAGGTTCGCCACACCGAGCGCGTTCGGCCCGATCACGCGCATGCCGTGGGCGCGGGCCTCGGTGACCAGCCGGCGCTCGGCGCTGCTGCCGTCGCCGCCGGCGTCGGCGAACCCGGCACTGACCACGACCAGCGCCTTGACGCCCTTCTCCAGACAGGAGTCCATGACGTCGTCCACCCCCGCGGCCGGGATGGCGACGACGGCGAGGTCCACCGGGTCCGGGATGTCCGTGACGGAGGCGTAGGCGCGCACCCCGCGCACCGAGCGGGCGTCGGCGTTGACCGGGTAGACGGGCCCGGTGAAGTTGGCGCGCAACAGGTTCGCCAGCACGGCGTGCCCGATCTTCGCCGGGTCCGTGGACGCACCGATCACCGCGACGGAGGTCGGGTGCAGCACGTTCGCCACGCTGCGCGCCTCCGCCGCCTGCTCGCGGGAGTCCCGCACGGCGATCGAGCGCTCGGTGGGGTCGATGTCGAACTCCAGGTGCAGCACGCCCTCGGCGAAGGCGCGGCGGACCTGGTAGCCGGCCTCGCGGAAGACCCGGACCATCTGGTGGTTCTCCACCAGGACCTCGGCCTCGAAGTGCGACAGCCCGTTCTCCCGGGCCGCGGCCGCCAGGTGCTCCAGGAGGATCGAGCCGAGCCCGCGGCCCTGGTGGTCGTCCCGCACGACGAACGCGACCTCGGCCGACGCGACGGGCGCGTCCGGCGTCCCCGGGTCGGAGAGGCCCTCGTAGCGGCCCACGGCGATGATCTCGTCCCCGAGCAGCGCGAGGATCGCCACCCGCTTGTGGTGGTCGACCGTCACGAACCGCTCGAGGTCGCGCGGGGGGATCCGCGGGTAGGGGCCGAAGTAGCGCAGGTAGCGGGTGCGGTCGGAGAGCTGCTTGTGGAAGTCGAGGAGGGCGTCCGCGTCCGAGGGCAGGATCGGGCGCAGGTGCACGATCCGGCCGTCGGAGGCGACGATGTCCGCCTCCCAGTGCCGGGGGTAGGGCGGGTCGGCTCCCGGGCGCTCGGCGCGCGGGCCGTCGGGGGTCGGGCCGGTCGGGCTCGTCGGGCTGGTCACGGGGTGGTCCCTGTGCTGGTGGGGATCTCGGACATGGCTCAGTCCCGCGGGTCGTCGGGGTCCAGGCCGTGCAGCGGGAAGACCGCCCGGCGAGTGTCCAGGACGGCGCCGTCGACCCGGTCGGTCACGCCGTCGCCCCACGGCGTCCACGCCGGGTCGGCGTCGTCCGTCATCGCGACGGGCAGCGGGCGCCGGGTGAGCGTGGTGGCGTGGGAGATCCAGCTCGCGGGCAGGGGCGTCGCCGGCTCGAGGTCGCGGTCCAGCGCGGTGGCGAGCAGGTGCGTCCAGGCCCGCGGCACCACCCGGAACAGCGCGTACCCGCCGCCGCCGAGGATCAGCCACTTCCCGCCCGACGTGCGCTCGGCCAGCTCGCGCATGGCCCGGTAGGTGGCGCGCTGCCCGTCGACGGACAGCTCCAGGTTCGCCAGCGGGTCCTCGGAGTGGGCGTCCGCCCCGCACTCGCTGACGAGGATCTGCGGGCGGAACTCGTCGAGCAACGACGGGACCACGGCGTGGAAGGCCCGCTGCCAGCCCGCGTCGCCGGTGCCGGGGGGCAGCGGGATGTTCACCGAGTAGCCCTCGCCGCGGCCCTTGCCCAGCTCGGCGGGCCAGCCGGTGCCCGGCCAGAGGGTGAGGGGGTGCTGGTGCAGGGAGACGGTCATGACGCGGGGATCGTCGTAGAACATCGTCTGCACGCCGTCGCCGTGGTGGACGTCGACGTCGACGTACGCGATCCGCTCGTAGCCCTGCTCCAGCAGCCAGGCGATCGCGACCGCGCAGTCGTTGTACACGCAGAAGCCCGCCGCCCGGCCCGGCATGGCGTGGTGCAGCCCGCCCGCGATGTTCACCGCCCGGTCCGCGCGGCCCTCCGCGATCTCCCGCGCCGCCCGCAAGGAGCCCCCGCAGATCAGCGCGCTCGCCTCGTGCATCCCGAAGAAGATCGGGTTGTCGTCCGTGCCGAGCCCGTGCCCGACGTCGAACGGCATCTCCGGCGCGGACCGCACCGCCGACAGGTAGCCCGGCTCGTGCACCCGCAGCAGGTCCTCCTCCGTCGCGGGCTCCGGCTCCACCGTCTCGACGCCGTCGAGAACCCCCAGCTCGGTGGCCAGCCGCATGGTCAGGTCGAGCCGCACGGGGTTCAGCGGATGGTCGTCCGAGAGCTGGTAGCGGAGGAACTCCGGGGTCCAGACGACGGAGGTGCGCGGGCTCATGAGGCGGACCGTAGGCGAATCGCCGGGCCTCGGCCACGGCCCGGGGCCCGGGTCACTGGGTGCCTCCTCGCGGGGTGCCTGCTCCCGGGGTGCCGGCCGTCCCGGGCTCCGGACCGGTCGCGGCGGGTCGCCCCGGGTCGGAGGACCAGTCCGACCACGAGCCCGCGTAGAGCGCTGCCGGGTGCTCCGGTGTCGTCAGCCCGGCGACCTCGAGCGCCAGCACGACCGACGAGGCGGTGACGCCGGACCCGCAGTAGGCGCCGACCCCTGCCCCGCCTGCGGCCCCGCCGGCTCCCGGCCCCGCGCCTGCCCCCTCCGCGGCGGCCCCGTCGGCGGCTGCCCCGTCCACGCCGAGGGCGCGGAAGCGCGCGGCCAGGTCGGCGGGGGCGAGCCAGCGTCCGTCCGGTCCGACGTGCTCGGCGGAGGGCGCGCTGACGGCTCCGGGGACGTGCCCGGCACGGGGGTCCACGGGCTCGGTCTCACCGCGGTAGCGGGCCCCGGCGCGGGCGTCGAGCAGCACCCCGCCCGCAGCCAGCGCCGCAGCGCCGTCGGCGTCGAGGACGGGCATGGAGCCGGCCGCGGGCAGGCCGGCCGTGCTCACGGGACCCGAGGTCTCCCCCTGCTCCTCGGGCCGGCCCTCGGCCCGCCAGGCCGCCCACCCGCCGTCGAGCACCGCAACCCGGTCCGCGGGCAGGCCCGCCCAGCGCAGCAGCCACCAGGCTCGGGCGGCCACGGACCCGTCCGCGTCGTCGTAGGCCACGACCCGCGACTGCGCATCGATGCCGCACCGCGCCAGGAGCGCCCCGAGCCGTTCGGCCGACGGCAGCGGATGCCGGCCGCCCGCCCCCCCGGGCACGGTCGGCCCGGCGAGCTCGGTGTCGAGGTCGACGAACAGCGCGCCCGGCACATGCCCGGCCAGGTGGTCCGCCCGCCCGGGCGGCCCGCCCAGCCGCCACCGGACGTCGAGCACCACCGGCGGGAGCTCGTCACCGAGGGCCGCGGCCAGATCACCCGGAGCGATCAGCGGAGCGCGCCATCCCGCCTCCCCACCTCCTGCGCCGACACCCGTCACGTTCTGCTGCACACCGTTCACCACGCCACCCATCCTGCACGGCTATCCTGGCTGCCGGGATCGCGCGCGATCCCTCCCGTGCACCCTCCCACCGCGCCGCACCGGACACCGACCAGGTCCGGGGGCACGCCGGCACGCTGCAGCGATGCCGCGTGGACGGGCGCCGCTAAACTGGTCCGACGAACGAAGGGGCCGGCCGTGAACGATCTCATCGACACCACCGAGATGTACCTCCGGACGATCTACGAGCTCGAGGAGGAGGGCGTCGTCCCGCTCCGGGCCCGGATCGCCGAGCGCCTCGGGCAGAGTGGGCCGACCGTCAGCCAGACCGTGGCCCGGATGGAGCGCGACGGGCTCGTGGTCGTGGCCGGGGACCGTCATCTCGAGCTCACGGACGACGGGCGCACCCGCGCCGTCGCCGTCATGCGCAAGCACCGCCTCGCGGAGCGGCTGCTGATCGACGTCATCGGCCTCGAGTGGGAACTGGTGCACGCCGAGGCCTGCCGCTGGGAGCACGTCATGAGCGACGCCGTCGAGCGCAAGCTCGTCGCGCTGCTCGACGACCCGCAGGTCTCCCCGTACGGCAACCCGATCCCCGGCCTGGACGAGCTGGCCGCGGACCCGGAGGACGAGTCCGCCCGGATCGCCGGGCCGCCCAGCCTCGAGGTCGGGCTGCAGCGGCTCGACGAGTTCGCCCGTCGCGGTGGCGGCCGCGTCGAGGTGCGCCGCATCGCCGAGCACGTCCAGGTCGACCCGGACCTGATGGGCGAGCTGAAGCTGGCCGGCATCGTGCCCGGCAAGGACGTCGAGGTCGGCTCGATCCCGCGCTTCGGCGACGCCGTGCCCGTGACCGAGGACGGCGAGCGGTCCACGGTCGCCCCCCTGATCGCCCACGCGGTCCTGGTCCGCCCCGTCTGATCCCGGCCGGCCGGCCGCGCCCGGGGGTGGGCGATCCGGCCGGGCCGCGGTCGTGAGAACGTCTCCGCCGAGACACCCGGGCCATGGCCCGGCCGCGCCCGGACGGGCGCGCCGGCACGGCGGTCACGGGCCGTGAACCGGAGGAGGACCTCGTGAAGCTGCTCGTCACCGGCGGCGCGGGCTATGTCGGCAGCGTCAACGCGGCGCACCTGCTGGAGGCGGGGCACGAGGTCGTCGTGCTCGACGACCTGTCCACGGGTCACGCGGACGCGGTGCCCGAGGGCGCCCGGTTCGTCGAGGGTGAGCTCTCCGAGGCCGCCGGGCCGCTGCTGGCCGAGGGCTTCGACGGGGTGCTGCACTTCGCGGCGCGCTCGCTGGTCGGCGAGTCCGTGGAGAAGCCGCAGCTGTACTGGGAGAACAACGTCGTCCGGACCTTCCGGCTGCTGGAGGCGATCCGCGAGCACGGCACCCCGCGCCTGGTGTTCTCCTCCACCGCCGCGGTGTACGGCGAGCCCGAGGAGGTGCCGATCCGCGAGGACGCGCCGACCCGGCCCACGAACCCCTACGGCGCCAGCAAGCTCGCCATCGACACCATGATCACCTCGTACGCGCACGCGTTCGGGCTGGCCGCGGTGAGCCTGCGGTACTTCAACGTGGCCGGTGCGCACGGCCGCTTCGGTGAGCGGCACGCCGTGGAGACCCATCTCATCCCGATCGTGCTGCAGGTCGCCGGCGGGACCCGCGAGTCCGTGGCGATGTACGGCGACGACTGGGACACCCCGGACGGCACCTGCCTGCGGGACTACATCCACGTGGACGACCTGGCCGACGCCCACCTGCTGGCGCTCACCAAGGCCGAGCCGGGCCGGCACGCGATCTACAACCTGGGCAGCGGCAACGGGTTCTCGGTCCGCGAGGTCGTGGAGGCCTGCCGCGAGGTCACCGGGCACCCGATCCCCGCCGTCGTCGCCCCGCGCCGCGCCGGCGACCCGGCCGTGCTGATCGCCTCGAGCGAGCGGGCCCGCACCGAGCTCGGCTGGAACCCCTCCCGCACGGCCCTGACCACCATGGTCGGGGACGCCTGGGAGTTCACCCGCGGCACCCGCGTCTGACCGGACCTCACGGCCGCCGGCGCTTCCCGGGCGCCGGCGGACGAGCTCGCCGACCGCGCGCCGGAGCCGGCGGGCCCCGGCCGGGACGGCCCGGGGCAGACCGACCGCGGGCACCCCGGTCACGCCTCCTCGATCCACGCCCGGACCTCGGCGGGCCCCCAGCCCGCGTCGATCGCCACGATCAGGCTCGACGCGAGCAGGTGCCCGGGCCAGACCTCGTGGGCGCGGGTGAGGGCGATCGTGGCGAGCGCCCCGTCGCCACGCAGGATCGCGCACACCGCCAGGTACGCCGCGGGATCGGCGGCCGCGCGCCCCGGGCAGGCCCGGGCGAGCGCCGCCCACAGCTGCTCCGCGGCCGCGGCCCGCGGGCCGGCGCAGGTGTTCAGGGCGATCTCACGGAACGAGGGCTCGTCGAACGCCGACGCCATCCCCTCGGCCAGCTCGGGACCGACGAGCAGCCGGCCGGCCTCGGCGTCGTCGAGCGCCTCCTGCAGCATCCGCCGCCGCGCCTCCCGCCCGGCCGAGCCGGTCCGCCTCGCACCGCCACGCACCGAGCCCGCATGCGCCGAGCCCGCACGTGCCGAGCCGCGGGGCGCCGAGCCGGCCCGTGCCGAGCCGGCCTGCACCGAGCCGGTTCCGTCCGACCCGGCGCTCCTCGACCACACCCGGCCCGAGCCCGCCGCGGGCAGCACCTGCCGCTCCAGCTCCTCCCTCGACCCGTACACCACGGCACCCCGCGACACCGCCGTGGCGGCGAGCACCGTGGACGACGGATCCGGCAGCAGGCCGGAGCAGCCACACCCCGCCGCCGGGTAGCAGCACCAGTTCGCGCCCTCCTCGGTCGCCGCCACCCAGGCGACCGTGTGGACCCCCACTCCCCGTTCCCGCAGCGCGGCCCCCGCGGCGGCGGCCACGTCGCCCCGCGGCGGGACCCCGCCGGCCGCCGTTCCCCCACCCACCACGATCACGGCCGCGCCGGACAGCTCCTGCCGGCACAGCGAGCGCGCCGCCATGTCACAGAACTCCCCGATCTCCCCGGGCGGCGGCAGGTCCGCCCGCAGCACCAGGCCGACCCGACGCCCGCCCGGTCCACCGGTCGCGACCAGCACCAGCGAGTCCCGGGGCCGGAACCCCAGCAGCACCGGGACCGCGGCGAGCAGGCCCTCGGTCCCCACGCGGAGCGCGGGATCGGAGGCGGGGACGGGAGGCAGGAAGGGCAGGGAACTCATGGGGCACAGCCTCATCCGGCCCGCCGACATCCCGGAAGGGCGACTTCCGGGGCCTGTGGACAACCGGCCGGGAACACCCCGATAACAGCGTCACAGAACGGAGTGGGGACAACTCCGCCCTCGGCCGTCGCGAACCGGACGGACTGTCGTCCCCCAGATGTAACGTCCGCCGGTTGCCCCCGCCACGCCACCCCGGGAGGCTGTCCCGGGACAGGCGGACACGCGAAGGGGGCGGTCGGTGTACGACTACGACCTGCTGGTGATCGGCTCCGGGCCGGGCGGCCAGAAGGCGGCGATCGCCGCCGCGAAGCTCGGCAAGCGCGTCGCCGTGGCGGAGCGCCGCGACATGATGGGCGGCGTCTGCGTGAACACGGGCACCATCCCGTCGAAGACGCTGCGCGAGGCCGTCCTCTACCTCACCGGGTTCGCCCAGCGGGAGATGTACGGCGCGAGCTACCGGGTCAAGTCCGAGATCACCATCGCGGACCTGCTCGCCCGCTGCCAGCACGTGGTCGGCCGCGAGGTCGAGATCATCCGCAACCAGCTGGTGCGCAACCACGTCGACATCATCGGCGGCACGGCGCACTTCGAGGACCCGCACACCGTCACCGTGGTGGGCTCCGAGCGCGGCGACCACGTCACCGTCACCGCCGAGTTCATCGTGATCGCCACCGGCACCCGCCCGGCGCGCCCGCCGGAGGTCGAGTTCGACGACGAGCACCACCACGTCATCGACTCCGACGCCGTCATGCACCTCCAGCGGGTGCCGACGTCCATGGTCGTGGTCGGCGCCGGTGTCATCGGCATCGAGTACGCCTCGATGTTCGCGGCCGTGGGCACCAAGGTCACGGTCGTCGAGAAGCGGCCGGCCATGCTCGACTTCTGTGATCCCGAGGTGGTCGAGTCGCTCAAGTTCCACCTCCGCGACCAGGGCGTCTCGTTCCGCTTCGGCGAGGAGGTCGCGCGGGTCGAGAACACCAGCAAGGGCACGATCACCACGCTGGCCAGCGGGAAGAAGATCCCCGCGGACATGGTGATGTACTCGGCCGGCCGCCAGGGCGTCACCGACGCCCTCGCCCTGGACAAGGCGAACCTGACGGCGGACGGACGCGGCCGGATCGCCGTCGACGCCCACTACCGGACCGAGGTCGAGCACATCTACGCCGTCGGCGACGTCATCGGCTTCCCCGCGCTGGCCGCCACGAGCATGGACCAGGGCCGCCTCGCCGCGAACCACGCCTTCGGCGAGCCCGCGCGCGAGCTGCACGGACTGCAGCCCATCGGCATCTACACCGTGCCGGAGATCTCGTACTGCGGGAAGACCGAGGCCGAGCTGACCGGCACGGCCACCCCGTACGAGGTGGGCATCTCCCGGTATCGCGAGCTGGCGCGCGGCGCGATCGTCGGGGACTCCTACGGCATGCTCAAGCTGCTGGTCTCCACCGAGGACCGCACGCTGCTCGGGGTACACGTCTTCGGCACGAACGCCACGGACCTCGTGCACATCGGGCAGGCGATCATGGGCTGCGGCGGCACGGTCGACTACCTCGTCGACACGGTCCTGAACTACCCGACCCTGTCGGAGGCCTACAAGGTCGCCGCCCTCGACGTCACCAACAAGATCCGGGCGCTGGAGGCCTACCGGTAGCTCAGGTGTAGCCGATCCCCCGCTGGTCCAGCCACGGCTTCGGGTTGATCTTCGCCCCGCCCGGCGTGATCACCTCGATGTGCAGGTGCGGCCCCGTGGACTCGCCACGGTTGCCGACCTCGGCGATGACCTGCCCGGTCTGCACGCGCTGCCCGACGCTCACGAGCGACCGGTTGATGTGCCCGTAGACCGTGATCGTGCCGTCGTCGTGCTGCACGCGGACCCACAGCCCGAAACCGCTGGCCGGCCCGGAGCTGATCACGGTGCCGCCGAGCGGGACGTGGATCGGGGTGCCGATCGGCGCCGCGATGTCCAGCCCCATGTGCGACGTGCCGCCGCGGGCGCCGAAACCGGACGTGACCCGTCCGACCAGCATCTGGATGCCGCCGGCCGCGCTCGCGGAGGCGCCGACCCTCGCCAGTTCCTCCTTCTTGCGCGCCGCCTCGGCCTCCGCTGCCCGCGTCGCGGCCAGTGCGTCCGCGGCGGCCTTCTCGGCGGCCGCCGCGGCCGCGGCGTGCAGGTCTGCGGCCTTGGTCACCGACGCGACCTCGGGCACGGCGCCGACGGCGATCTGCGCGCCGGAGACCGCCGGAGCCACCGGTGCGACCGCGACGCGGACCTTGCGGTCCCCCAGGTCGGCGACCGCGCGGTCGGCGGGGTCCGCGACGACGTGGGCTGCGCCGGCGGTCAGCTCGACGAGGCCGGCGTGCAGCGCGTTCGAGCTCTGCGCGGGGAGCGCGCCGGACCAGGCCGCCTGGCCGGCCGCGGCGACGGCGCCGCCGAGGACGGCCACCGCGGCCATCCGCGCGGGGAGCGGGAGCTCGGTGAGCATGCCGACCGAAGGGAGCCGGGGCAGCGAGGGGAACGAGAGGACGGGGTCCGGATCGGCGCGCAGTCCGCCGGTCCCCGCTGCCGCCGCGGGGGCGGCGAACAGCGGGGACCCGACGATCGCGCGACGGCCCCGGGGGGAGCGATGCCGTGCCACGATCTTCCTTCCGGATCGTGACGGCGGCCGGACATCCGGTGGGGGGCCGGGACGGACCGCCTCGGGGGTGGCGGTCCGGCGTCCTGTTCGTGACCTCGTCGTGATCCGGCGACGACGTTAGCGAGGATCCGAGGAGCCGGAACCCCGAGGTTGCGTTCGGGGGGTCCACCGGACGGAAGCGGGCGGCAAGCGGCAACGGGCGGCGTGTCGGCGAAACACGCCGCGTCGTTCGCCCGCCGTTCACCGCACGGAACAGCACTGTGACGTGCCGGTCGTCGCCATCCGGAGTCCGATCACGACGGAGCGTGAGACCTGTGGGACCGGTCACGCGCCCGCCTGCGGCCAACGGCGTTTCCCCATGATCGGGAACGAACCACCCGCTCGGCGTCAAGCCGGACGGCGGTGTCCCCCACCGCACCCGGGATGGCTGGATGGTGGGGTGCCGAGACCGTTCCTGCGCGCGCCGGTCCCCGTGCTCGCGATCCTCGTCCTGCTCGTCGGCGCGCTCCTGGCGGGCGCCGGGACCGCGGCCGCCGCCACCGGGCCGAGGTACGTCGCCCTCGGCGACTCCTACGCGGCCGGCGTCGGCGCCCCTCCCGACCCGGCGTCGGGTGCGTGCCTGCGCAGCCCGGCCGGCTACCCGGCGGTGCTCGCCGCGCGCGTCGACGCGTCGGCCTTCACCTCGGTGGCCTGCAGCGGTGCCACCACGGCCCAGGTGCTGCGCCATCAGATCGGCGCGGTCACCCGTGACACCCGGCTCGTCACGATCACCGTCGGCGGCAACGACACCGGATTCGTCCCCGTCCTCGCCCGCTGCTCGACGGCCGCGACGGACTCCGGCTGCGACCAGGCGGTGACGGCCGGGGAGCGGGTCGCGAGGTACGTCCTGCCCTCGGCGCTGGCGCTGGTGTACGGCGCGGTCCGGTGGCGCGCCCCGCAGGCGAAGGTCCTGGTGCTGGGCTATCCGCACCTGTTCGACGAGAACGCGACCTGCGGCACCCCCCTGGTCCCGGATGCCGCCCGCCGCGCCCGGATCAACGCGGGCGCGGACGTCCTGAACGCGGCGATCGCCGACAGCGCCCGACGCTGGGGCGCCACGTTCGTCGACGTCCGGCCCGCCTTCACCGGCCACGGGATCTGCGGCGCGGATCCCTGGCTGACCCCGCCGGGCTCGCCCGCGGCCTACCACCCGACGCCCACGGGCTATGCCCTCGGCTACGTCCCCGCAGCCCAGGGCCGTGCCTGACGACTCAGACGGTCAGGACGAGCTTGCCGAGGGTGTGGCCCTGCTCGCCGAGACGGTGGGCGTCCGCGGCCCGGTCGAGGGGGAAGGTGTCCGCGACGAGGACCCGCAGGCGGCCCTCGGCGTGGAGCGCGAGCAGCTCGGAGAGGCCGCCGCCGGCCGGGTCCACCAGCGCCCCGCTGGCCCGGACCCCGCGGGCGGATGCCGCCTCGAGCGCCGCGTCGGCCGCGACGGTCGGGAGGCAGATCAGCAGGCCGCCGGGCTTCACCAGGCCGAGCGAGCGGACGGCCGTCTCGCCGCCGACCAGGTCGTACACGAGATCGACCGGCGCGATCGCCTCCTCGAAGGGATGCGCGGTGTAGTCCACGACCTCGTCACAGCCGAGCGAGCGCAGCAGCCCGAGCCGCGGGCCCGAGGCCGTGCCGATCACGTGCGCGCCGAGGGCCTTCGCGATCTGCACGGCGAGGTGCCCGACCCCGCCGGCCGCCGCGTGGACCAGCACCCGCTGACCGGCCCGCAGGTTCCCGACGTCGACCAGGCTCTGCCACGCTGTCATGCCCGCCAGCGGCAGCGCCCCCGCCTCGACGACCGGCAGGTCGTCCGGCCGGGCGCGGAAGTGGCCGGCCGGGGCGGTGACGTACTCCGCGTAGGCACCGTCCGGGCTCGGGAACCGGGCCATGCCCAGCACCGGGTCGCCGACCGACAGGCCCTCCGCGCCGGGGCCGAGCGCGTCGACCACACCCGCGACGTCCCACCCGACCACGAACGGACCGGTGAAGTTCCGTGCCGGTCCCCCACCCGACCGCGTCTTCCAGTCGATCGGGTTCACCCCGGCGGCCTGCACCCGGACCCGGACCTCGCCGGGGCCGGGCTCGGGAGTGGGGATGTCGGTGGGCCGGAGCACCTCGGGCCCACCGGGGGCCTGGCAGACGATCGCGCGCACGCCTGCTGTCTACACCGGCGGCCCCGGGTTCGACACCCGTGGATCCGCGGCCGGCGCTGTTATCGTCATCGGCAGGTATCGGCGGCACCGGCGAGGCCATTGCTCCGCGGTCGCCGAGGAGACCCTCGGGGTTTCGGACGCGGTGGCTCGGCGGAGCGCCGCCCAGTTCCGGAACGGGGCGGCGTCGGGCATCACTGCCGAGTCGACTGCCGTTGCGAGGGGAGAAGCAATGGGTGCGAAAGAGGGTGCGAACACCGCGCTGATGCGGCGTTGGTACGACGAGATGTGGGCGGAGATGAATTTCGCGCTCATTCCCGAGCTCGCCGGTCCGATCTATGTCCGCCACCATTCGCGCGGCGCGACCGATCCGATCCGGGCGGAGGACTACGCGCGGATCGCCGCCGCGGGCGCGCCGGGCACGGCGGTCACGGACTTCGCCTATCGCCTGGTCGCGGACGGGGACCATGTCGGCTCGATCGGCCGCATGGAGTTCGACACCGGTGTCCAGTGGGACTGGGTGCAGTTGTTCCGCATCGAGGACGGGCGGATCGTGGAGACCTGGCTCCCCGGCATGGGCGGTAACAGCCCCCGTGTCTATCCGAATGCCGACGCGGCCTGGACCGGTGCGGAGGTCCCCGAGAGCACCGGTGCGGCGACCGGCACCAAGGCGGTCCTCGCCCGCTGGTACGACGAGATGTGGGCGAAATGCGCTTTCGACCTCGTTCCGGCCATCGCCGGACCGGTGTACCTCCGGCACGACATGAGCGGCGCAGCCAATCCCCTGACGAGTGAGCAGTATCGCGATGCGCTCACACGCGTCGGCGCCGACTGGGAGATCAGCGACTTCCGCTACTTCCTCATCGGACAGGACGATCTCGTGATCGCCACCGCCTCCTGGACAATGGGCAAGGGGCGTCAGTGGGACTGGGTGCAGGCCTTCCGCATCGCGGACGGCCGGATGGTCGAGACCTGGCTACCGGCCCTGGGCGGCACGGACCCGATGATCCGCCACAGCCCGGACACCCGCTGGCCGCGGGAGGTCATCCCCGCGCCCTTCCACGCACCGCGCCCCGCATGACGGCCTGCCGGCTGCGGGAGGCTCTCGGCCGGGCTCCGGGTCAGACGAGCTCGCCGTCGACGACGTCCGGGGCCCCGGCCCGCTGCCACTCGAGGTAGCGCTGGGTCTCCACCAGCAGCGCGCCGCCCAGCCAGAGGGCGACCACACCGTCGTCGAGCAGCCCGAACACCGAGAGGAAGGCCTCGGGCACCAGGTCGATCGGCGACACCAGGTACGCGACGGCGAGGACCAGCATCGCGAGCCGGCCACGGGTGAGCGCGGGGTAGCGCCCGCTCACCGCGCCCAGCGCCATCCGCGGGAGGGCCCGCGCACGGTCCGCCAGGCCCGGCGAACCGGGACGGCGGCCCTGCACGAGCGCGCGGCCGAGGACCAGGAAGGCGGCCCGCCGTCCGGGGCGGGCGGAAAAGGTCGTCACGTCCGGTTCAACGCCGAGCCGGCCGGGCGCGTTCCCCGCAGCAATGTGCCCAGCGGCACCAGCAGCAGCGTCGCCGCGACCGAGCCGAGCAGCACCATGATCGCCCCGACGGCCCAGAGCCCGGAGTCGTCCGCCGTGCGGGCGCTCACCGCCCAGGCGACCGTGAAGGCGAGCGGCGCGACGACGATGACGACGGGCCCGGGCAGCCACCGCGGCGCGAGCACGGTGAGGGCGACCGCGCAGGCCAGCGCCCCGGCGACCTGCCAGGGGGCGTGGGCCGCTCCGACTCCCCCGGTCCAGACCAGCCAGCTCGCCGCCACCAGCAGGGCGAGGACCAGGCCGCCGAGCAGGCGGGCGCCACCACGCAACACTCCGGTTCCGTCCATACGGAGAACCCTGACGGAGGACGTGCCCGGGCACCCCCGTAGTTCTGCGGAGCGTCAGCGGTTCAGGCGCCGGCGGTCGCCCCGGCCCGCGACGGACCACACCACGACCCCGGCGAAGACGACGGCGCCGACGACGAGTGCCCAGGCCAGGAACTGGAACACGGCCCCGACCAGCGAGAACGCGAGGACCACCAGCAGCAGCGCGCCCACCACCCGCAGCATCGGCCCTCCGCTCGCCCTCGACCCCGCCCAGGGTCTCATGAAACGGACGAACAGGACCAGCAGGACGCACTGCCGTGATCCGGGCCATACCCGGAGGTGTGACGCGGCGCGTACCGACCATCGCCGGGGTCCCATCAATATGTGATCGGCATCACAGAACTGACCTTTGCATCGCCGATGCATAGCGATATATCGTGATGGCACACGAGCTGATGAGATGGCTCGAACCAGATCCAAGGAGACAGACATGACTTCCCACAACCCTGCATGGGATCCCCGCGCCGCCCTGCGCGACGCGATGGCAGAAGGCTTCGGCGGCGAGTTCCGCGGTTTCGGTCCGCGCGGCCCCCGTGGCCCGCGCGGCGGCGGCTGGGGCGGACGACGGGGGCGACCCCCGTTCGCACCGGAACGACCCGACATCACCGTGAACGTCGGCATGGACGGCGGAGACGGCGGCCCGGACGAGCGCGGCGCCGAGCACCCGCGCGGCGGCCGCCGCGGACGGCCCTTCCCGGGCGGCCCCTTCGGCGGTCCGGGCGGACCGGGTGGCCCCTTCGGGCCCGGCGGGCCGTTCGGGCCCGGTGGTCCCCGCGGCCGCGGCTTCGGCGGCCCGCGCGGCGGGCGGCGCGGCCGGCGCACCAACCGCGGTGACGTCCGGCTGGCCGTCCTCGCCCTGGTCGCGGAGCAGCCGCGGCACGGCTACGAGATCATCCAGGAGATCGCCGACCGCTCCGGTGGCCGCTGGCGGCCGAGCCCCGGCTCGGTCTACCCGACGCTGTCCCAGCTCGAGGACGAGGGCCTGGTCCGCGTGGAGCAGACCGACGGCCGCCGGGTCGTCCAGCTCACCGAGGCGGGCACCACGTACGTCGAGGAGCACCGCGAGGAGCTCGACAAGGTCTGGGCCTCGTTCGACGGCGACGGCGAGGACGGCCCCGAGGTCGCCCTCTGGGAGCAGCTCGGCCAGCTCCACGCCGCCGCGCAGCAGGTGATGGCCGCCGGCAACGCCGAGCAGATCGCGAACGCGACGGAGGCCCTCACCGAGGCCCGCAAGACGATCTACCGCTTGCTCGCGGAGTAGCCGCCGGATGAGCGAACGGCGCTCTCGTTCACACCTGGTGAGCGAACGTGCCGCTCGCTCCACCGGCACCCCGCGGCCGCCCTGCGGCACGCTGCGGAACCCCCGACGCACGAACGGGCCGTTCGCTCACATCTGGTGAGCGAGCGGCCCGTTCGCCGTGTCCGGGGTCAGCAGTCGCGCAGCTCCGGGGACTGGTTCAGGACCTGGCCGCGGGGCGAGACGAACTCGCGGTAGATCTCGGAGCCGACCGCCGCGGGGGCGAAGGCCGCGACCCGGTGGCAGTTCTGGAAGGCCAGGACCACGCCGAAGTGCCGCTCCAGCGCACCCCGGATCGAGGTGCTCGCCAGCGCCCGCAGCAGCTGGCCCCGCTCCTGCTCCGAGGGCGGCGGGACCTCGTGCTCGCCGAACGGCCTGGTGCCGTCCTGGTCCGCGGCGGCGAGCGAGACGACCTCCCAGGCGTACGGCAGGGAGTCACGGACGACGGCGAGGAACTGTGCGTCGTCCATCTCGCGGCGCTGCGCGGCCTCGAGGACGGCGGTGGGGACGTCGAGGGACATGGATGTGTGCCTTTCTGCTTGTCGACCGGGACGGTGGGGACCGCTCCAGGGAGCGTCTGACGGACCCCCGCCGGCCCGCGACGCCCCAGGCGGACGCCCCGCGGCGTTGGCGACAGGCCCGAATACGCCCGGTATGAGGGCCCGGCGCCGCCTTGCGGGGCATCCACCTGGAACGCCGCGGACTCGACGGCGACCCGTCAGACACTCCCTAGCGGGCGTACGCGCTCACCGGGGGGATCTGGTTGTCCGCGTGGGGCGCCCAGGCCCGCACGTTGCGGAGATGGAACTCGACCGTGTCGCGGTGGTAGGCCTCCCAGTCGCGGGTGCGGGCGTCGAGCTCGGCGACGACCCGGTTCAGGACGGCGCGGTTGGCCGGCTCCAGCTCGGCCAGCGGCCGCACCGAGCCGCGCTCCGCGGCCCGGATCCACGGCGACTGGGACAGGCAGCCGATCAGCGACTCCCCCACCTGCTCGCGGAGCCAGGCGACGTCGTCGTCACCGCTGATCTTGTTGCCGAGCACGCGCAGGGCGACGCCGTGGGTCGCGGCGTGCTCGGCGTACTGCTCGTACACGCCCACGCCGCGGCGGGTCGGCTCGCACACCAGCACCGTGAGGTCGAAGCGGGTGAACAGGCCGGAGGCGAAGGCGTCCGCGCCCGCGGTCATGTCGACCGCCACGTACTCCCCCGGCCCGTCGACGAGGTGGTTGAGGTAGAGCTCCACCGCGCCCGTCTTCGAGTGATAGCAGGACACGCCGATGTCGGCCTCGTCGAACGAGCCCGTCACCAGGTACGGGACACCGCCGCCCGCCCCGGCGAAGCGCTGCAGCAGCTCCCCGGCGGGGTCGAGGCCCAGCAGCCGCGAGCCGGGACCGGGCGGCGATGTCTTGATCATGACGTCCGCGCTCGGCAGCAGCGGATTGTCCGCGCGCAGGTGGTCCTTCAGCCAGGTCAGGTCGCCGCCGAGCGCACGCGGCGGAGGTGCGTCCGGGTCGGCGCCGAGCGCGACCCCGAGGTGCTGGTTGATGTCGGCGTCGATCGCGAGGACCCGCGCGCCCCGCTTCGCGACCGTCCGCGCGAACAACGCCGCCGTGGTCGTCTTCCCGCTGCCGCCCTTGCCGACGAACGCGATCCGCACGTCGTCTCCTCTCCTTGTCGACCACGGTAACGATAACGATGTTCACTAACGGGTGATCAGGGTGGTCGGCGAATTCGCGCCGGAGGGGAACCAGCCGGGCGTACCGTTCGTCCAACGGAGGAAAGAAGAGGAGGCCCGACGATGGTGCTCAAGGTGCTCGGAGCCGCACTGCTGATCTTCCTGGCGCTCTCGCTGGTCGGGGCCGTGTTCAAGTTCCTCGGCGCCGCGCTCGTGATCGGGGCGATCGTCCTCGTCGGGGCCGCGGGGTACTCCGCGCTCAAGGGGGCCAAGCGCAAGCAGCTGCCGTGATTCGCCGGAGATGCCCGGAAAGGGCCTGATCAACCGGGTCGTCGTCGGCCCGGCGGGGGTTCTAGCCTCCGGGCCGTGAGCACCCTGAGTCCGGCCCGGCAGGCCGCTCGTTCGGCCGCCGGCGCGGTCCCCGGCGAACGGGCCACCGGTCGTCAGGCCATGCGGCTGCTCGCCGCGTCGAGCCGGCCCCTCGTGGTGGGCGTCGTGGCGTGGACGGTGGCGAGCGCGCTGGCGCCGGCACTGGTCGTCGTGGCGCTCGGCGCCGTGGTCGGCGCGGTCACCGCCGCGGCGCAGCACGGCCTGGGCTCGGCGGACGGGCACCGGCTGCTGGTCGCGCTCGGCCTCGCCGCGCTCGTCTACGCGTTCTCGCTGGTCCTGGAGCCGATCGGGACCGCGCTGGGGACTGCGGCGCGCAGCAGGATCACCGGGGCGTTGCAGGGCAGGCTGCTCGCCGCCGTGGCGACCCCGGTCGGGACCGGCCATCTGGAGGACCCGGACGTCCTCGACCGCCTCGCCCGCGCGGAGGGCGGTCTCACCGGTTTCTTCCCCGGCGACGCCCCCGTGACCTGGGCCGGCGCGCTGGCGACCCGGCTCTCGGGCTACCTCGGCTGCGTCGTCGTGGCGGTCGCGAACTGGTGGATCGGCCTCGGGCTGCTCGTGATGTGGGTGCTGGTGCGTCGGATCGTGCTGGCCGCGGTCGTGCGGCAGGCCACCGAGCACCGCGGCCGGACCACCGCGATGCGCCGTGCCTGGTACTTCGCGGCGCTCGGCTCCAAGGCGGCCGCGGCGAAGGAGATCCGGGTCTTCGGGCTCGGTCCCTGGGTCGCCGGCCGGTTCGGCGACGAGTTCGGCGCCGCGATCCGCTCGGGCGCGGCGGGGTTGCGCAGCCTGCACCGCCGGGCGGCCGGCACCTTCCTCGTGGTGCTCGCCGGCACGACCGCCGCGCTCCTGGTGATCGGCGGGGACGCGCGGGGTCCGGCCGGAACAGGGCTGACCGGGACGGGGCTGGTCGGGACGGGGCAGATCGGGACGGGGCTGGGTCTGGCGGCGCTCGCCACGCTGCTGCCGATGCTCGCCGTCACCATGTCCGCGGGCACGGTCACGTTCGACGACATCACCCTCGCCTGGACGCTCGCCGGTCTCCCGGACGTCGACGGCCTGGAAGCCCGGCTCGCGCCCGCCCCGATGACCGGCGCCCGGGACGCCACCGGGCTGCCCCGCGGCGCGATCCGCCTGGAGGGGGTGCGCTTCCGCTATCCCGGCCAGGAGTCCGACGTCCTCGCCGGGGTCGATCTCGAGCTGCGCGCCGGCACCTCCACGGCGATCGTCGGGGTCAACGGCGCGGGCAAGACGACGCTGGTCGGGCTGCTCTCCCGGCTGCGGGACCCCGGCGGCGACGGACCGGCCGACGGCGACCCGATCCTCGGCGGCGGCCGGACCCCCGACGGCAGCCGGACCCCCGACGGCAGCCGGATCCTCGGCGGCGGCCGGATCCTGGTGGACGGCACCGACGCGCGCGAGCTCGACCCCGCGAGCTGGCAGCGGCAGGTGGCGATGGTGCCGCAGGCGCCCGTCCACTACCCCGCCAGCGCCTACGACAACGTCGCCTTCGGCGCGCCCGAGCACCTCGACGACCGCGAGGGCGTGCTCGCGGCGGCCGAGCGGGCCGGGTTCGCCGCGGTCGTCGCGACCCTGCCGGCGGGCTGGGACACGATGCTCGCCCGCGAGCTGCCCGGCGGGGTCGATCTGTCCGGTGGGCAGTGGCAGCGGCTCGCGCTGGCCCGGGCGCTGTTCGCGACCCGGCACGGCGCCGGCGTCCTGGTGCTCGACGAGCCCACGGCGGCGCTCGACGTGCGCGGCGAGGCCGACTTCTACGACCGGTTCCTCGGCATCACCGAGGGCCTGACCACGGTCGTCATCTCCCACCGCTTCTCGACGGTCCGGCGGGCCGACTCGATCTGCGTGCTCGACGGCGGCGTGATCACCGAGCGCGGCACGCACGACGAGCTGGTGGCCGCGGGCGGCACCTACGCCCGGATGTACGCCCTGCAGGCGGAGCGGTTCGCGTGAGCTCCCCCCGGCGTCCACTCCTGAGCCCACCCCGGAGCTCACCCCGCCGCGCCCGCCGGCTGCTGAACCTCCTGCTCCTCGACGGCTTCCGCACGGCGCCCCTGCAGATGTCGGTGATGACGGCGCTGCTCGTGCTCGGCGGGGCCGCGGCCGTCTGCTACCCGCTCGGGTTCCGCGTGCTCGTCGACGGGGCCCTGGCCGGGAACACCGGGCAGACGGTGACCGGTGCGCTGGTCGTCGGCGGGCTGCTGTCGTTGTCCTGGGTGCTGCAGGCGATCGGCGCGACGGAGGCGATGACGCTCTCCGACCAGGTGTCGGTGGCGCACACCGGCCGGCTGGTGCGGCTGATCAGCGGTGTCGACGGCCTGGAGCACCTGGAACGCCCGGAGTACCTCACCGAGGTCGAGCAGATCAGCACCCATCGCCGTCAGCTCGCGTCGGCGCCGCGGCTGCTGATGGGCAACGTCGCGTCCGTGGCCCGGATCGTCGCGTTGCTGGTGCTGTTGGCGTCGGTGTCCTGGTGGCTGCTCCTGGTGCCGCTCTGCGCGGTCCCGCCGCTCGTCGCGGACCGGTGGGCGAAGCGGATCACCCGCCGCACCGAGGACGACGCCGCCCACGACCGCCGCCGGGCCGGGATGCTGTTCTCGCTGGCCACGAGCGCGGACGCCGCCGGCGAGCTGCGCTCCTACGGGCTCGTCGGCCACCTCGCCGCCGAGCACCGCCGGCTCTCCGAGGCGGTGGACCGGCGCAGCGCCCGCGAGGCCGTGGCCGTGCTCGCGGTGCAGGGCACGGGCTGGCTGCTCTACGCGCTCGGGCTGATGGGGGCGATCGCGCTGGTCGTCGTCCAGACCACCCACGGGCTGCTCTCCTACGGGGCACTGCTCATGGCCGTCACGCTGATCCGGCGGGCCCGCGCGCAGCTCGCCACCGCGACCACCCGCTCCGGGCAGATGCTCACCACGCTCACCACCGCGGACCGGCTGCTCTGGCTGGAGGACCACGCGGCCGCGGAGTCCGCGCGGCGCGGCACCGGACCGGCGCCCGGGCACCTGCGCGGCGGCATCCGGCTGCGCGGGGTGGAGTTCACCTACCCGGGTACGGAGCACCCGGTGCTCGACGGCGTGGACCTCCTGCTGCCCGCGGGCGCCACCGTCGCGATCGTCGGCGAGAACGGCGCCGGCAAGTCGACCCTGGTCAAGCTGCTGCTGGGGATGTACCGGCCCGACGCCGGGAGCATCGACGTCGACGACGAGCCGCTCGCCGGCATGGACCCCGCGGCCTGGCGCGAGCGCTGCACCGCGGCGTTCCAGGACTTCGCGCGGCTGCACGAACCCGTCCGGACCTCGGTCGGCGTGGGTGATCTTCCCCGCATGGCCGACGAGGACGCCGTCACCGGAGCCCTGGACCGGGCGGGCGCCACGACCCTGGTGACGCGGCTCCCCGAGGGCCTCGACACGCTCGTCGGCAGCGCCTACACGGGCGGGCACGGCCTGTCCGGCGGACAGTGGCAGAAGCTCGCGCTGGGCCGCGGCCTGATGCGCGACGACCCACTGCTGGTCGTCCTCGACGAGCCCACGGCCAGCCTCGACGCCCAGGCAGAGCACGCCCTCTTCGCGCGCTACGCCCGGGCCGCACAGCGCGGCGCGGCCCGCTCCGGGGCCGTGACCGTGCTCGTCTCCCACCGCTTCTCGACGGTCCGGGCCGCCGACCTGATCGTCGTGCTGGAGGACGGCCGGGTGCGCGAGCGGGGCAGCCACGAGGAGCTGCTCGCGGCGGGCGGGCGGTACGCCGAGCTGTTCGCGCTGCAGGCGGCCGGGTACCGGTAGCGGCGCCCGTCGGGGGATGCTGTGCGCACGCCGGGGCGTTGCACGCGAGGATGGGTACCCGGCACCCGCCGTACTCGCGCGCTGTTCCGACCGACGGAGGACGTCACTGTGCTGGATCCCGCGGACCTGTACCGGGTCGAGGAAGGCGCGGAGGACAACCCCGCCGCCGACACCGACGGGTCGGTGCTGCTGGTGGTGCTCGACGGGTTCGTCGACGCCGGCAACGCCGGGCGGCTCGCGGTCGCGGCGCTGCGGGAGGGGAAGGAGCCCCGCGTCGTCGCCTCGTTCGACGTCGACCAGCTCGTCGACTACCGCTCCCGCCGGCCCCCGCTGACCTTCGACACGGACCGCTGGGCGGGCTACGAGGCCCCAGTGCTCGACGTCGTGGCCCTCACCGACTCCGCGGACACCGAGTACCTGCTGCTCGCCGGGCCCGAGCCGGACACCCAGTGGGAGCGGTTCGTCGCGGCCGTCGAGCAGATCGTGCGCCGCTTCAACGTGCGCCTGGTCGTCACGCTGTCGGGCATCCCGATGGCCGTGCCGCACACCCGGCCGATCGGCGTCACCGCGCACGGTTCCCGCAAGGAGCTGATCGAGGGCCACGAGCCCTGGTTCGCCGAGGCGCAGGTGCCGGGCAGCGCGCTGGCGCTGCTGGAGTACCGGCTCGGCGAGGCGGGGATCGACGCGATGGGCTTCGCCGTGCACGTCCCCCACTACCTCGCCCGCGCCGAGTACCCGCAGGCCGCACGGATCCTGCTGGACCACTCGTCGGTGTCGTCGGGGCTGTACCTGTCCACCGAGGAGCTGTCGAAGGCCGCGGAGCGCACCGACGCGGAGATCGCCGAACAGGTGGCCGGGTCGAGCGAGGTCGCCGAGGTCGTCGAGGCGCTGGAGAAGCAGTACGACACGGTCGCGGCCGGGCGCGAGAGCGGGATCGGGCTCGACGACCTGCCCAGCGCGGACGAGCTGGCCGCCGAGGTCGAGCGGTTCCTGGCCGGGCGCGAGGACCGCGACGACAAGGACGAGACCGGCCAGTAGCGGACAACAGGGCCGTCTCAGCGCCTCCACAGACGGGCCACAGGAAACGGGGGCATCCTCGGTCGTACGGCGCGGGTCGGTGGCCGACATCCCCCCTCACGGTCATCGGCCCGTGCCTCCGACATCTCCGGGAGGTGCCCCGTGCAGACCCCTCAGCGCACCCGCCCGATCCCCGCGCCGCGAGGGTCCGACGGACCGGCCACTCCCGCCGACCGGCTCGGTGAGACCGGCCCGCTCACGCCCGTCCTCTCCCGCGTGCCCGGGGTCCCCGGCCCCTCCGGGTCCGCCTCGGTGCGCGGGCTGCGCCGGGTGGCCGCGGACGCGACGGCGGTGCAGGGCGTCGGCGCCGGTCTGGCGCTCGCCGTGGCGGACGGCATCGGGGACTCCGCCGACGCCGCCCGGGCGGCGCACGTCGCCGCGGACGTGGCCGCCGCGGTCGCGCCCCGGGTCGGCAGCTTCCACGCGGTCCTCGCCGCCGGCGACGCCGTGCGCGCGGACTGCGCGACCGGCGACACCGTGCTCGTCGTCGCCGCCGGGTTGCCGGACGGCGGCTGGAGCGTCTCGTGGGTGGGCGACAGCCGGGCGCTGCTGGTCACCGAGCGGGACACCGAGGCGCTGACCCACGACCACACGGTCGCCGAGTACTTCCGGGAGCGCGGGGAGACCCCCGGCCCGCGGTGGGAGAACGTCGTCACCACGACGGTCCGCACGGCGACCGCCGACCAGGTCGGCACCGCCCGCGGCCCCGCCGTTCCCGGGACGCTCGTCCTGCTCAGCGACGGCATCCACCGCACCCTGGACCCGGAGACCATCGGCTTCCTCGTCCGCCGCGGCCCCGGCCCCGCCCGGGCCGCCCGCGCCCTGGTCGACGCGGCCCTCGCCGCCGGCACCCGCGACAACGCCACCGCCACCGTGGTCCCGCTGCCCCGTGAGTGGCGGTAGTCCGGAGCGCTCTGCTCACCGGCCCCCGGCCGCCGCTCGCGAGCTGGGTTACAGCAGGTCGAGGGCGGCGGCGACGACCGAGTCGGCGTCGATGCCGTGGTAGCGGTACACCGAGTCGAGGTCGCCGGACTGGCCGAAGCGGGTCACCCCCAGGTGCGTGGCCCGCACCTGGTTGATCCCCGCCAGGAACGCCAGGGTGTGCGGGTGGCCGTCGAGGAGCGTGACGAGCGGCGCGGCGCGGCGCGCCGGGAAGGCGGCGTCGAGGACCCAGGTGTCCGCGGCGCCGTGGCCGGCGCGGGCCTGGACCGCGTCGAACAGCAGCCCGGGGCTGGTGACCACCACGACGTCGACCGCCGTGCCGAGCGACTCCAGGCGCTCGGCCGCGGCCAGGGCCTCGGGAACCATCGCGCCCATCGCCGCGATCGTCACGGCCGGGTTCTCGGTGGAGCGCGGAGACGGAGCGTGCGGAGTCGACCATGAGCGGAGTGGGTAGGCGCCCGCGACGACCTGCTTGCGGCGGCGCTCCCGGGCCGCGGGATCGGCCGGGACAGATGCGAGTGACTGGTCCACCGGGCGCGTCGAGAGCCGCAGGTAAGCGCTGCTGCCGTCCGGGCGCCCGAGCCGCGCCAGCGAGGCCAGCAGCGTCCACTCGACGTCGATCGCGAACGCCGGCTCGTAGGTGAGGCAGCCCGGCTGCTCCAGACCCACGGACGGCGTGGTGATCGACTGGTGCGCCCCGCCCTCCGGCGCGAGCGACACCCCCGACGGCGTGCCGACCAGGATCGACTGGCCGCCGGCGTAGATCCCGAACGACCACGGCTCCAGCGCGCGCTCGACGAACGGGTCGTACATGACCCCGATCGGCAGCAGCGGCTGCCCCCAGCGCGACCAGGTCGCGCCCAGCTCCCCCAGCGCGCCGACGAGGTTGCCCTCGGCGATGCCCAGCTCGATGTGCTGCCCCGTGGGCTTCTCCCGCCAGTGCAGGATCGTCTCCGGGTCGTCGTCGAACCAGTCCCGGCGCTCGTCCGGCGACCAGACGCCGACCTTGTTCACCCAGCCGCCCAGGTTGGTGCTCGACGAGACGTCCGGGCACAGGGTGACCACCCGTCGCGCCGCCTCGGGGGCCTCGCGGGTGAGGTCGAGCAGCGCCCGTCCGAGCGCGGCCTGGGTGGTCGCCCGCCCGCTCGGCGTGCGGCCGATGTCCGTGGGCAGCACCGGGGCCGGCACCGCGGCGATCGGGTCCCGGCGCAGCCGCGACGCGGTCTCCGCGCACACCCGCCCCGCCGCGCTCGCCTCGGCGAACCGCTCCCACGGCTGCTCGGCCGACATCCCGGAGGCCGCCGCCAGCTCCCCGAACTGCTCGGCCGAGAGCAGCGACGAGTGGTTCTGTGGGTGCCCCTCGCTCGCCAGCCCGAAGCCCTTCACCGTGTACGCGAAGATCACCGTCGGGCGGGTGTCGTCGATCGCGGCGAAGGCGTCCCCGACCGCCGCCAGGTCGTGCCCACCGAGGTTGCGGACGGCGGCGTGGAGCGTCTCGTCGTCGAGCGTCGCGACGAGCGCGGCGAGCTCCGGGGAGTCGGGCAGCCGTTCGCGCTGCTGGGCCGGGGTGCAGCGCAGCAGCCGCTGGTACTCCGGGTTGGCCATCTCGTCGATCCGGCGGCGCAGCGCCTCACCCCCGGGCCGCTCGAAGAGCTCGGTGAGGATCCGCCCGTACTTGACGGTGAGGACCTGCCAGCCCGCGGCGGCGAACATGCCCTGCAGCCGCGGCGCCCCGATGTTCGGGACGACCCGGTCGAGGCTCTGCCGGTTCAGGTCGACGATCCACACGACCTCGCCCAGCTCGGCGACCATCGGATCGAGGATGGCCTCCCACACCGCGCCCTCGTCGAGCTCCGCGTCCCCGACCAGCGAGTACTGGCGACCCGCGCCCGCCTGCTCCCCCAGCGTCGTCACGTAGCGGCGCGCCAGCGCGCCCCAGATCGGGGCCGTGGCGCCGATGCCGACCGAGCCCGTGGAGTAGTCGACGGGATCGGGGTCCTTCGAGCGCGACGGGTAGGACTGCAGCCCGCCGAACGCGCGCAGCGTGGTCAGGTACTCCTCGTCGAGCTCGCCGAGCAGGTAGTTGATCGCGTGCAGCACCGGCGAGGCGTGCGGCTTGACCGACACCCGGTCCCCCGCGCGCAGCTGCTCGAACCACAGCGCCGTCATCAGGGTCGTCATCGACGCCGACGACGCCTGGTGCCCACCGACCTTCAGCCCGGTCGGGTTGGGCCGCACCCGGTTCGCATGGTCGATGATCGCGGTGGAGAGCCAGCGCACCCGCTGCTCGATCTCACCCAGCACCGCGAGACGGTCCGCTGTGGGGGCCGGCGCTGACATGGGGCTCCTCTCGACGCACACTGCTTCACACAGGCCATCACTTCCGATGATCCTGCACAACTCCGGGCCTCACGACCGTGCAGAATGCACGTTGACGGACCCCGGACCCCGCACGGAGGCGAGCAGAGTGCCCAACCCGATCGACGCCCTGGACGCGCGGCTGCTGCGCGCCCTCACCGCCCACCCGCGGGCCACCGCGCTCGCGCTGGCCGAGCAGGTCGGGGCCTCCCGCAACACCGTGCAGGCCCGGCTGGGGCGCCTGGAGGAGGCGCTGGGGAGCTTCGAGCGCCGGATCGACCCGGCGTCGCTGGGCTATCCGCTGTCCGCGTACGTCACGGTCACGGTGGTGCAGCGCCTGCTCACGCCGGTGTCGGAGGCGCTCGCCGCGGTGCCGGAGGTGCTCGAGGTCCTGGGCATGACGGGCGACGAGGACCTGCTGGTGCGCCTCGCCGCCCGCGACGCGGACGACCTCTACCGGATCGCGGGCCGGCTGCTGGCGATCGAGGGCGTGGAACGGACCTCGACGTCGATGGTCATGCGCACGCTCGTCGAACACCGCGTCACCCCCCTCCTCGACCGCATCACCGCACGTCAAACCCCGTGAGTGGCAATAGTCGCCAGAGCGACTATTGCCACTCACGAGGGTTCCCGGGCCTACTTGTACGAGTTCGGCCCGTTCGTCGCTCTTCTCCCCGAGAACCCGCCTCCCCGCCCCCCGGAGACCCGTCATGACCACCGTGCTGATCGTCATCGTGCTGCTCGTGGTGATCGTCGTCGTGGCCGGCGCGCTCGCCGTCGTCGTCTACAACCGGCTCGTGACCTCGCGCAACGCGGTCGACAACGCCTGGTCGCAGATCGACGTGCAGCTGCGCCGCCGCCACGAGCTCATCCCCAACCTGGTCGAGACGGTGAAGGGGTACGCCGCGCACGAGCGGCAGACCCTCGACTCGGTCACCGCCGCCCGCGCCGCCGCCGTGTCCGCCACCGGGCCCGCCGAACAGGCCGCCGCCGAGAACCAGCTGACCGGCGCGCTGCGCAGCCTGTTCGCGGTGGCCGAGGCCTACCCGCAGCTGCAGGCCGGGCGGAACTTCTCGGAGCTGCAGGCCGAGCTCGGCGAGACCGAGAACCGCATCGCCTACTCGCGGCAGTACTACAACGACGCCGTCCTGACCTACAACAACGCCTGCCAGACGGTGCCCACGAACATCGTCGCGGGCATCGCCGGCTTCCGGACCCGCGACTACTTCACCGCGCCGGACGCCGAGCGCGGCCCCGTCCAGGTCCGGTTCTAGATGTCCGTCGCGCTCGCGCTGCTCGGCGTCCTGATCGCCGGCGGCGCCTGGTTCGCGCTGCTCACGGTCGTGATGGCGGCCTCCCGCACACCACCGGTGCGGCCCGGACCCGCGACCGGCGCGCTCGGCCCGGAGTCGCCGGCGATCGTCGACCTGGTCACCGGCGGCTGGGAGCTCTGCGACGAGGCCGCCTCGGCGACCCTGCTCGACCTCGCCGCCCGGCGGGTGATCGGCATCGAGGAGATCGGCCCGGAGCTGTCGCTGGTCCGGCTCGGCCGCGGCGATCCGCCCGCGCTCGCCCCCTACGAGAAGCTGGTGCTCGACCACGTCCGGACGCTGGCGACGGCCGACGGCGTGGTCGCCACCGGCGCACTCGCCGAGGGCGCCCGCAACCTCGGGAGCTGGTGGAAGAGCTTCACCAAGGCCGTGATCGCCGAGGCCCGCGCGGCGGGGCTGTCCCGTCCGCGCTGGAGCGCGGCACAACGGACGCTGCTGCTCGGCGCGGCCGTGGTTCCCGCCGCGGTCGTCGGGATCGCCGCCGCGGTCTGGCTGACGAAGCCGGACGACGGCCCGATAGGCCCCTTCGCCGGCGGCGCGGTGCTCGCGTTCGCGGGGCTGTCCGCGCTGGTCGGCAAGCTGGATCGGGAACGCGGCACGCAGGCCGGGGCCGACGCCGCGGGACGCTGGCTCGGGGTGCGCGAGCACCTCGCGGGCGCCCGGTTCGCCGAGGCGCCGGCCGCGTCCGTGACGATCTGGGGCCGCCCGCTCGCCTACGCCGCGGCCCTCGGGCTGGCCGGCCGGGCCGTCGCGGGGCTGCCGGTGAGCACCCCCGCGGACGACAGCCGCGCCTGGTCGGACCGGGGCGGGATGTGGCACGTGGTCCACGTCGACTACCGCGGGCCCGGCCCGTGGGGGCGGTTCTTCTGGGGCCGCTCGCCGCTGCACACGGTCGGCCGGCTGGCGCTGGCGGCGATCCCGTCGTGGGGGTTCGCGTTCCTCCTGGGCATCCTCGCCCGCGCCCTGCTGGACTCCCCGTTCCCGCCGGAGGCCGTCGGGTTCGTGGGGCTGGTGCTGGTCGTCGCGGTGCCGCTGGTGAACCTGCTGCTCGACGCCGCCGGGAGGTCCACCGTGGAGGGTCAGGTCGTGCGGCTGCGCACGAAGGTGCGCAAGCAGAACGACAGCTCCACCACCTACGACCACTACGTCGGGCTCGACACCGGGGCCGCCCGCGGCGTCCACGCGGTGGGCACCGACGAGACCCGCTGGAACTCCCTGACCGAGGGGGACGTGGTGCGGGCGACGATCTCCGGACGGATCGGCTGGCTCCACGAGGTCGAGATCCTCACCCCCTCCCGCATGCGCCCCACCGGCCCCGCCGCCGCCCCCACCCCGGACTGAGCGAACGGCACTCTCGCTCAGTCCTAGTGAGCGAGCGGCACTTTCGCTCACCGGCCCCGGTGCCGGCAGCGGCAGCCGCCACCCCGCGCCCGCCCAATGAGCGAACGGCACTTTCGCTCGCTAGGTGTGAGCGACCGCGCCGCTCGCTCATTCGGCGTCGCGATAGCGTCCGATCATGTCGCTGTTCCCCTCCACCGAACGGACCCTGCTCGCCCGCGTCGCCCGGGCCCAGTGCGACGGGCGGTGTCCCTCGCTCGTCGCCGGGGTCGTCCGCGAGGGGAAGCTGGTGTGGCACACGGGAAGGGGGGCTGTCGAGGAGCCTGCCGACGACGTCCAGTACCGCCTCGGCTCGATCTCCAAGACGGTCTGCGCGATCACCGTCCTGCGGCTGCGCGACGAGGGCCTGCTCGACCTCTCCGACACCCTCGAGCAGCACCTCCCCGGCACCCCGCTCGGCGACCGCACGCTCACCCAGCTGCTCTCCCACACCGGCGGCGTGACGAGCGAGTCCCCCGGCCTGTGGTGGGAGCGCACCCCCGCCCAGGAGCTGCCCCTCTCCGCCGCCGACCGGGTCCTCCCCGCGGGTCGCCGCTTCCACTACTCCAACCTCGGTTTCGGGCTGCTCGGCGAGCTGGTCGCCCGCGCCCGCGGCCGTTCCTGGGACGTCGTCGCGACCGACGAGGTGCTCCGCCCGCTCGGCATGACCCGCACCACCCCACGCCCCGAAGGCCGTGCGGCACAGGGCTATGCCGTGCACCCGTGGTCGGACGAGGTGCTGCCCGAGCCCGAGCACCACGCCGGGATCATGGCTCCCGCGGGCCAGCTCTGGGCCACCGCCCGCGACCTGGCCCGCCTGGGCGCCTTCCTGCTCGGCGACGGCGGCGGAGTCCTCTCCCCGGACACCGTCGAGGAGATGACGCTCCCGGCCGGCGTGGACTTCTCGGGCGCCTGGGGCTCGTACGGGCTCGGAGTGCAGGTGCAGCAGAAGGACGGGCGCACCCTCGTGGGGCACGGCGGCTCGATGCCCGGCTTCCTGGCCGGCCTCTGGTGCGACCGCGAGGAGGGCACGGCGGCGCTCGCGCTCGCCAACGTCACCTCCGGGCTGGACGGCGCCCTGCCCGCGACCCTGCTGGCCGATCTCCGCGAGGCCGAGCCGACGATCGTCGCGGAATGGTCGCCGTCGCCCTCGCCGGTGCCCGCGAGCCTGCTCGGACCCTGGTACTGGGGCCCCTCGCCGTACGTGCTGCGCGCGGTCCCGGGAGGACTGCTGCACCTGGGCGGGCTCGGCAGGCCCGGGCGCTCGTCGCGGTTCCGGGCCCGGGAGGACGGCACCTGGGTCGGCCTCGACGGCTACTTCGCCGGGGAGACCCTCCGGCTCGACCCGGTCGCCCTCAACCTCGCCACGTTCGTCTTCACCCGCACCCCGTACGACCCGGCCGCACCCGTCCCCGGCGGGGTCGACGCCGGAGGCTGGCAGGTCCCGTGACGTTCGGGTAACGATCACCGCACCGCTGCCCCACGGTCGTCGGGCACGTTCCGGCAGGTCGCCGCAGTGCGCAACACGGCGCAACTCGCGAAACAAATCCGGACTCATCGGTTGACGACGGCGAATTCGGGTCCGATGGTGACGAACACGACCACCGGACCCGACCCGAGGACGCCGCCGATGACCGTCAAGGAACCCACGACCGGGCCCGACACCGCGCCGGACCCCGACCCGGAACCGCGTCCCGATGCCGCAGCGGAGACGGGCGCAGCGGAGACGGGCGCGGCGGAGCGGCCCCGCTCGACCGACCGTGTGGTGTTCGGCGTCTCGGCCGCCCTCGTGGTGGCGTTCATCGCCTGGGGGATCCTCGGCACGGACACTCTGTCCTCGGTGGCCACGGCGGCACTCGGCGGGATCATGAGCGGCGGCGGCTGGTTCTTCATCCTGGCCGCCAGCGGGTTCGTGGTGTTCGCGCTCTGGCTCGCGATCAGCCGCTACGGCCGCATCCCGCTGGGGCGCGACGGCGAGCGTCCCGAGTTCCGGACGAGCTCGTGGGTGGCGATGATGTTCTCCGCCGGCATGGGCATCGGGCTGATGTTCTACGGCGTCGCGGAGCCGCTGTCGTTCTTCACCTCACCGCCGCCGGGCTCCGGCGCCGCGCCGGGCACCCCCGCCGCGCTCGACGCCGCGATGGCGACCACGCTCTTCCACTGGACCCTGCACCCGTGGGCGATCTACGCCGTCGTCGGGCTCGCGATCGCCTACGGCACCTTCCGCAAGGGCCGCAGCCAGCTCATCTCGGCCGCGTTCGCGCCGCTGCTCGGCACCCGGCGCACCGAGGGCCCGCTCGGCAGGGCGATCGACATCTTCGCGATCTTCGCGACGCTCTTCGGCTCGGCCGCCTCGCTGGGCCTCGGCGCCCTGCAGATCGGCGGCGGGCTGAAGGCCGGCGGCTGGATGGAGAACCCCGGCACCGGGCTGCTCGTCGGCATCATCGCGGTGCTCACGGTCGCGTTCATCGTCTCCGCGGTGTCGGGTGTCGCCAAGGGCATCCAGTGGCTGTCGAACATCAACATGGTGCTCGCCGCGATCCTGGCGTTCTTCGTGTTCGTGGTCGGCCCGACCGTGCTGATCCTCAACCTGCTGCCGGGCACCGTGGGGCACTACCTGTCCGACCTGGCGTCGATGGCCGCCCGCACCGGCGCCGACGGCCCCGAGGCGGCCTCGTGGCTGCAGAGCTGGACGGTCTTCTACTGGGCCTGGTGGATCTCGTGGACGCCGTTCGTCGGCATGTTCATCGCGCGGATCAGCCGCGGCCGTTCGGTCCGCCAGTTCATCGCCGGCGTCATCCTGATCCCGAGCGTCGTGTCGCTGGTGTGGTTCGCGATCTTCGGCGGGGCGGCGATCTCGCAGCAGCAGTCCGGCAACGACCTCGCGTCGGCGAGCACCGAGGGCCAGCTGTTCGGGCTCCTGCAGTCCTACCCGGGCGGGGCGATCCTGTCCGTGGTCGCGATGCTGCTGGTGGCGATCTTCTTCGTCTCCGGGGCGGACGCCGCGTCCGTCGTCATGGGCACGATCTCCCAGAAGGGCTCCATCGAGCCGGGCCGCGGCATCGTGATCTTCTGGGGCACGGTGATGGGCGCGATCGCGGCGGTGATGCTGCTGGTCGGCGGCTCGGACGCGCTGTCGGGCATTCAGAACATCACGATCATCATGGCGCTGCCGTTCGTGATCGTCATGGTGGCGCTGTGCGTCTCGCTGTTCAAGGACCTGCGCTCGGACCCCTTGATGCGCAGGGAGAACAAGGCCAGCGAGGCGGTCGAGCAGGCGGTCGAGTACGGCATGGAGGCCCACGACGGCGACTTCATCCTCACCGTCAAACCGCGCACGATGGCGGAGGGCGCGGCGGAGGCGAAGTCCCGCGGCGGCGGCACGAGGCTCCCCGGCGAGCCGCGGTAGCCCCGGTAGCCCCGATCGCCCCGCGAGCCGGAACCACCCGCGAGTCGACACTTCTCGGAGGCCGAAACACACATCTGCGACGTCGGCGGGTGAGCCGAGCAGACCCTTCCGCACCGCGAGCCGGGGTCCGGCACGGCTATACCCGATCGTCCCGTCCGGGTGCCCGGCCACCCCCTCTGTCCCCCCGCCCCGGGGAGCTGAGAGGGTGGCCGGAATGCGTCTCGTCTTCGCCCCGGGTGACGACCAGGGATACGCCGGAGCGCGGGACCGGTTGCTGGAAGCGTTCCTCACCTGGTCGCGCCGGCGCCGCGTCTCCGCCGACGTCTTCCTGGTCGCCGCCGCACTCGACTACAAGTACGCGCTGGACCGCCGGCTCGGCCGCTGGACCCGCGCGCACGTCGCCGATGCCCTGGGCATGTGGTTCCCCCGGCACGTCACGGTGCTCGACGCCGACGAGGTGCCGGAGGCCTTCCACGCCCTGATCGACTTCCTCGGCGACTCCGACGGCCTGGACTCCCGGAGCTCGTCGCGCGCGGAGCTGCACGCCCAGGTGCGGGACTCCACGCCCGCCCTGCTCGACGGCATCGCCGACGAGCGCAACTACGACCTCGGCAAGTTCTGGGGCGTCCAGCTGCGCCGCCACGGCGTCGACCCGGCCGATCCCCGTGCGGTGCAGCGTTTCCTCGACCGGGCCCGGTCCGGCGAGGTCGACATCGACCGGGCCGCGCTCGCCGAGATCACCCGCCGCGAGGAGCAGACCCCGCGCGATCCCGCGCCCCCGCCCGAGCTGCCGCCGGTGCTGCTGCCCAGCGCGGCGGACATGGTGCAGGCCGCCCAGGACAGCGTCGCGCTCGACCTGCTGCGCAGGCTCACGGGCTGGGTGCGCGCGGGCCGCCGGCTCACCCGCGACGGCCGCCTCGGCCTGGCGGACGCGCTGAGCCTCGCCGAGCTGCTCGGGCTCGACCAGCTCTACCGGGACACCGCGCGCAAGAGCACGGACCTGCCCGACACGTCGATGATGCTGCACTGGGCCAAGGCCGCGCGGCTCGTCCGGCCGGTCAACGGGCGACTCGTGCAGGTCAAGAGCGCGGCGCGGGACCTCCACCGGCCCATCGAGCTGTGGCGACGCGTGTTCGGCTCGGTCGGGCGGATCGGCGACCACCTGGGCGGCACGGACGTCTTCGGCGCGCCGTCGCTCTTCGGCATGTCCCTGGCCGACGCGTTCCCGATCCTCTGGCTCGAGCTCTACGCCGCGGGCGGCGGGCCGATCCCGGTCGAGCTGTTCCACCGGCTGGTCCGCGAGGCGGTCAACGACTCGTGCGGCTGCGTCGTCGACGACCTCGCCGGGGACGCCGAGGGCCGGCTCTGGCGCCGGGACGTCACCGCCCTGCTCGACGCGTTGGAGCTGCTCGGCGCGGTGGAGCTCGGCGAGCTGCTCGACACCGACGAGCTCGACGGGCTCGTCGAGCTGTCCGGCCGCGAGGACCCGGACCCGACCATCGTCTCGCTCACGCCGATGGGGCTGTGGGCGGTGCACGAGATGCTCATCGACCAGGGCCTGCACGCCCCGCTGCCGGGCGAGCTCGCGGACGAGGACATCGAGTACGTCTGCGTGCGGATGTCGGACGTGCGGCCGGCCGTCGCGGAGGCGGAGCTCGACGCGTGGGTGGCGGCCCGGGCGTCGAGGGACGCGGCCCGGGAGCTCACCCGCTTCCTCGCCCGCACGGACGATCCCCTGCACCGCGACCTCGCCCTCCACGCCCTGGCCCGCACGGGCTCGCGGGGCCTGGCGGAGGCCAAGCGCCTCCGCTCGGTCACCGACCCCGCCGACCCGAGGGACGACGAGCTCCTCCTCTCGTAACCCCGCTCAGACCCGCGAGTCGGCACGTTCGGGAGGCCGAATGTGACGTTCGCGCGCGTCGTGAGCGTGTGTTTCGGCCTCCGAAAAGTGCCGACTCGCGGGTCTGGTGGGGGTCTAGACGGGCGTGGGGAGGTCGCGGCGGGAGTGGCGGAGGATCACCGCGGTGCCGGCCAGGGCGAGCAGGACGAGGCAGCCCAGCAGGAACGGGTAGCTCGCCAGGCCGCTGAGCAGGGCGAGGACGCTCGGGAGCAGGAAGCCGACGTAGGCCAGGGCGTAGTAGGCGCCGGTCATCGCGGCGAGGCGTTCCGGGCGGACCAGGCGCTGCAGCTCCAGCAGGCCCCCGACCAGCGCGATCCCGTAGGCGGCGCCGAGCACGAGCGCGGCGGCGAGGGCCGGCCACGGCGAGCGGAGGGCCGCCGCGACCGCGCTGACCGCCAGGCCCGCCGACATCAGCACCATCCCCGACAGCACCGCGCGGGCGCTGGTGGTGCGGTCGAGCCGGCGGGCGAACGGCTGCACCAGAGCCCCCGCGCCGAGGGTCGCGACCGTGATCAGCGTCGAGAAGGCGAGGCCGTGCGACCCGAGCTTCTCCCCCACGACCTGCGGGAGGATCGCGTAGGCCACCCCGGCCGAGCCGAAGATCCACGGCGCCATCGGGGCGATCACGCGCAGGAAGCGGGGACGGCGGGCGTCGGCGAAGCGGGCCGACGACGCCGCCGGACCCGCCCCGCGGGTCTCCGGTACCCGGACCAGCGAGACGAGCGCACCTGCGGCGAGCACCGCGTGCAGGACGAAGGGCCACACCCGCACCCCTGGCACGTCGAGCCAGGTCAGGAGCTGGGCGAACGCGCCCGCGACGCCCGCGCCGAGGCCGAACCCGAGGGTGAGCCAGAGGGCGCCGCGCCGGGTCCCGGTCGGGGCCGGTGCCCCGCCCAGCACGGAGAGCTCGGTGACCCACGTGGATCCGACGGCCATCGCGACGGCCACCCCGAAGCCCGTCACGAAGCGGCCGGCGGCCACCCAGCCCACGCCGAGCGGGCCGAGGGCGATCAGCACGCTGGCCAGCAGCGACAGCGCCGTCCCCGCCACCATCACGGGTTTGCGGCCGAAACGCTCGCTCAGCGAGCCGGCCAGCAGGAGGCCGGGCACGAGCCCGATCACGTAGGCGCCCAGGAGGGCGTCGACCGTGACGATCGAGAGCCCGGCCTCGCGGTAGACCACGAGCAGCGGGGTGAACTGGTTGCCGCCCCAGCCGCACGCGAAGACCGCGACGGCGGCGGGCCACCAGATGGACCTCGCGGCGGACCGCGGCATCGAACCTGCGGCGGGCCGCGGCGTCGAACCTGCGGTCGCCGTCCGGTCCTGCCTGCTCACCGCCGGTGCGTCCCGTCCAGGTGGGCGCGTAGGGCGGTGGCGAAGCCGGCGTCGTCCCCCGCCTCGACCTGCCCGATCAGCTCCTCGTGCTCCCGCAGCACCACGGCGGTGTGGCCGGGCACCGGGCCGAGGGCGTGCACGCTCATCCGGCGCTGCCGGTCCGCGAGGCTCTCGTAGAACCGCATGGTCAGCGCGTTGCCCCCGGCGGCGACGAGGGTGCGGTGGAAGGCCTCGTCCGCCTCGGCGAAGGCGTGCAGGTCGGTGTGGCCGTGCTGGACGTGGCTGTGCTGGACCTCCAGTGCCGCGCGCAGCTCGGCGACGGCGGCGGGGATCCGGTCGGGCCGGCGCAGCAGCCGGCGCACGGCGGCGATCTCGACCGCCTCGCGCGCGTCGAGCACGTCCTCGGCCTCACCCGGCGGCACCGGGACGACGACCGCGCCGCGCTTGGGGATCAGCCTGAGGAGGTCCTCGGCCTGCAGCCGCAGGAACGCCTCGCGCACCGGGGTGCGGCTCACGCCGAGCCGTCCGGCGATCTCGCCCTCGCTGAAGAGGTGGCCGCCGGGCAGCTCCCCCGACAGGACGAGCTCCTTGGTCAGGGCGTAGGCGCGATCGGCCGCGGGCGCTTCGGGGGACACGCCCGAGACGCTAACAGCACAGGTGCAAGCTTGTATCTATGCTGGCCGTCACGGCTCAGTTCGGAGCGGCGTCCCCGTAGTGGATCATCGGCGCGGTGCCGGACAGCTCGTCGCAGAGATCGGACAGGCGGCTGTCGAGCCGCTGCTGCACCCGCTCGAGCCCGTCGAGCTCGATCATGATCTCGACGGAGCTGCGCGGCCCGTCGATGCCGGACAGCACCCGGCGCAGCTCGGCCCGGAGCTCGGCGATGCGCTCGCGGCACTCCTCGACGGCACTGCGGTGCGCCGCGAGCCGGGCGCGCTGGCTGGCGTCCAGGGACTCCGGCAGGGAGTCGAGGCGGTCCTGCAGGCGGTGCGGGTTCACGGGCGGGTCCTCCCCGGTGATGGTCGAGGTGTCGACGATCACGATGTGATCGTCGACACAGCCGACGGTAGACGAGGACCGGCCGGAGTGAAAGGCGGTCCCGAAGTGTGGGAACGCTCAGGCGGAGCGACGGTCCTGCTGCTGCGGGATGACCACGCCCGACGCCGGGATCCCCAGCGCGCGGCGGCGCTCGGTGGCCAGGTCGGTGGTCAGGTGGAAGTGCCCGTGCCGCGACCGCTTGCACACGTAGGCGCGCTGCGCGCGGGCGCCCAGCTCCTCCAGCTCGCGGGCGGCGGCCTCGGCGGACTCGCGGTCCGAGTAGATGACCTTGCCGTCGCCACCGATGCCCTGCCGGCGCGGGGCGGCGCCTGCCAGCTCGGCGCGGCTCGGCTTGCAGAAGACGGGCCGGCCGGAGTTCATCAGCCGCGCGTAGCGCAGGAGGATCCGGGCACGGTCGCGGTCCACGACGTGGCCCTGGGGCTCGGCCGGCTCGCGGCCGACCGCCACGGACAGCCCTGCGGGGCCACCCTCGGGGGAGACGCGCTGGCGTGGCAGCAGCCGGGCGACCTTGGCCAGGTCGCTCGGGGACGGGGCCTGGCGCGGCACGAAGCGCCGGACATCCGCGAGGTCGCCGGCGCCGTCGCCGGAGCCCGCGTTGTCGCCGATGCCGTGTGCCTGCTCGCTCATGCCGTCCTCCACTGTCCGTGACCGGTGGCTCGTCCGTTGTCTGGTGATCGTGTGGACCATCCTGCCCCGTTACCGGCCTGCGCCGGGGTCCCACGATCGTGTCGATTTTCCGATGACGTAACGGTCCGTAGCAGATCACCGCTGAGGTTGACGACGCTGCGCACACGGTTCGGTACTCGTCGCTGCTGCCCGTATCCGACGCGGCCTATGATGCAGGTCACGTCGGGAGGAGGCGTCGATGGCGGTGGACGTGGGCGACCAAGGGCTCGTCGGCGAGGTCGGCAGAGCGGTCGACCGGGCCGCCGACTGGACCGTCTGGTTCGCCCGCTCCGCGCTCGCCCCGACCGTCTTCGAGGTGCGCCCGGCCGGCCGCTCCGCCGTACGGCGCTGGCTCGCGGGCGAGCACCTCGCGACGGCCGGCGGGCGCGATCCGCACTCCCCCGTCGTCGACGCGTGGGCGGTGCTCGACGGCGGGATCGTCGCCGTGGCGCGCTGGGACCGGCCGGGCACCCCGCCGCCGCCGGACGTGCTGCCGGCCGGGCTCTACGTCGTCGGGTTCGGGGCGTTCCGGCTGCTCACGGCCGCGCTCGGGGTGCCGCGCCCGGAGCGTCCGCTGCCCGGTGAGCCGCTGTACGAGGCGGCCGTGCTCGCCCGCGCGCACGAGGACACGTGCACCGAGGACGCCGACGAGGTGGCCCAGCTGCTGGCCTCCTGCTCCGACTCCCGCGAGCTGCGGCTCGTGGCCGGCGCCCTCGCGGGTGCCCCGCCCTGATCCGCACCGTGAGCCCCGCTCCGAGCTGCGCCGCGAGCCGCGCCGGGCGCACGCCCTGCGCGAGGCGCCGGGCGGACGGCATGATCCCGGCGTGACCCGCTGGGTGCTGCACGTCGACCTCGACCAGTTCCTGGCGGCCGTCGAGCAGCGCCGGCACCCGGAGCTCGCCGGGCGGCCCGTGGTCGTCGGGGGCAACGGGGACCCGGCGTCACGGACGGTGGTCGCGACGGCGTCCTACGAGGCCCGCGAGTTCGGCGTGCACTCCGGGATGCCGATGCGCCTGGCCGCGCGCCGATGCCCGCAGGCCGTGTTCCTGCCCGCCGACAACCCGGCGTACGAGGCCGCGTCGGAGGAGGTGATGGCCGTCCTGCGGGGGTTCGCGGTCGTGGTCGAGGTGATCGGCTGGGACGAGGCCTTCCTCCAGTGGGACGGGGACGATCCCGAGGCCCTGGCCGCCGAGGTCCGCGCGGAGGTCCGCGCCCGCACCGGGCTGTCCTGCGCGACCGGGATCGGCGACAACACCCTGCGCGCCAAGATGGCCACCGCCTTCGCCAAGCCCGGCGGGGTGCACCGGATCACCGCGGGGAACTGGTTCGCCACCTTCGGCACCGAGCCGACGGGCGTACTGCACGGCATCGGCACGAAGACCGAGCGCAAGCTCGCCGAGCTGTGCATCCACACCGTCGCCCAGCTCGCCGAGTCCTCCCCGACCGCGGTGGGCGAGCGGCTCGGCCCGCGGATGGGGCCGTACTACGTGTCGCTCGGGCGGGGCATGGGGCGCACCGAGATGGAGGCGACGCCGTGGGTGCCGCGCTCGCGCAGCCGCGAGACCACCTTCGACGTGAACCTCGAAAACTGGACCGCGGTGCTCGCCGAGATCCGGGTGCTGTCCGCGCGGGTGTCCGGCGACGTGGAGGCGGAGGGTCGGGACGTGGCGCGGGTCGGGGTGAAGGTGCGCTACGCGCCGTTCCTGACCCGCACGCGCAGCCTCACCCTGCCCGCCCCGACCCGGGACCCGGCGGTGCTGGAGGCCGCCGCGCTCGAGGTCGCGGGCTGGTTCCCCCACGACCGCCCCGTCCGGCTCCTGGGGGTCAGGGCCGAGTTCACCCCTGCCTGACGACCGTTCACCGCAGCGCGCCCGGAACTGTCGGTGGGTGGTGGGAGGCTCCGCCCACACCGGACCCGACTCTTCCGTAGGAGCGCGCGCCATGTCCTTCACCGACCAGCCCTGGCCCGACGGCTCGCCCTGCTGGGTCGATCTCGCCGTCCCGGACATCGCGGCGGCCACCGACTTCTACGGCGCGGTGGTCGGCTGGACCTTCCTCGACGCGGGCGAGGAGTTCGGCCACTTCCACGTCTGCCAGACCGAGGGCCGGGCCGCCGCCGGGATCGGGCCGATCATGCAGGAGGGGCAGCCCAGCTTCTGGACGCTGTACCTCGCCACCCGGGACGTCGACGCCACGGTGAAGCTCGTCGGCGACAGCGGCGGCGGCGTGATCGCCGGCCCCATGGACATCCCCGGCAACGGGCGCATGGCCGTGTGCACCGACGCCACGGGCGGGGTGTTCGGGCTGTGGCAGGCGGCCGGGCAGATCGGCGTCGAGGTCTACAACCAGCCCGGCTCGCTCGTGTGGGAGGACGCCCGGCTCACCGACGTCGCGGCCGGCCGCGAGTTCTACTCCGGCCTGTTCGGCTACACCTACGAGGCGGTCCCCGGCCTGCCGGTCGAGGAGTACGGCACGTTCTCCCTGGACGGCCGCCCGGCCGGCGGCATGGGCGGGATGATGGGCGCGCCCGAGGGCGTGCCGAGCCACTGGGTCGTCTACTTCGGGGTCACCTCGGTGGACGCCGCCGTCGCCGCGGCGACCGAGCGCGGGGCGAGCGTGATGATGCCGCCCGAGACCACCCCCTTCGGCCGGATGGCCGTGGTCACGGATCCCTTCGGTGCGCCCTTCGCCCTCCACGAGCCGGTGGCCGAGATGCCGTACGGCGGCTGAACCTCGCACGGAGTCGCCGAGCGAGCATCCGACACCGTCGGCGCGTCGATCACCGCCGTAGGCTCCCGGTCCGTGGCTGCGCACGAGTCGGTGGGGCACGAGACGGTGGGGCACGAGACGGCGGGGCACGAGACGGTGGGGCACGAGACGGCGGGGGACGAGACCTGGGACGCGGCGCGCTGCGCCGAGGAGTGGGGCGTCAAGCCGCAGACCTGGCTCGGGTACGTCTCCCGCGCGCAGGCCCCGGCGGCGCTGCCGGCGAGCGACGGCGCCCGCCGCTGGTCCCCCGCCGAGGTCCGGGCCTTCCCGCGCCCCGGGGTGGGCCGCTCGCGAACCGGCGCCGGCCCGGAGGCCCGGGCGCTGCTGTCCGCGATGGAGCAGGTCGCGGCCCGGATCGCGGACCTGCGCGAGGAACAGCGCCGGCTGCTGGTCGAGGGCCGGGAGCGGGGCCTGGAGATCAGCCCGATGGCCCGCGCCCTCGACATCTCCCGGCAGACCGCCTACGCCTGGCTCAAGGACTGACCCCGCCGGATGACCGACACGGCAGACGCCCGGCCGGGCGCCGGGGCGAGCACGGGTGCGCTGCGCATGCTGCAGCTCGGCGTGGGCACCAGCAGCCTCGACCGCTTCGCGATCGGGCCCCTGCTGCTGATGATCTCCGCGGACCTCGGGGCCTCGCTCTCCGAGGTGGCCGCGGCGGCGTCGGCCTACTTCCTCGCCTACGGGCTTTTGCAGCCGCTGTGGAGCATCCTGGGCGACCGGATCGGGCTCGTCCGGGTCATGCGGATCGCGATGCTGGTCGGCGGGCTGAGCGGGCTGGCCTCCGCGTTCGCGCCGAACGTGCTGGTCCTGGCCCTGCTGCGGACGGTCACCGGTGCCTGCATGGGCGGGATGAGCCCGTCGGGCCTGGTCTACATCGGCACCGTGTGGCCCGAGGGGATCCGCCAGCGCGCGCTGGCGGACATCGCGGTCGCGGCCTCCTCGGGCCTCGCCCTGGCGACCGCAGGCGCGGGCCTGCTCGGCGACGTCGCCGGCTGGCGGGTGGTGCTGGGCGCCACGGCGGCCGCCGCGCTCCTGGTCGCGCTGCTGCTCCGCCGCCTCCCCCGGCCGCCCCGCGTGCGGGCGAGCCCGCCGCTGCGCGCGATCGGCACGGTCCTGCGCGACCGCCGGGCGGTCGCGTTGCTGGTGCTGGCGTTCGTCGAGGGTGCGCTGATGCTCGGCTCGCTGACCTACATCGCGCCCGCCGTCGAGGACCTGGGCTTCACGACCACGATCGCCGGGCTGGCCGCGGCGGGGTTCGGCGTCGGCGTGGTGCTGTTCTCCCGGCTGGTGCGACCGCTCGTCGGCCGCCTGACGACGACCGGCCTGGCCGCGATCGGCGGCGGCTTCCTGGTCGTGGGCTGGGCGGTCCCCGCCGCCGCGGTCACCCTCGCGACCGCGGTCGTCGGCGGTCTGCTGCTCGGCGGTGCCTGGGCCTTCCTCCACTCGACCCTGCAGAACTGGGCGACCGGCGTCGTCCCCCACGAGCGGGCCACGGCGGTCGCCCTCTTCGCCACCAGCCTGTTCCTGGGCAGTTCGGCGGGCACCGCGATCGCCGCCCCGGCCGCGGACGCGGGTGCCTTCGACTGGCTGTTCCGGGTCACCGCCGTGCTGTCCGTGCTGCTGGCCGTGGCGGCGCCCCTCGCGATCGCCCGCTCCCGCCGCCGCCGCGACTGAGCCGCCCGCGGCCCGCCCGGCCGGCGTGCGGGCCACGTGATCACGCCCCGTCGACGCGCCGGTCGCTCGGCGCCGACACGCCGCCGCCCGTCCCTCGTCCGTGGAACGTCGACTCCGGTCGGTGGACATTCCTTGCCTCTGCGTCACCGAACGAGCGATGATTTTCCTGCACGGTCCGGGCACACCTCGTGACGGAACGTGAGTCCGGTCCGGCGGCGACAAGGAGACGACGATGTCGGGCGATCACGATCTCAGCAGTGACTACGGGTACGACCTCGCGCACGAACTCACGATCGCACTGCGGGCGCCCCAGCGGCGGCCGAAGACAGTTGTCTCCGTCCCGGCGCAGATCCTGCGGCGGGAGCTCGACGCGGACTCCGACCTGGGCTACGACGCCGCCCACGAAGTCTGACCGGACCCGACCGAGCCCGACCGGGCCTGACAGCACGACCCTTCCTGTAACGCACACGGGGCCACCGGCGAGATCCAGCCGGTGGCCCCGTGTCGTGTCCATACCCTCTTGTGACGCGGCTCATGAGTATTTCCGTGGCCGGGTGTCGCCGAATCCGGTTCACTATCCGGAGACACCCACTCCACTTAGAGGACGGTCATGTCCAGCAGCCCGGAGCCCCCCGGCCCCGCCACCCTCCCGGCCGACCCGGCCCCGAACTCCACCAAGCTCGACCGCGCACTCCTGGCCGTCGCCTCGGTCACCGTGCTCGGCGCGATCATGTCCATCCTGGACGTGACGGTCGTCAACGTCGCGATCAACACCCTGGCCAGGGACTTCCAGACCTCGCTGACCACGATCCAGTGGGTCGCCACCGGCTACACGCTGGCGCTGGCGACCGTCATCCCGCTCACCGCGTGGGGCGCCCAGCGCTTCGGCACCAAGCGGCTGTACATGATCTCCATCACGCTGTTCGTACTGGGCTCCGTGCTCGCCGGCACCGCGTGGGACGCACCGTCCATCATCGTCTTCCGGATCCTGCAGGGCCTCGGCGGCGGGATGATCATGCCGATCGGCATGATGATCCTGACCCGGGCCGCGGGCCCGCAGCGCATCGGCCGGGTCATGGCCGTCATGGGCGTCCCGATGCTGCTCGGCCCGATCGCCGGCCCGATCCTCGGCGGCTGGCTCGTCGACAGCTTCTCCTGGCGCTGGATCTTCTTCATCAACCTGCCGATCGGCGTCATCGGCGTCTTCCTGGCCGCGCGGATCCTGCCCCGGGATGCCCGCGGCGGGCGCGCCAAGCTCGACCTCCTGGGCCTGGCCCTGCTCTCCCCCGGCCTCGCGCTGCTGATCTACGGCCTGGCCGAGTCCGGCGCCGAGGGCGGCTTCGGGCACGCGAAGGTGCTGGTCCCCGCCCTGATCGGGGTGGTGCTGCTCGCGGGCTTCGTGTGGCACGCGCTGCGCGCCGAGAGCCCGCTGATCGACCTGCGGCTCTACAAGAACAAGGTGTTCGCCAGCTCCAGCATCACCCTGATGCTGCTCGTCATCGCCGTGTTCGGCGGCATGCTCCTGATGCCGCTCTACCTGCAGCTCGTCCGCGGCGAGAGCGCGCTGGACACCGGCCTGCTGCTCGCCCCGCAGGGCCTCGGCGCCATGCTGGCGATGCCGGTGGCGGGCCAGCTCGCGGACCGCACCGGCATCGGCCGGATCGTCCCCGTCGGCCTCGCGCTGGTGGGTGGGGCGTTCGTGTGGCTGACCGGCCTGGAGGCGAACACCTCGTACTGGCACCTGTCGATCGCCCTGTTCGTCATGGGTGTCGGCATGGGCTTCACCATGATGCCGACGATGACGGGCGCGCTGCAGACCATGCGCCGCGCCTCCATCCCGAGCGCGAGCACCTCGCTGAACATCACCCAGCAGGTCGCGGCCTCGCTCGGCACGGCCGTCATGACCGTGCTGCTGGTCAACGCGATGTCCTCGAAGCTGTCGGCCCTGCCCGGCGGCGCCGCGGGCGGGACGGGGAGCCTCGGCGACCTGGCCTCGATGCCGCGTGAGGTGTTCGCACAGGTCCAGCCGCTGCTCGCGGAGTCCTTCGGGCAGACCTTCTGGTGGGCGCTCGGGTTCGTCGGCGTCGCGTTCCTCGTCGCGCTGATCCTGCTGCCCAAGCGCAAGCCGGCCCCGCTCGAGGAGGACGCCGACGCGTCCGACGGCGCCAACGCGCCGGTCATGCTGCACTGACACGCACCTGACACAGCGACCGACACGGCGGCTGACACACCGATGAACACGGACACGACCACCTCCCGCCCGCTGCGGGCGGACGCCGAGCGCAACCGCCGGCGGATCCTCGCGGCGGCGCGGGAGGTGTTCGCCCGCCGCGGTCTCGACGCCGGGCTGGACGAGATCGCCAAGCACGCGGGCGTGGGCACGGGCACCGTCTACCGGCGCTTCCCGGACAAGAAGGCGCTGGTCGAGGCCCTGTTCACGGAGCGGCTCGCGGACCTCACGGCCACGGCCCACCGGGCCGCGGGCCACCCGGACCCGTGGGCCGGGCTCGTCGAGCTGTTGGAGTCCGCGGTCGCGATGCAGATCGAGGACCGCGGCCTGAAGGACCTGCTGTTCGCCTACGGCGACAAGGGGGCCTTCCGCGAGCAGCTCGCCGTCCTGCAGGAGGTGCTGCGCGAGGTGTGCGCGCGGGCGGTCGCGGCCGGCGACCTGCGCCCGGACGTCGACCTGACGGACCTGGCGACGGTGCAGCTCATGACCACCCAGGTGGCGGCGTTCGCCGAGCCGGAGTCACCCGGCCTGTGGCGCCGCTACCTCGGCCTGATGCTCGACGGCCTGTGCACCCGCCGGGAGTCCCCGACGCCCCTGCCCCACCCGCCGCTGGACACGCTCACCTTCGAACGCCTCTGCCACCCACCCCGCTGACCCGACGCCGCCACCCAGGCGGCTCGAATGCCGGTCGCCGGCACTCGCGCGTCAATGTCCGGGCATCTCGGGCGTGGTCCCGCGCACTGCGCGAGGGCTTGGGCCGCGGGCCGTCCGGCGGATAGCGTCGTCGGTGTGAGCGACGCCTTCCATCCCGACTTCCCCACCGACCCGTCTGCCGCTGCCCCCGCCTACGCGCGCGTGCACCACGTCCGCGGCGGCGACCTGTCCGGCGACACCACCCAGACCACCGGCATGCGCCGGCTGGAGGCGGTGAGCGGCAAGACCGTCGGCTCGGAGAAGCTCTGGACGGGCGAGACGCACGTGGCGCCGGCGACCAACTCCGGCGACCACCACCACGGCGAGGCCGAGACCTCGATCTACATCGTGAGCGGCCGGCCCCGGTTCGTCTTCCACGACGGAGACGCCGAGGTCGTGGTGCAGACCGAGCCGGGCGACTACATCTTCGTGCCGCCCTTCGTCCCGCACCGCGAGGAGAATCCCGATCCCGAGGTGCCGGCGGTCGTCGTGATCTCGCGGAGCACGCAGGAGGGCATCGTGGTGAACCTCCCCGAGCTCACCCCGCTGCTCCCCGAGCACCACCCGGACCGGCGTTCCTAGAGGTCGTCGACCGCCCACTGCCGGATCAGCATCCGCAGGGCGGTGACCAGCGACAACGGCTGATCCAGCATGGGATGGTGGCCCGCGTCGGGCAGCTCGACCATGGGGACGCGCGGGCCGAGCAGGCCCGCGATGTCCTCGGCCATCGAGGGCGGGACCAGCCCGAACTCGGAACGGAAGAACGCCGCGCGGCTCTTCAGCTGGGGCAGCAGCTCCCGGAGCAGGAGGCGCTCGGCGAGCATGGCGGGATCGAACTTCCAGGTCCAGCCGCCGTCGATCTCGACGATCGACTCCTCGGCGATGTGGCGGCGCACGTAGGGCAGCAGCACGTCCTGCGGCGGCATGGTGTGGAAGCGGTCCACGATCGTCTCGTGGTCCGGGTAGACGCGCAGCGCCCGTTCCCGCCTGCGCAGCCGCGCCTCCTCCGGCGGCTGGTCGTTGAGCGGCGAGTCGACGATCACGAGCCCGGACGTCCGCTCCCCGTACAGGGCGCCGACCGTCGCGGTGACCCAGCCGCCCATGCTGTGCCCGACCACCAGCGGCGGCCCGGCGATGCCCCCGGCCTCCGCGGTGGCCAGCACCTCCCGCGCCCAGGTGTCCAGGTCGTAGCGCTCCCGGCGGGAGCTGTCGCCGTGGCCGGTGAGGTCGAGGGCGACCACGCGCCCGCCCGATCCCGGTGAGCGACCCGGGGTGAAGAACGGCGCGATGTGGTCCCACCACCCGGAATGGGCCGCCCCACCGTGCACGAACACCACGCCCGGCTCGCCCTCGGGCCCCCAGCAGCGGTAGTGCACCCGTGCGCCGTCGACCTCGACGTCACGGTGCGAGGGTCGCTGCTCGAGAGCCGTCCGGAACCAGCGGGGGGTATCGGTCACGCCTCGATCGTCGCACCCGCCGCGGCACCCCGCCGACACCTGCCCCCGGGATCTCGCACACACGGTCCGACGGGTGTGCGGGCACCCGGGGCGGTGTGCGAGCGGATCAGGGGGCGTCGTGGAAGATGATGCCGAGGACGTGCCGGGTGCCGCTGCGGACCTCGGCCACACCGTGCCGGAGCTGGACGCGGTGGTACCCGCGGGAGCCGCGGACCGGGCGGTGCCGCACCGGGAAGACGATCGCGTCCCCCTGTCCGGGACGGGCGACGACCGGGCGCGACTGCTGGCGCGGGATCTGCTCCACGAACACGCTCTCCCCGCCGGTGAAGTCCACATCGGGCCGGTCGAGCATCACGAGCAGCTGCAGCGGGAAGGTCAGGTCGCCGTAGACGTCCTGGTGCAGCCGGTTGTGCCCGCCCGGCCCGTAGCGCAGCAGCAGCGGCGTCGGGCGGGTCTGCCCCGCGGCGGCACACTCGGCGGTCAGCCCGTCGAGGGTCGGGGGGAAGGTGCGCTCGCCCAGCCGCTGCGCCCACCCGTTGGCGACGGCGGCCAGCGGCGGATACATCTCCCGTCGCAGCCGGGAGACGATGTCCGGCAACGGGTTCGCGAAGTAGCGGTAGCTGCCCTCGCCGAACGAGTGCCGCGCCATGGTGATCGTGCTGCGGAAGCGCGCGTCGTCGTCGAACATGGCCGTGAGCTCGGCGCACTCGTCGGCGCCGAGCAGCCCCGGCAGGTGCGCGAGGCCGGTGCGGTCCAGATCCTGCATGCCCCCATCCGAGCACCGCCGCCCGCCCGCGGCTGGCGGGAATCAGCCGTCGAGCCGGTAGCCCATGCCGGGCTCGGTGATCAGGTGCCGCGGGTGCGCGGGATCGCGTTCGAGCTTGCGGCGCAGCTGCGCGAGGTAGACGCGCAGGTAGTTGGCCCGGTCCTCGTACTGCGGCCCCCACACGTGCCGCAGCAGCTCGCGCTGCCCGACCAGCTTGCCGCGGTGGGCCACCAGCATCTCGACGATCCCCCACTCCGTCGGCGTCAGGTGCACCTCGTCGTCGCCGCGGCGGACCCGCTTGGCCGCCAGGTCGACCGTCAGCTCCCCGATCTCGACGACCGGCTCCCCCGGCCCGGGGACGGTCGCGGCCCGGCGGGCGGCGGCCCGCAACCGGGCGAGCAGCTCGGCCATCCCGAAGGGCTTGGTGACGTAGTCGTCGGCGCCGGCGTCGAGCACCGCGACCTTCTCGGCGGGGTCCGCCCGCGCGGACAGCACGACGATCGGCACCGCGCTCCAGCCGCGGATCCCCGCGATCACGTCGGTGCCGTCGAGATCGGGCAGGCCGAGGTCCAGCACCACGACGTCCGGGGCGCGGTCCGCGGCCGCACGCAGGGCCGTGGCACCGTCGGCGGCGAGGGTGACCTGGTGGCCGTGCGCGGCGAGGTTGATCCGCAGGGCGCGGGCGATCTGCGGATCGTCGTCGACCACGAGGACGTGCACGGGACCAGTGTCCACGATGCCCGCCGCCGGCGGGGTGTCCACCGATCGGTGGACACGCCGTTCGTCCGAGCCGTCCCCCTGCGGGCCGACGGCGCGGAAGGCCTTGCGGCGGAAGACTTTCCTCATCGGGCCACCGAGCCCCGGACGAACCGGGACCCAGACCCGGGGAGACCCAGGAGAACGACATGAACGTCACCACCACCCCCGCCCCCGCGCACCGCGCCCCCGAGGAGAAGAAGACCGGCCGGACCGTCGCCATCGCCGTCGCCTCGGTGCTCGCCGCCGCCGGCATCGCCACCGGCCTGGTGTTCGGCCTGAGCGGCACCGCGCCGACCCCGCCCGCCGAGGCCGCCTCGGCGTCGGTCCCGATGCCCACCCCGGCCGCGCACCACTCGGTCGCCCCGATCGAGCCGGTCACCCCGGCCAAGCCGGTCACCCCGCCGGTGGCGCCCTCGGCCGCGATCAGGACGCTGCAGCAGGAGCTCGGGCAGCTCAACTACTACGAGCGCCCCGTCACCGGGATCATGAACGCGCAGACCACGCAGGCGATCACCTACCTGCAGCGCGACGCCCACCTGCCGCAGACCGGGACCATGAACACCCAGACCGAGGCCGCGCTGGCGCACTTCCTGGCCACCGGCAACAACCAGATGGCCGGCTGACCCACGCGAAACCGACGCCCGCACCTGCTCCCTGGTGCGGGCGTCACCCCGAGCGGTGCGCGGCGAGGATCAGCGCGCGGCCTGCGGACCGCGCACGAGGCGGCCGGGCAGCGCGCCGGTGTGCTCGCCGTCGGTGAAGGTCTCGGCGCCGCCGGTGAACGTGTGCCGGTAGCCGTGCGCCGTCTGCACGAGGCGGCGACCGCCTGCCGGCAGGTCGTGGGCGATCCGCGGCGGCCGCGCCCCGAGCGTCGCCATGTCGATGACGTTGATGTCGGCGCGCAGGCCGGGCGCCAGCACGCCGCGGTCGTGCCAGCCGACGTGGCGGGCGGTGCGCTGCGTGAGGTGGTGGACCATCAGCTCGAGCGGCAGCTGACCCGTGGCGCGGTCGCGCGACCAGAGCGACAGGGCGGTGGTCGGGAAGCTGGCGTCGCAGACCGCACCGCAGTGCGCGCCGGCATCGGACAGCCCGATGATCGTGTGCGGTGACAGCAGCATCTCGCGCACGTCGTCGAGGTTGCCGTGGGCGTAGTTGAACAGGGGCGAGTAGAGCAGGTCGGTGCCCCCGTTGCCGAGGAGGACGTCGATGACGACCTCGATCGGCGCGCGGCCCTGCGAGCGGGCCAGCGCGGCGACCGACGTCGACGGCGACGGCTCGTAGTCGACGGGATCGCCGAGCGGGAAGAGCCGGCCGAAGGTGCCCATCAGCGTGGTGAGCGGTGCGGTGTCGGTGCGCAGCGCCTCGGCGTGCTCGGCGACGAGGGTGGCGCGCACCTCGGGCCGGGCCAGCGCGCCGACGATCTCGGTGAGCGGCCGGCCGGCCAGCGCGGCGAACGACGGGCAGATCATCAGCGGGTGGAGGCTGGCGGTGAGGCCCATCAGGACCCCGATCGGGCGCGGGGCCACCTGTGCCTTGATCGCCAGGCCGTCGGCGGTGCAGGCGTCGATCCAGGCCAGGATCTCGCGCCAGCGGTCGGGGGCGGCGTCCGGCTGCTGCAGGGACAGGCTCAGCGGCCGTCCGGTCGAGGTGGCGAGCTCGGTCAGCATCGCCAGCTCGCTCGCGACGTGGTCGCCGTCGGTGCTGAGGTAGGCGTCGGACACCAGCTGGACGACGCCGTGCCCACCGGCGCTCATCGCGCCGGCGAGTGCCTGCAGCTCGCGACCCGACGAGTGCCGGGTGCCGAGCGCATCGCCGTCGCGGGTCCGGTGGTTGACCGTCCGCGAGGTGGAGAACCCGAGCGCACCGGCCTCGACGGCGGCGCGCACGTGCTCGGCCATCGACGCGAGCTCGGCGTCGGTGGGCTCCTCGGCGGGGTCGGCGCCGCGCTCGCCCATGACGTAGGCCCGCAGGGGCGCGTGCGGCATCTGGGTGCCGACGTCGACGGAGAACCGGCGGGCGGCGAGCGTGTCGAGGTACTCGCCGAAGGTCTCCCACTCCCAGGTGAGGCCCTCGCTGAGCGCGGTACCCGGGATGTCCTCGACGCCTTCCATCATCCGGATGAGCCACTCGTGCTCGTCGTCGCTGCGATGGGCCGGGGCGAAGCCGACACCACAGTTGCCGAGCACGACGGACGTGACGCCGTTGACGCTGGAGGGGGCGAGCAGCGAGTCCCAGGCGGCCTGCCCGTCGAAGTGGGTGTGGATGTCGACGAACCCCGGCGTGACGAGGAGCCCGTCGGCGTCGATCTCGCGATGACCACGACCGTCGATCCGCGGCGCGACAGCGACGACCACGCCGTCGCGCACGGCGACGTCGGCGACCGAACCGGGCGTGCCCGTGCCGTCGACGACGAGTCCTCCGCGGATGACCAGGTCGTGCTCGCTCATGCCGGCACCGTGCTCTGGTCGCGCTCGGGCAGGCCGAGGATCTCGACGGTCTGCGCCGCCGTGGCGACCTGGTGGCCCGCCGCGTCGCACAGGGCGAACGCCTCCTCCAGGAGCTGGAGGTTGGTCGGTGTGCGGTCGCCGCCGAAGAACTCGACGCCGATGTGGAGGTGCCCGCCGAGGTCGAGGGCCATCCGGGCGACCTCGGAGGCGACGAGGTCACCGCCCGCGAGCGACACGGCCCACGGCAGGTCGGTGCCCTCGAGCATCTCGAGGTACGCCTCGAGCGCCTTGCGGGTGGGCGGCAGCCCGAACGGGGCGCCCATCAGGCCGCGCTCGGTCGAGAAGTAGAGCTTGACCATCGAGCCGGCGGGCAGCCGCCCGGCCTCGCGGAAGGCGAGCACGGTGCGCAGGAAGCCCGGCTCGTAGATCGCGAGGCTCGGACCGAGCCGGTGCTCGGTGTGGATGTCGAGCGCGCTCCCGATCAGGTCCGGGGAGTTGGCGTAGACGAAGCCGTTGCAGGGTCCGTCGGCCCCGGCCCGCCCGAGGTTGACCGAGCCGGGGTCGCACAGGCCGATGCGCAGGGACGGATGCGCCGCGAGGTGCGCGATGTGCTGGTAGGAGACCTTGCCCTGCCACGTGTCGACGGTCGGGTAGAGCAGTGCGTCCGGCTGCTCGGCCCACACCGGCAGGAAGCACTCGAGGTAGGCCTCGGCCGACACCTCGGGTCCGCGCCCGTACTCCGCGACGTGCAGGTGGACGATGGAGGCGCCGGCCTCGACGCACGCCGCCGCCTCGGCGGCGATCTCGGTGTGGGTCGTCGGGACGTGCGGGTTCTGCTCGGGGGTGACCCCGCCGTTGATCGCGACCTCGACGATGACGTGCCCCATGGATCGGACCGTACCCGAGCTTCCGGTGGCCGTCAGCAACAAATTTGCCGGCCGGACATTTACCTTGCCCGCGGCGCGTGCGGACCCCGTTCGGACCGGCGCGGTCGCACCTACTCGACGAGGCCCTTCCGCATGGCGACGGCGACGGCGGCGGCCCGGTCCGACACGCCGAGCTTCTCGTAGAGCCGCTGGGTGTGCGTCTTCACCGTGCTGACGCCGATGAACAGCTCGGCCGCGGTCTGCGGCACGGAGAGCCCGCGCGCGAAGGCCGCCAGCACCTGTCGCTCCCGTTCGGACAGTGCCGGGGTGTCGTCCGTGGCGCGCATCCGGATCTCCCCGGCCAGCCCGGCGGCGAGCTCCGGCGGCACCACCGTCTTCCCCCGGGCGACGTCGACGACCGCCTCGACGATCGCGGCGCGCTTGGAGTCCTTGGCCAGGTATCCGGCCGCGCCGGCCTGCAGTGCCTGGTAGACGACCGCGCTGTCGGTGTGCGCGGAGAGCAGCAGCACCCGGGTGGGCAGCTCGTCGCGGACCACGGCGTGGACCACGCCGAGGCCGTCGATCTCCGGCATCTCGTAGTCCACCAGCGCCACGGCGGGCTGCTCGCGGCGGATCGCCTCGAGCGCCTGCCGCCCGTCGTCGGCCTCGGCGACGACCTCGATCCGGCCGCTCTGGACGAGCCCGCGGGCGACGCCGTCGCGGAAGAAGGGATGGTCGTCGGCGATCACGACCCGCACCAGCGGATCGCCGCCCCTGCCAGCGGTCACGGGCGAAGCATGCCAGGGCCTGCCTCCTTCCTGCCAGGATGACGACCATGACTGAGGCTCCGGCGCGTCCCGGCGGTCCGGCGGTGCCTGCCGACGCCGGCCGGCCCGACGAGGCACCTCTGCCCGGCGGTTCGCAGGTGCTGGCGGTGGCCGTCGAGCACGCCCGCCGCGGGGTGCGGTTGCAGGTCACGCTGCGCTGGGTGCTGGTGGCGTTCGTCGGGTTGACGATCGCCGTCGTGCCGCCGACCCGCGGCACCCTGGCCTGCGCGATCATCGCCGCGGGCTACGCGTTCTTCGCCCTGGCCGTGGCGCTGTGGGTGGGGTACGGCGGCGGGCCGCCCCATCAGCCCGGCGGCGAGCCGCCCCATCAGCCCGGCGGCGAGCCGCCCCATCAGCCCGGCGGCGAGCCGCCCCATCGGCCCGGCGGCGGGCCGCCCCGTCGGTACCGCGGGGACCGGCCCGTGCGTCTCGCCTGGGTGGCGTTGCTCGGGGATCTGGCGGTGATCGCCGCCCTCACCCTGCTGACCGGGGTGCACGATCCGCAGAGCTGGACCGCCGACGTCCTCATCACGGGGTTCCTGCTGGTCCCGGTGCTGGCGGCCACCCAGCTGCGGCCCCGGGTGTGCGCCGCCGTGGTGGTGCCGGCCGTGCTCGTCTATCTCGCGGCGGGGATCGCCACCCAGGAGGCGAACCAGGAGCCCTGGGCGTCGCTGCTGCTGCGGACCCTGGCGGCGGCCGGCGTCGCGGCCGGTTGTGTGGGGCTGTCGCGGATCCAGCGCTCCCGCGTGGACACGATCGGCAGGCTGGTGCAGGCGCGCGGCGACCTGCTCGGCGAGCTCACCGATCTCGAGCAGCGCGAGCGCCGCACGATGTCCGAGCACCTGCACGACGGTGCGCTGCAGTACGTCCTGGCCGCCCGGATGGACCTGGAGGACGCCCGCGACTCCGCCGGTCCCGGGGCCGACGCCGAGGCCTTCGCCCGCCTCGACCGCGCCCTGGACGAGTCGGTCCGCCTGCTCCGCTCCACCGTCGCCGACCTGCATCCGGCGGTGCTCGCCCGCGCCGGGCTGCCCGCGGCGCTGCGGGATCTCGCCTCCGCCGCGGCGGCGCGGGGCGGGTTCACCGCCGAGGTCGACACGAGCGGCTGGCCGGACGGGCTGCGCACCACCGCCGACGCCCTGCTGCACCGCACCGCCCGCGAGCTGCTGGCGAACGCCGCCTCGCACGCGAGGGCCTCGTCGGTCCGGGTCACGCTGGGTTTCGACGGCGTCCGCGCCCACCTCGTGGTGTCCGACGACGGCGTGGGGCTCGATCCCGAGGTCGCCTCCCGCCGGCTGGCGGGCGGGCACATCGGGCTCGCGTCCCACGTCGTGCGGGTGGAGGCGGCAGGCGGCTCGCTCGCGCTCGCGCCCGGCTCCCCCGGCACGAGCGCGTCGGTCGAGCTCCCTGCTGGAATAGCGGCATGAGCACCGTCCCCGAGGCCTTCGACCGGCACGCCGCCGTCTACGACCGGCTGGTCGGCGCCAACCCCGGCTACCACGAGCACCTGGCCCTGTCCGCCCGCCGGCTCGGGCTCGCGGACCGCGGCGCCGGCCTGCGCCTGCTGGACATGGGCTGCGGCACCGGCGCGTCCACGGCTGCTCTGCTCGCCGCCTACCCGGAGGCCGAGATCGTCGCCGCGGACGCCTCCGCCGAGATGCTCGCCGAGGCCCGCCGCAAGCCGTGGCCGGACACGGTGACCTTCGTCCACGCCCCCCTCGACGGCCTCGCCGAGGCGGGCGTGCGGGGCCCCTTCGACGGCGTCCTCGCGGCGTACCTCGTCCGCAACCTGCCGGACCGGGACGAGGGCATCGCCACCCTCACGTCCCTGCTCGCCCCGGGCGCACCCCTTGCGCTGCACGAGTACTCGGTGCGCGACAGCCTCCGCAGCCGTCTGGTGTGGACGGTCGTCGCCTGGACGGTGATCATCCCCCTGGGCCGTTGGCACAGCGGCTCCTCGGACATCTACCGCTACCTGTGGCGGAGCGTGCTCGCCTTCGACGGCGTGTCCGCGCTGACCCGTCGCCTGTCGGCGGCCGGGTTGGACGCGGTGCAGGTCCTTCCGGTGGACGGCTGGCAGCGCGGGATCGTCCACACCGTCCTGGGTCGCCGTCCGGCGGGTACCGCCTGAGCCGGCCCGTCAGCCCGCCGGGCGGTAGTGGCCGGGAACCATGCGCGTGGTCACGGCGAAGCGGTTCCAGGAGTTGATCGCGGCGATGGCGGCGATCAGCTGGGCCAGCTCTGCGGGCTCGAACCGGGCGGCGGCCCGCTCGTAGACGTCGTCGGGGACGAAGCCGTCCGTCAGCACCGTCACCGCCTCGGTCAGCTCGAGGGCCGCCACCTCGCGGGCCGTGAAGAAGTGCTGCGACTCCGCCCACGCCCCGACCTGCACGATCCGCTCCACGGACTCGCCGCCGGCCAGGGCGTCCTTCGAGTGCATGTCGAGGCAGAACGCGCAGTGGTTCAGCTGCGAGGCGCGGATCTTCACCAGCTCCACGAGAGCGGGCTCGAGACCCTGGCCCGCGGCCTGGGCGAAGCGGGCCATCGCCCGGTAGACGTCGGGGGCGAGGGCGGCGAGGTCGAGGCGCTGGGGGTGCTCGGGGTTGCGGGTCTGGTTCTCCTGGACTGCGGTCATGGGAACGACGCTACGACCGAAGCGGCCCACGCGTATGGTCCAGTTCCGTGTCGAATCCCTGGGCCACTTCGCGCGGTGAGGACCTGCATCTCGATCTCGGCCCACCGGGTGCGGGGGCCCGGGCGCGGTTGATGGAGGCGCTGCGGGAGGCGGTCCGCAGCGGCCGCCTCGCCCCGGGAGTGCGCCTGCCGTCCTCCCGCTCCCTCGCCGCCGACCTGGGCATCGCCCGCAACACGGTCGCGCAGGCCTACGCCGAGCTGGTCGCCGAGGGCTGGCTGACGGCGCGGCAGGGCTCGGTGACCCGGGTGGCACAGCCCCGCGCGGGCGTCGGCGCCATCGGAGGTGCTCCGGCGACGGGAGGGCTCGGCGACGCGCCCCGGCGCGGCACCGGCGGTCGCGGGGACACGCCAGGACGCGGTCCGGGAGCGGCGACCGGCGGCACGTCCGGCGGGCCGGGCGGCGCGGGCGCCGGTGTTCCCCGGCATCCGGAGCGACCGCGCCACGACCTGCGCCCCGGCCGTCCCGACGTGTCGTCCTTCCCGCGTGCGGAGTGGCTGCGCGCCACCCGCCGTGCGCTCGCCGCCGCTCCCGACGAGGCCTTCGGCTACGGGGGCCCGCGGGGCCGTCCCGAGCTGCGGGAGGCGCTCGCGACCTATCTCGCCAGGGCCCGCGGGGTCCGCACCGATCCCGGCCACATCATGATCTGCTCCGGCGCCGCGCACGCCCTGCAGCTGATCGCGACGGTGATGCGGCACAGCGGGATCGCGGTGGAGTCCCACGGCCTGCACGTCCATCGCGAGCTGCTGGCCGTCGCCGGCGTCCGCACCCCGGCCCTGCCGATCGACGAGCACGGCGCCCGCGCCGGCGAGCTGGCCGGCCTCGACGTCGGCGCGGCCCTGCTCACCCCGGCCCACCAGTTCCCGACCGGCGTCGCGCTGCATCCCGAACGGCGGGCCGCCGCCGTCGACTGGGCCCGCACCCGCGGCGGCCTGCTGATCGAGGACGACTACGACGCCGAGTTCCGCTACGACCGCCAGCCCGTCGGCGCGCTGCAGAGCCTGGATCCCGACCACGTCGCGCTGCTCGGGACGGTCAGCAAGTCGCTCGCCCCGGGCGTCCGGCTCGGCTGGATCGTCGCGCCCGCCGCGCTGCTCACCGAGCTCGACGCCGCCAAGGGCCACGCCGAGCACCACACCGCGACCGTCGACCAGCTCGTGCTGGCCGAGCTGCTCCGCTCCGGCGCCTACGACCGCCACGTCCGCGCCCGCCGCCTCGCCTACCGGCGCCGCCGCGACCAGCTCGTCGCCACCCTCGCCGAGCGGGTCCCGCAGGTCCGGGTCCGGGGCCTGGCGGCCGGTCTGCACGCGACGGTCGAGCTCGCCCCCGGCACCGCACCCGCGGTGGCGCGGTCCGCGGCCTGGCACGGCGTCGCCACGGAACCGCTGTCGCTGTTCCGCCACCCCGACGCCGCGCCCCTGCCCGACGCCCTGGTGGTCGGCTACGCCACCCCCTCCGACAGCGCCTGGCCCACCGCCCTCACCGCCCTGACCACGGTCCTCACCCCCTGACCCCGCGGGCCGGTTCGCCGGGCGGGCAGGATCGCGCGGGTGGAGTCACGAACGCTCATGCTCTCGGTCGCGGCCTCGGCCGGGTTCGGGGTGCTCGCGCTGGTCTGGGGGCTGTTGTCCGGCTCCCAGCTGATCGTGTTCGACGGGCTGTACTCGTTCGCCGCGGTCGGGTTGTCGCTGCTCGCGGTGCTGGCCCTGCGGACCTCGCGGCGCGGCCCGGACGAGCGCTACCCGTGGGGGCGGGAGGTCTGGGAGCCGCTCGCGGTGGTCGTCAAGGCCACGGCACTGGCGGGGCTCTGCCTCTATGCGCTGGTGGAGGCGGTGGCGCGGATCCTCGCCGGGCCCGAACCCGTCGAGACCGGGGCCGCGGTGGTCTACGGCGCCCTGTCGACGGTCGCGGGGCTGGTCGTCACGATCGTCCTGCGGCGGCGGGCGCGGGGCGGGTCCGACCTGGTGCGCGCCGAGGCGGCCGAGTGGGCGGGAGACACCCTGCTGAGCCTCGGGGTGCTCGTCGGGTTCTGCGTGGCGCTGGTGCTCGAGGCGACGGGGCACGCCGACCTCGCCCGCTACGTGGACCCGGTCATGGTGATCCTGGTGTCCGCCGCGTTCCTGCCGGTGCCCGCGCGGCTCGCCGCCACCGGCTTCCGCGAGATCCTCACGATGTCCCCCGCTCCCGAACTGCGGCAACGGATCCGCGACGCGGCCGAGGCGACGCGCGCGCGGGAGGGCTTCGCCGAGGTGTTCGTGCGCGCCGGGAAGGTGGGCGGGCGGCTCGACGTCGAGATCGACTACGTGGTGGGCGGCGCGGACCCGACGGTCCGCGCCTGCGACGAGGTGCGCGCCGCCCTGGAGGAGGAGCTGCGCCCGCTGGCCACCCCGGGTGCCCTGTCCCTCTCGGTCGGCTTCACCGCCGACCGCGACCGCGTCACCTGACCCGCCCCCGTGAGTGGCGATGGTCGCCAGGGCGACCATCGCCACTCACGAGGTCGGTGGGTGTTCCCGTCCTGCCGGGGCGGGGCGGAAACGGACCCTCGGCTCGCCGTCGTCGTCCGAGAACACCGCCTCCACCGCCATGCCGATCCGCAGGTCGTCGGTGTCGATCACGGTGGTGACCAGCTTCGAGCCCTCGTCGAGCCGGACGACCGCGACGGTGTACGGGGGCTGCGGGGCCGGCGGGGGCAGGTAGGCCTTGTGGAACACGCAGAACGACCACACCGTTCCCCGCCCGGAGGCGGTGACCCACTCGCCGGTGCCGATCCGCGAGCAGTGCGGGCAGGCGGTGCGCGGCGGGAACTGGACGGTGCCGCAGGCGCTGCAGCGGGTGGTGCGGAGCTCACCGGCGGCGAGGCCCTCGGTGTAGGGCGCGAGGGCCGCGGTGGGCGTCGGGGACCGGGGGTCCGAGGCGGCCATCAGGCGTCCTTCCCGAGGATCAGCGTCGACACCACGGGCGACGCGCACGCGTACTGGATCGTCTCGGCGCCCTGCACCTGCCGGGCACCGCACTCGCCGCGCAGCTGCCGGACGGCCTCCGCGACCAGCGCCCAGCCCTGCATGTAGCTCTCCGACAGGTGCCCGCCGGAGGTGTTGGTGGGCAGCGGCCCGCCGAGCGCGAGCCGTCCGCCCTGCACGAACGCGCCGCCCTCCCCGATCCCGCAGTAGCCCAGGCCCTCCAGCGCGAACAGCACGTTGCAGGAGAAGTTGTCGTAGATCATCAGGGCGTCCATGTCGTCCCGCGTGCGGTCCGCCATCGCGAGCGCCCGGTCGCCGGCCTCCCGGATCGCGCCGGCCCAGAAGTCCTCCGGCGGGAAGTCCGAGTTCACGAGCTGGGCGCGCTGGGCCAGGCCGAGCACCGGGACGACCGGGCGGGGCAGGTCGCGGGCCCGCTCGCGGCTGGTCAGGACCAGGGCCACGCCGCCGTCGTTGATCAGGCAGTAGTCCAGCAGGTGCATCGGCTCGACGACGTACCTCGACGTCAGGTAGTCCTCGAGCGACACCGGCGTACGCATCACGGCGCCGGGGTTGAGCCGCGCGTGCTCGCGGAAGGTCATCGAGACGGCGGCCAGCTCCTCGCCGGTGCCGTAGAGGTGGCGGTGGCGCTGCAGCATCAGGGCGTAGAAGGCGCCGGGCGAGGTCAGGCCGTACGGGAGCGTGAGCGAGGCCGCGGTGCCGTAGCCCTCGCCCGCGCCGCCGTAGGTCGCGCCCGCGGTGGCGCCGTCGTTGCCGTAGACCAGCGCGACGGTCGAGCACTCCCCCGCCGCGATCGCGGCCACCGCCTGCGACACCGCGACGCCGGCCATCCGGCCCTCGGCGGGCAGCCCGGACACCCACCTCGGGCGCAGCCCCATGTCGCTGGCGACGGTCTCGTACCCGACCCGGGCGGTGACCAGCCCGTCGACGTCGGCCGGGGTGAGCCCGGCGTCGGCCAGCGCGTCGGTGAGCGCCCAGGCGGCGAGCGAGCCCGCGTCGTGCCCGGGAAGCCTGCCGAAGGTGGTGGTGCCGACGCCGGCGACGGCGGCGACTCCGGCGAGAGGATTCATAATGTATATCTTCTACGGACGTACCTGACGCGCGTCAAGGGCGCGGACCGTCAGTCGGCGAGGACGCCGCGGCGGGCGAGCTCGGCCACCACGGCGTCACCCTCGCGGCGGACGTGGCGCTGGTGCACGGCGTCGAGCGCCGGCCGGTCCCCGCAGCGCAGCGCCGCGATGATCGCCTTGTGGTCCGCACAGGCCTGCTCGTCCGCCGCGGGCGGCACGGTGAACACCTCGTCGGAGAAGTTGCGGGACAGGTGCCGCAGCACCGCGCGCACCCGCTTGCTGCCCCCGGTGCGGTTGACGAGCTGGTGGAACTCGGCGTTGAGCGGGTGCGGGTCCTCCTGGCCGGCGACCATCCGGACGTGCAGCTCCTCGAGCTTCTCCAGCACCGGCTCGGTGATCCGGTCCGCCGCCCGGACGGCGGCGAGGGCCTGGATCATCCCGTACATCCGGTAGTGGTCCTCGACGTCCTCGGCGCGGATGGGCAGCACGAACATGCCCCGGTGGGGCTCGGAGGCCACCAGCCCGCTCTCCTCGAGCGTGATCAGCGCCTCGCGCACCGGCACGCGGCTGACGCCGAGCTCGGCCGCGATCGCATCCTGCGGGACCCGGGTGCCGGCCTTGAGCGTGCCGTCGAACACGAGGTTCTTGATGTGCTCGACGACCTGGGAGGACAGGCTCGCGCGACGCACCCGCCCGGCAGGCCGGGGAAGGGACAGGTCGGCCGTCATCGCCGCTCCTCGTGCAGGGGGATCCACTCAGGAAGCCGCCAGGATAATGGATAAGTTCTGCGCTTCCGGTCAGGCGGGGGCGCCCCGCCCGATCCCGTCGAGCGCCAGCACCCGGCCGCCCTTCGCCGCGGTGACCACGAGGACGTCGAGATCCGGGCCGGCGAAGCAGAGGTTCGTGGGGAAGGCCGGTTCGGCGAAGCGGATCGGCTCGAGCGCCGAGCCGTCGGGCGCGAGCACCGCGATCAGGTCCCGGTCGGGCACGGCGACCAGGATCCGCCCGTCGGCCGCGAGGGCCATCCCGTCGCCGCCGCCGGGCAGGGTGGCGAACACCTCGGTCGCGCCCCCGGTCACGGCCAGGACGGCACCCGTGCGCGTCTCCGCGACGAGGAGCACGTCGCCGACGAACAGCAGGCCGTTGGGGTAGTCGATGCCGTCGGCGATCAGCGTGGTCGTGCCGGTGCCCGGGTCATGGGCGTACACCTGGCCGGGGCCCTCGTCGTGCGGGCCGGGATCGGTGAACCAGATCCGCCCGTCCGGGCCCGCGACCAGGTCGTTCGGGGCGCGCAGGCCGCTCGTGGGCTCCTCGGTGACGGCGGTGCTCCCGAGCCGGCCCTCGATCCGCTGCAGGCCGGGCGCGACCCGCACGCCCGAGCGGGTGGGCATGGTCCGGCCCCCGCTCTGCGCCACCCAGATCCGGCCCGCGGCGTCCTCGGCCAGGCCGTTGGGCCCGCCGCCGGTCTCGATCGCGTCCAGCGCACCGCCGCCGTCGAGGTCGATCTCGCGGACCTGCCCGCGGGACACGCTGGTGACCAGCAACCGGCCGTCGGCGGTCCAGAGGGGGCCCTCGGTGAAGCCCAGCCGGGCTCCGAGCAGGCGCTGGTCTCCCACGGGTACCTCCTCGTCGCACTCTTCGCAGAAGATATACCTTATTCATCGCCCGGCCGACAGCACCGGACGACCGCGCCGGGACCGCCCGGACTGCGCGGCCGGGAGTAGGGACCCGCCCGGTCCGGTCCGGTCGTGAGTGGCGATGGTCGCCCTGGCGACCATCGCCACTCACGGGGTGGTCAGGCGCAGGGTTCCGTCGTCGGCGAGGTCGAGGAGGAGGCGGTCGCGGACCTCGCCGGAGAGGAGCAGGCGGGCGGCCTTGCGTTCGACCTCGCGCCCGATCAGGCGGCGCAGGGGCCGGGCACCGAAGTGGGGATCGTGGCCGCGTTCGGCGAGGCGGTCGAGGGCGGCGGGCGTGACCTCGAGGGTGATGCCTTGGGCCGCAAGGCGTTCCCGGGTGCCGGTGAGCAGCAGCTCGGTGATCTCCCGCAGGTGCTCGCGGCCGAGCGGATGGAAGAGCACGACGTCGTCGATCCGGTTGAGGAACTCCGGTCGCAGCCGGCGGCGGGCCAGCGCGAGCACGGACTCCTCGACCGCCTCGGTCGACCCGGCCGCGAGGATCTCCTCGGCGCCGAGGTTGCTGGTCATCACGAGCAGCGCGTGGCGGAAGTCGACGGTCCGGCCGCGCGCGTCGGTGAGCCGGCCGGCGTCGAGCACCTGCAGCAGCGTGGCGAGGACGTCCGGATGGGCCTTCTCGATCTCGTCGAGCAGCACGACGGTGTAGGGGTCGCGGCGGATCGGCTCGGTGAGCTGCCCGGCCTCCTCGTGCCCGACGTACCCCGGGGGCGCCCCGATCAGCCGGTTCACCGCGGACCGCTCGCCGTACTCCGAGAGGTCGAGGCGGACGAGCCGGTCGACGGAGCCGAACAGGGCGGCGGCGAGGGCGCGGGCCAGCTCGGTCTTGCCGACGCCGGTGGGCCCGAGGAACAGGAACGACCCGACCGGCCGGTCCGGGCCGGCGAGCCCCGCCCGCGCGCCGCGGACCGCGTCGGCCACCGCCTCGATCGCCGCGTCCTGCCCGACGACCCGCCGGTGCAGCACCGCCTCCAGGTCCAGCAGCCGCTGCCGCTCGGACACCGACAGGTCCGCCACCGGGATGCCGGTCCGCTGGGCGACGACCTCGGCGACGTCGTTGCCCGTGACCTGCGGCGTTCCCGGGCCGGGCGGCCCCTTCTCCAGCACCAGCCGCTCGAGCTCGCGGTCGAGCATCGCCACCCGCTCGTCGTCGCCGGCATCGGCGGCGACCTCGCGGGCGCGCACGAGCGCGTCGACCTGCCCGTCGGGAGCCTCGGGGACGGTGCCGCGCAGGGCGGCCCGGGCCGCGGCCCGGTCGACGAGGTCGAGCGCCTTGTCCGGCAGGAACCGGTCCCGCAGGTAGCGCACGGACAGTGCGACCGCGGCGTCGAGCGCCCCGTCCGTGATCCGGACGCGGTGGTGCTCCTCGTAGCGGGCGCGCAGGCCGCGCAGGATCCCCGCGGTGGCCTCCGGCGTCGGCTCGGGCACCCGGACGTACTCGAAGCGGCGGTCGAGCGCGGCGTCGCGCTCGAGATGGCGGCGCCGGTCCTCGGGGGTCGTGGCGCCGACGAGCTGCAGGTCGCCGCGGGCGAGCGCGGGCTTGAGGATCGCGCCGGCGTCCATCGCCTGGTCCTGGCTCGATCCGGCGCCGACGACCGTGTGGATCTCGTCGACGAACAGCACCACCGACCGTCCGGCCGCCACGACCTCGTCGACGACGGCACCGAGCCGCTCCTCGAAGTCCCCGCGGTAGCGGGTGCCCGCGACCATGCCCGCGAGGTCCACCGAGATCAGCCGGACGTCCCGGAGCGCCGCCGGCACGTCGCCCGCCGCGATCCGCGCGGCGAGGCCCTCGACGATCGCGGTCTTGCCGACGCCGGGCTCCCCCACCAGCACGGGATTGTTCTTGGTGCGCCGGGCCAGCACCTCGACGACCTGGTCGAGCTCGGCGTCGCGGCCGAGCACGGGATCGAGCCTGCCGGCGCGGGCGTCGGCGGTGAGGTCGTGGCCGAAGCGGTCGAGGACCTTCGTCGAGGTACGTGCCCCGGGTTCCTCCCCGGGCTCGTCCCCGGGCATGCCGAAGCCGGAGACGAGCCCCTTGAGCAGCTCCTCGAGCGGACCGAACGGCTCTTGCGCCATGCCTTCGTTGTACCCGCGTGCGAGAGTGATCGTCATGTCTGCGCCCACGCTCCTGCGCGCCGAGGAGCTGCCGGTCGGCACGCCGATCGAGCTGGGCGCCTACACGGTCACCCGGGACGAGATCGTGGAGTTCGCCCGCGCGTGGGACCCGCAGGACTTCCACGTCGACGAGGAGGTCGCGGCCGCGGGCCGGTTCGGCGGGCTGATCGCCAGCGGCATCCAGACGCTCGGGGTCTACCAGCGGCTCGCGGTGCTCGGGGCGTTGCGGCACTGGGACGTCGTCGCCGGCCGGACACTGCGCGAGATCCAGCTCCCGGCGCCGGTTCGGCCCGGGATGACGCTGCACGGTGTGCTGGTCGTCGAGGAGGTCGCGCCCACCCGTCCGGACATGGCCCTGGTGACCCAGCGCGGCACGCTCACGGCCGACGGGCGGCTGCGGATGGAGCTGGTCTGCGAGACGTATGTGCGGCGTCTGCACGCAGGGTGACGTCCCGATGCCACACGGCATCGTGTCCGGATCGAAACCGGATGAGTTGGACACCGTAAGGAAGGTGATCCTACCCTTACTGACGTGGTGAGCATCCGTCGGCCGATCCGCCGACTCCTCCAGTCCGTCGGCCTCGTGGCGGCCGGCGCCCTCGTCCTCGCTGCATGCGGATCGGGCTCCGGGTCCGGCTCCGGGAGCACCGCCCCGGCCTCCGCTGCGGCGGCCTCGGGCGCGTTCCCCGCGACCGTCACCCACAAGTTCGGGACGACGACGGTCCCGGCCGCCCCGCAGCGCGTGGTCTCCCTGGGCTACACCGACCAGGACGCGATCCTGGCGCTCGGCGTGGTCCCGGTCGCGATCCGCGAGTTCACCGGCAGCAAGCCCTCCGCCACCTGGGAATGGGCGCAGAGCAAGCTGAACGGGCAGAAGCCGCAGGTGCTGCCGATCGGTGAGATCGGCACCGAGACGATCGCCGCCCTGAGGCCGGACCTGATCATCGGCATCTCCGCGGGCCTGACCCAGGACCAGTACGCCACCTACTCGAAGATCGCCCCGACGATCGCGGCCCCGGCCGGCTTCGTCGACTACGGCACCCCGTGGCAGGACGCCACCAGGATCACCGGCCAGGCACTCGGCAGGACCGCCGAGGCCGCGAAGCTGGTCTCGGACCTCGAGGCGAAGATCGCCGCGGTGAAGCAGCAGTACCCGGCCCTGCAGGGCCGGACCGTCGCCGCGGTACGCCCGAGCACCACCAACGACGGCTACTTCGTGTGGAGCTCGCAGGACCTGCGCGGCCGGTTCCTCACCTCGATCGGCATGACGGTCCCGCAGGAGTTCGACCAGCTCGCCGGCCAGAACTTCTACGCGACGATCTCGAAGGAGGAGATCGGCAAGCTCAACCCGGTCGACTCCCTCGTGCTGATCACCGCCAGTGCCGCCGAGCGCCAGGCCATGGAGGCCTTCCCCGGCTGGTCGCAGCTGCAGCCGGTCACCGCGGGACACCTGCTCTCGCTCGACGACACCCAGTCGGCCGCGCTCTCCTTCTCCAGCGTGCTGAGCCTGCCGACCGTGCTCGACACCATCCCGAAGGACCTCGCGGCCAGGCTCGGCTGAGCCCGCGGCTCGTCGGGCGGCGTCGCTCACGACCGCGACAGGAGGGGCACAGCAGACCCACAGCGGGCGCCTGAACCCTCGCGGATGCACCCGATCCGCGAGGAGCCCCCATGTCCCAGCAGGACCCCCACCCGCCGGCGGCGCGCGACCGCGCCCGCCGGCGGGTTCGTGTCGTGACGGCTTCCGTCGCGGCAGCCGCGGTCGCGGGGACCGCGGGGATCGCCGGCCTGGTGGCCGCGACCCGGGCCGAGGCCTCGACCACCTCCACCGCCACGTCCTCCGACTCCTCGTCGCCGGACGCGAGCTCGTCCGGCTCGTCCGGGTCGTCGAGCTCGTCAGGGTCATCGAGCTCGTCGGGATCGTGGAGCCCGTCGGGCTCCGGGATGCACTCCGGCGGATCGTCGGGCGGCGCCGCCACCTCGGGCGGTTCGTGATGCCGCTCCTGGAGACCCTGCCGATCGGCCCGGACACCGCCCAGTGGCCGCTGTGGGGGACGACGGCCCGGCTCGTCGTCACCGATCCGGCGGTGCTGCCCGCGGCCCGCGCGGTCGTGGCGGAGCGGACCGCCGCCGTCGCCGCGGCCTGCAGCCGGTTCGCCGACTCGGAGCTCACGCGGCTGGTCGCGGGTCGCCCGACGCTGGTCAGCCCGCTGTTCGCCGAGCTCGTCGGGGCGGCCCTGGACGCCGCGGCGCACACCGGGGGCGCGGTCGATCCGACGTTGGGCAGCGAGCTCGCGGCGCTGGGCTACGACCGGGACCTGCTCGCGATCGCCCCGGTGAGCTCGGCGGCCGGCGGGATCCGGCTCGTCCCGCGGGCCCGGTGGGACGCGGTCCGGGTGGAGTGGACGGCCGACGGCCCCCTGCTCACCGTGCCGGCGGGCTGTCGCCTCGACCTGGGCGCGACCGCCAAGGCCTGGGCCGCGGACGCCTGCGCGACCGCGGTCGTCGCGACCTGCGGGGGTGGGGCGCTGGTCGCGCTCGGCGGGGACATCGCGACCGCCGGCGAGCCGCCCGCACCCGCCGACGGCGCGGGGTGGCCGGTCCTCGTCCAGGACGGGCCCGGTGAGCCCGCGCAGGTCGTCCGGCTCGACGCGGGCGGCGCGATCGCGACGTCCAGCACGATCTCCCGGACCTGGACGGGCGGGGGACGCACCCGTCACCACGTCCTGGACCCGGCCTCCGGCTTGCCCGCGGATCCGGTGTGGCGCACCGTCTCCGTGGTCGCGGCCCGCTGCCTGGACGCCAACACCGCGAGCACCGCCGCGATCGTCCACGGCGCCGCCGCGGTGCCCTGGCTGCGCGGGCTGGGGCTGCCGGCGCGGCTGGTGTCGCGGTCCGGCCGGGTCGTGACGACCGGCGGGTGGGCCGGGGCATGACCGACGCGCTCTGGTATGCCGGGCGGGGCTCCGGCCTGATCTCGCTCGTGCTGCTCAGCCTCGTGGTCGTGCTGGGCATCGCCACCCGCTCGGGCCGGCCGCTGCCCGGGCTCTCCCCGTACGTGGTGACCGCCGTGCACCGCAGCGCGGGCCTGCTGTCCGTGGTGTTCCTCCTGGTCCACGTCGTGACGCTGCTCTTCGACCCCTACGCCCAGCTCGACCTGATCGCGCTCGTGGTGCCGTTCACCGCCGCCAGCAGTCCGTTCTGGTACGGCCTCGGGGCCCTCGCGCTCGACCTGCTGGCGGCGGTGACCGTCACGAGCCTGCTGCGCACCCGGCTCGGGCCCCGCACCTGGCGTGGCGTGCACTACCTCGCCTACGCCTGCTGGCCGATCGCCGTGCTGCACGGCGTCGGCTCCGGCTCGGACACGACGACGGCGTGGTCCCTGACCGTGCTCGGGATCTGCGTCGCGGGGGTGCTGGGGGCGGTCGGCTGGCGGCTGTCCGAGCGGTTCGGGCAGGCCGACCGGCCCGCGGCGGGCCGCGCGCCCGGCCGGGGCGGCCGGTCCGCGACGACGCTGCCCGAACCGACCACCCGACCCGTGGAGCTGCGGCCATGACCGTCCTCGATCCGACGACCCGCCGCGCCGGCCTGCTCGACGCCGCCGAACCCGATCCCGACGCCCACCGCGGGCGGCACGGCCCGCTCCCGGAGATCGACCTGGTCACCGAGCTGCAACGGGCCGGGCTGACGGGCCGCGGCGGCGCGGCCTTCCCGGTCTGGCGCAAGCTCGCCGCGGTCTCGCCCCGGACCACCGGTTCGGCGGGCCCCTCGACCCGCTCGACCTTCGCGCGGCGCCGGGCAGCCGCCGCGACAGGGCCGGTGCTCGTGGCGAACGGCGCCGAGGGCGAGCCGCGCAGCGCCAAGGACCGCACCCTGCTCACCCACGGACCGCACCTGGTGCTCGACGGGCTGGAGGCCGCCGCCCGCGCGGTCGGCGCCCGGCGCTGCGTGCTGCTCGCCCATCCGGACGTCGTCGAGCGGGTGCGGCCCGCGGCGGCCGAGCGCGGGATCGCGGTCGTCGCCGGGGACGGCGGCTTCCTCGACGGCGAGGAGACCGCCGCCGTCGCCCGGATCGAGGGCCGGCCGCCGGTGCCCGCCGACAAGACCCGCCGGCTCGTGGAGCGCGGGATCGCCGTCCTGAACGTCGAGACGCTCGCCCACATCGGACTGGTCGCCCGCCGCGGGGCCGACTGGTTCCGCTCGGCCGGCACCGCGGACGAACCGGGGACGATGCTGGTCACGGGCCCCGGCGGGGTCGGCGAGGTGGAGCTGGGGACGCCGCTGCCGGAGGTCCTCGGCGAGGTGCGCGGGCCCGTCCTGGTGGGTGGCTTCCACGGCGCCTGGCTCGCACCCGGCGAGGTCCTGCGGGCCCGGCTGTCGCGGGAGTCGCTGCGGGAGTTCGGGGCCGCGCCGGGAGCAGGGGTGCTGCACGTGCCGGCACCCGGCCGCTGCGGACTGGTCGAGACGGCGGAGATCACCACGTTCCTCGCCGGTGCCTCGGCCCGGCAGTGCGGGCCCTGCCGCAACGGGCTGCCCGCGCTCGCGGACCTGCTGCACCGGCTCGCCGCGGGGCACCCGCACACCGCGCCCGAGATCGCCCGGATCTCCGCCCTGCTCACCGGCCGGGGCGCCTGCCACCATCCCGACGGCACGGTGCGGCTGGTCCGCTCGGCGCTGCGGGTCTTCGCCACGGACGTCGACGCCCACCTGCGGGGCGGCTGCCTCGCGACCGGGCAGAGCTCCCCGCCCCACGCAGAGGCACCCCGATGACGCACGCCGCCCACCCGAGCCCGCCGCCGTCGGAGGGCCTGCGCATCGACTGGACCCGGTGCACCGGCCGGGGGGTGTGCGCCGAGCTGCTGCCCGAGCTGCTCGACCGCGACGACTGGGGCTACCCGCTCCCCCGCGAGGACGGCGTGGCTCCGCGAGGGAGCAGCGCCGCCCCGGGCAGGGGCGGGGGGATCCCGGTCCCCCGGGCCCGCCGGCGCGACGCCCGCGAGGCCGTCCGTCTCTGCCCCCGGCTGGCCCTTCGGCTGGAACATTCCTGAGGGAGGAATGAGAACCCGCCGGACCGGGTACAGGCTGCCAGGCGGTCCGAGGAGGCGCGATGCTCGACGGTGCGGAGTGGCAGGCGTTGCGGGCGATCGAGCTCAACCTCGAGCGGGAGGACCCGGCCCTGGCCGAGGCCCTCACCCGGGGCGTGGCCCGCGCCCCCGCCCATCTCGACGACGCCGACGCCCGCATCGAGCTGCTGGGCGCGGCGCTGGTGATCCTGATCGGCGCGGTCGCCGCCGTCGCCGGCGCCGCCACGCTCACGGTCGGCCTGATGGTCGCCGCGGTGGTGGTGCTGGTCGCCGGCGTGATGTGGGCGCAGCGGGCCCGGCGCCTGCTCCGCGGCGACGGCTGAGCGTTCCGGTCGCGCCCGAGGCGACCACCGACGGACTACGCCCACCGACGGACTACGCCGCGCCGAGGGTGTCCAGCCGGGCGAGGCTCCGCTCGTCGAGCACCAGGTCGCCCGCGGCCAGGTTCTCGTCGAGGTGGGCGGGATCGGTCGTGCCCGCGATCAGCAGCGTGCCCTCGTAGCGGGCGAGCAGCCAGGCCAGGCCGACCTGCGCCGGGGTCGCGCCGAGCGTCGCGGCGACCTCCCGGACCACCGGGTCGTCCGCCACCTTGGGGTGTCCGGCGAAGGCGGAGCCGAGCGGGCAGAAGGGCACCCACGCGATCGCGTGCGCCCGGCAGAGGTCGAGGACCGGCTCGGCGGCGCGGTCGAGCACGCTGTGCGAGTTCTGCACGCAGGCGATCCCGGCCGGGAGTGCCCCCTCGAGCTGCGCGGCGTCCACATTGCTCAGTCCGATACCGCCGATCTTCCCGTTGTCGCGCAACGTGATCAGCTCGGCCAGCTGGTCGTCGAGCGGGACCTGCTGCTCCCCCGTCGCGATGATCCCGGGTGGCGCGTCGGCCCGCCGCACGTTCACCACGCCGAGCCGCTCCACACTCAGCGAGGCCAGGTTCGCCTCGACCTGCGCGCGGAGCTCGGCCGGGCGCTGCGCGGCGGCCAGCGTCCCCCCGGAGCGCACGGCTCCGACCTTGGTGGCCAGCAGCAGCTCGTCCGGATACGGCGCGAGCGTGTCCCTGATCAGGGCGTTGACGGCGCCGTCGCCGTAGAACTCGGCGGTGTCGATGTGCGTGACGCCGCGCTCGACCGCCCGCCGCAGCACCGCCACCGCCCGCTCCCGGGGCACCGGCCGGTGCCCCACCAGCTGCATCGCGCCGAAGCCGATCCGCGGGACGGCCCGCCCGGCCAGTGTGTACGTGTTCATTCGGAGCCTCCTCCGTTTCACCGTAACACGTATGCGGAGGAACCTCCGATTGAATCGGTCAGGTGAGGCGGCGGTGCCAGGCGATCGCGCCGGCGTCGGTCAACATCGCCACCTGGTCCACGACGACGCGGAGCCGGGCCCCGTCGTCGGCCGCGGCCCGCCAGTCCTCGGCCCGCACCGGATCGAGGCTCTCCGGGGCACCGGCCAGCAGGGCGGCGGCCAGCTCGGCGATCAGCTCGCGCTGGCGGGCCTGCATCCGCAGCCGTTCGGGATCGCTCATGACGTACCGCAGCGCGACCGCCTTGAGCAGGGCGACCTCGGCGGCCGCCTCGGCCGGGACGACGAGGTCGGCGGTGTAGCGCAGCACCGGGCCGTCGCCGCACTCGTCCAGGGTCGCGTCCGTGGCGGCGCGGACGAACCGGCCGACGAGCTCGCTGGTCAGCCGCTTGAGCGCCGCGTGCCCGGCGGCGGGGGCGGTGGCGACGTCGAAGCCGCGCACGGCGTCGACCACGGGCAGCCCGGCGAGGGTCACGGCGGCCTTCTCGCAGGCCTGCGGATCGGCGCCGAAGTGGGTGCTAGCCAGGATCGCCAGCACCGCGCGCTCCTCCGGGGAGCCGAGGGCGGCGAGGTCGATGCGGCCGGAGAGCACGCCGTCCTCGACGTCGTGCACGGAGTAGGCGACGTCGTCGGACCAGTCCATGACCTGCGCCTCGACCGCCCGGGCGTCCCCGCGCGCTCCCTCGCGGACCCAGGCGAACACCTCCGCGTCCTCGGCGTACGCGCCGAACTTGCGCAGCCCGCCCCGGCGCGTCCACGGGTACTTGCAGGAGGCGTCGAGCGTCGCGCGGGTGAGGTTCAGCCCGCCCGAGCCCTCCTTCGGCTCCAGCCGCGTGAGGATCCGCAGGGTCTGGGCGTTGCCCTCGAAGCCGCCGCAGGCCGCGGCGATCTCGTCGAGCGCGCGTTCGCCGTTGTGCCCGAACGGCGGATGGCCGATGTCGTGGGCGAGCCCGGCGGTGTCGACGACGTCCGGGTCGCAGCCGAGCTCCTCGGCCATCCCGCGGCCGATCTGGGCGACCTCCAGCGAGTGGGTCAACCGGGTGCGCGGGATGCCGCTGATGTCCGCGTCCTCACCCGGGCCCACGACCTGCGTCTTCCCCGCGAGCCGGCGCAGCGCGGCGGAGTGCAGCACGCGCGCGCGGTCCCGGGAGAACGCCGAGCGGCGCTCGCGGCGGTGGTGCTCGCCGAGCCCGGAACCCTTGGGCGGCTCCGGGAGCAGGCGCTCCCGGTCGTGGTCGGTGTAGCCGCTCATCCGAGGCCGGAGCTCTCGGTCTCCGCCGAGGCGTGGGTGAGCCGGTAGTAGAGCAGCGCGCCGGTCTCCCGGACGATGTAGCGGGCCTGCGTCTCGCGGGTCTGCACGATCGGGCCGCTGCGCGTCGGCGAGGTCCAGGCCTCGAGGCCCTCGTCGCGGGCCATGGTGCGGGCGCGCAGCGAGTGCCACGGGTCGGAGACGATCAGGGCCGACCCCCAGCCCGCCGCCCGGGCCGTGGCCGCGACCGCCTTGAGGCTGCCGAGCGTGTCCGAGCCCTCCGCGACCGTGGTGATCGCGGACGCCGGGACGCCGCCTCGCACCAGGTAGCGGGTGCCGGCCTCGGCCTCGGTGTACTCGTCGCCGACGCGGTTGCCGCCGACCGTGACGATCCGCGGGGCGAGGCCCTCCTTGTAGAGCGCGATCGCGTGCTTGAGGCGGGCGGCGAGGATCGGGCTGGGCTCGCCGTCGTACTGCGCGGCGCCCAGGACGACCACGGCGTCGACCGGGCGGTCGCCGTCGACCCGGGCGGTCTGCCACACCCGGAACATGGTGCCGCCGAGGATCACCGCGCCGATCAGCAGCGTGCCGAGCAGGAGCCGCCAGAACCAGTTCAGGCGCCGGTGCGCGACCGCGGCGAACCGGACGGTCGTCGGCTCGGAGCCGGACGCGGCCTGCCGGATCGGGGCGGTGCTCACCCCCCGATCTTCCCGCCCGACGCGTCCAACGCCACGCCGACGCGCCCGGAGCGGGCCGCGATGACCTCCGCGACGATCGAGACGGCCGTCTCCGCCGGGGTGCGGGCGCCCAGGTCCAGCCCGACCGGCCCGTGGATCGTGGCCAGCTGCTCCTCGGTGACGCCGGCGGCCAGCAGCCGCTCGCGGCGGGCGGACTGGGTGCGGCGCGAACCGAGGGCGCCGAGGAACCCGCGGCCGTGGGCGAGGCCCGCGAGCAGCATGGCGTCGAAGCGGGGGGCGTGGTCCAGGAGCACGACGACGTCCGCGTCCGTGAACGCGGCCACCGCGGCCCGTGCCTCGTCGATGTCGGTGACGGCGCGGCCGGACCAGCCGAGCAGCGCGGCCTGCGCGAGCAGGGCCTCGCCGATCGCGCCCTGGCCCACGACCAGCACCGACGGCACCGGCACCCACAGGTCGAGCAGGATCTCGGTGTCTCCCAGGGTCCGCCGCTCGGTCACGGTGGCGCCGCGGCGGAGGAGGGAGCGGGCGGCATCGACCGCTTCGGGATCCGGGGTGCCGTGGACCGTCTCCAGCTCGGCGCCGGTGAGCACCACCGGCGCCCCGCCGTCGATCCGCGAGATCAGCGCGGCGGGCCGGGCCGCCTCGAGGGCCTCCCCCAGTGCGGCGGCGAGCCCCGCCGGCAGCGGATGCCCGAGCAGCGTGGCACCACCGGCACAGGCGAGGCCCGCGGCCAACGCGTTCACCTCGGTGACGTGCGCGTCCTTCGTCTGCGCCCGGTCCGCGGCGGCCCCGGCGAGCGGGAGGGCGGAGTCGTCGAGCGCGCCGAGATAGAGCACCCCGGCGGTCTCCCCCGCGGCCGTCCCGGCGAGCAGCTGCCCGGACTCGACGGTGCCGAACCCGTGCCGGTCGAGAACCCGCACGACCCCGACGGACGAGACCCCGCCCGCGGCCCACCGCCGCAACGCGGCCCCCAGCTCACGACGGGGATCAGAACCAGTGGCGACGCTCACCCGCCCAGGCTACCCACGCCCCCACCCGGTCTCCCCCGCCCCGCCGGGCAAGCGCGGGAGGTGGGGTTACAGCCAGCCGTTGTGGTCGGCGGTGCGGACCGCTTCGGCCCGCGTGCGGGAGTCCGTCTTGCCGATGGCGGCGGAGAGGTGGTTGCGGACCGTGCCCTCGGAGAGGTGGAGGCGTCTCGCGATGTCGGAGACCGTGGCGCCGTCCGCGGCGGCGAGGAGGACGTCGCGTTCGCGGGCGGTCAGCGGGCTCGCGCCCGACGAGAGGGACTCGGCGGCCAGCGCCGGGTCGACCACCCGGAGGCCCTGGTGGACGCGGCGGACCGCGTCGGCGAGCTGCTCGGGCGGGGAGTCCTTGACCACGAACCCCGAGGCCCCGGCCCGCATCGCGCGCGCGAGGTAGCCGGGCCGGCCGAACGTCGTCAGGATGACGATCCGGCAGGTCGGGAGCAGGGTGTGCAGCTCGGCGGCCGCGGCGATGCCGTCCGGGATCTCCCCACCGGGCATCTGCACGTCGAGCAGCGCGACGTCCGGTTTCGCCCGCCCGGCCTCGGCGAGCACCTCGTCGCCGTTGCCCGCCTGGGCGACGACCTCGATGTCCCCCTCCAGCCCCAGCATCGCGGCGATGGCGCCGCGGATCATCGCCTGGTCGTCCGCCAGCAGGACGCGGATCATGCCTTCTCCGCCCAGACCGAGACACCGTGGGGACGGGGGCGCGTGGTCTCGAGGACCGCCGCGAGCCGGTACCCGCCGTCGTCGCGCGGGCCCGTCTCGAGCCACCCGCCGATCGCCGCGACGCGTTCGGCCAGGCCGGACTGCCCGTTGCCGGCGGGGGTCGTCGTGGGCGCGCCCACCCCGTCGTCCACGATCTCCAGGGAGGCGGGCCCCATCCGGACGGTGCAGTGGCCGGCGCCGCTGTGCCGGATCACGTTGGTCACGCCCTCGCGCAGGACGTAGGCGAAGACCTGTTGCCGGTCCTCGGCGACGTCGTCGACGGCGACGGGCAGGTCGGCCTCGATCCCGGCCGCGCGCAACGCCTCCCGCGCCCCGGCGATCTCGTGCGCGAGGGAGGCGACGCGGTTCGCCGAGACGGTCGACCGGACGTCGGCCAGTGCCTGCCGGCCCAGCCGCTCGACGTCCGCGACCTCGACCGCGGCCCGCTCGGCGTCGCCCTTCTCCAGCAGCCGCCGCGCCAGCGCGGTCTTCACGGTGATCGTGGTGAGGCTGTGCCCGAGGACGTCGTGCAGGTCGCGGGCGATGCGCTCCCGCTCCTGGGTCACGGCCATCCGCGCCAGCTCCTCCCGGGCCTCCCGCAGCTGCGTGTTGGCGCGGATGAGGCCGAACATCCCGATCATGGCGACGGTCATCGCGACCAGGCCGATGACGTCGCCGAACTCGAGACCCCCGCCCGTCAGGTAGCCGACGCCGACCGCGTAGCCCAGGGCCGCGACCGCGGCCACGGCCCCGATCTCCTTGCGCAGCAACGCGATCAGCGACACGACCACGAAGCTGATCGTGTAGAGCACGCCCGTGCCGCCGTGCAGCCCGAAGGACATCGCCGTCCAGAGCAGGACCATCGCGACGAGCACACCGGCCCGCCACGGCGCCGTCTCGCGGACCATGGCCTCGAACAGCCCGAACACGTAGGTCGCGGCGTAGGCGAGCACGACGAGCGCGATCAGGACCCGCATCGGGACGCCGTGGCTGCTGTCGGTGAGGCCGGCGATCAACCAGGGCACGAGCACGAGCGACCAGCCGCCCGACATGACGTACCACTTCCGCCGGCTCAGGCGGGTGGGATCGAGCGGCGCTCCGGTCATGTCGGAGACGATAGGCCCGGCCATTGCGTCACGCACCGGTCTCGGGGACGCCTGTTCGGTCCGCATGCTGCTCTCACACCCGGAGGGAGTCGCGGCGGTAGCGCCACACGGCCAGCCCACCGGCCGCCGCCAGCCAGATCACGCAGACCAGGATCCCCTGCAGCGCAGGGGCATCACCGGCCACGGCCGCCCGGGCCGTGTCCGCGATCCAGTAGCTCGGCAGCAGCCGGGCGATCGTCGCCATCGCCGACGGCAGCAGGAACGCCGGGATGAACAGGCCCCCGAGCAGCGAGAACAGCAACATCGTCACCGTCGCCATGCCCTGCGCGGAGTCCGCCGTGGCCATCTGGCCGATGAACAGGCCGATCGCGGCGAAGGGCAGCACCCCGATCCAGGCCGCGACGAAGACCCGCAGCCACTCCAGGGCCGTCAGGTCGACGTGCTTGAACAGGCCGGCGACGAGGAACACCAGCACCAGCGCGGGCAGCGCCACCAGCATCGCGACGGCCGCCTTGACCACGAGATAGGCCCAGCCCGGCAGCGGGGTCAGCCGCAACTGGCGGTTCCAGCCGGCCTGCCGCTCGACGGCCACCCGGCCCCCCGTGCTGACCGACGCGGAGATCGCGCCGAACGCGGCCATCGAGACCATCAGGTAGACGGTCGTCGCGGCGCCGTCGGGGGTGTCCCCCTGGCCGTAGAGGCCCGAGAAGATCAGGAAGTAGACGACCGGGAAGCCGACCGTGAAGATCAGGAACCGGGGCGAGCGGAGGATCCGCCGGACCTCGGCCGCCAGCAGGACGCCCATCAGTTGTCCTCTCCGGTGAGCTGCACGAAGGCGTCCTCGAGCCCGTGCGCGGTCACCTCGATGTCGTGCGCGGTCTCGTGCTTGAGCAGCAGCGCCCGCAGCGCCGTGTCGGAGTCGTCGCAGGTCAGCAGGCTTCGCCGGCCCTGACGGGCCACCGCCGTCACGCCGGGGAGGGTGGCGAGCTCGCTGTCGATCTCCCGGTCGTCAGCCCCCGGGACGGCAGGGATGACAGCGCTCACCACCCTCCCGGCCGCGAGCGCCCGGACCTCGGCCACGCTGCCGTCCGCCACCACGCGCCCCGCGCGCAGCAGCACCACCCGGTCGGCGAACTCCTCCGCCTCGGCCAGGTAGTGGGTCGCGAAGAGTACGGTGCGGCCGTACTCGCGCATGGCCGCCCAGAACTCGCGGCGGGCGCCGACGTCCATCGCCGCGGTCGGCTCGTCGAGCACCAACAGCTCGGGATCGCCCACGAGGGCGACCGCGAATCGGACCCGCTGCTTCTGCCCGCCGGACAGTCGCCCGTAGCGCTGACCTGCGTACCCGGTGATGCCGGCCCGCTCGATCGCGGGCCGGGCCGGCTTCTTGAACAGCGCGGCGGTGAGCTTCACGAGCTCGCCCGCGGTCGCGTCGTCCGGGAAACCGCCGGACTGCAGCATCGCCCCGACGGAGCCCCCGGCCACCGCCTCCCGGGGGCTCCGCCCGAACAGCCTCACCTCGCCCTCGTCGGGGCGGGTCAGGCCGAGCAGGGCGTCGATCGTCGTCGACTTGCCGGCCCCGTTCGGGCCCAGCAGCGCGACGACCTCCCCGCGCCCGATCTCCAGATCGACCCCGTCCACGGCCCGGATCGCGCCGTACGCCTTGACCAGCCCGCGGATCGCGACGGGCGTGCTCTCGTCCATGCGTCCCACGGTGCCGGGCGGGCGGCGGGAGTCCCCGGATCGGGCGTCACGAGCCGACCGTGACGGATGTCAGGGAACCCGTGCGGCATGATCTGCGTTGGCACAAACGAATCGGACCAACCAGACTCCCGGAGCCATGGACCCCTCCTGTAGTACCGGCACCGCCCCCGGGCGGACATCGTGACCCTTCTCGGCATCCTGCTGGGCGTGCTCGTCGTCGTGGCCATCACGGCCCTGACCGGCTTCTTCGTCGCCCAGGAATTCGCGTACATGGCCGTGGACCGCTCCCGGCTCAAGGCCCGTGCGGCCGAGGGGGACGCCGGCGCCGAGCGCGCCCTGGGCGTCACCCGCCGCACCTCCTTCATGCTCTCCGGCGCACAGCTGGGCATCACCGTCACCGGCCTGCTGGTCGGGTACGTGGCCGAGCCGCTGATCGGCTCCGGGGTCGGCACGCTGCTCGGCGGCGCCGGCTGGGCCGTCGCGCTCGGCACGGTCTTCGCGCTGCTGCTCTCCACCGTCGTGCAGATGGTGTTCGGCGAGCTGTTCCCCAAGAACCTGGCGATCGCCAGGCCGGAGCCCGTCGCCCGCCGCCTCGCCGTGCCCACCACGCTCTACCTGGGCGTCTTCGGCTGGCTGATCGCGGTGTTCGACGCCGCGTCGAACCTGCTGCTCAAGATCCTGCGGATCGAGCCGGTGCACGACGTGGAGCACGCCGCCACCCCGCGCGACCTCGAGGCGATCATCGACGAGTCCCGCGACAGCGGCGACCTGCGCCCCGACCTCTCCACGATGCTCGACCGCGTCCTCGACTTCCACGACCGGCCCGCCCGCGCCGCGATGATCCCGCGCCCACGGGTGACCTCCGTCCGCGGCGACCTCCGGATCGCCGAGCTGGCGGACGTCATGGCCGCCGGGCACTCGCGCTACCCCGTGCTCGACGAGACGGGCGAGGAGGTCGTGGGCGTGATCTGCCTGCGGGACCTGCTCGCGCTCACCGGTGATCCCGCCTCGCTGCGGGTCGCCGACGTCATGCGGACCGCCGTGCTCGTGCCGGCGTCGCTGCCGCTGCCCGCGGTCGTCACCGCGCTGCGCGAGGCGGCCGACGAGTTCGCCTGCGTCCTCGACGAGTACGGCGGCCTGGCCGGCGTGATCACCCTCGAGGACATCGCCGAGGAGCTGGTCGGGGAGATCACCGACGAGCACGACCCCGCCTCCGCGGACCGCACGGTCGACGCGGTGGACGGCTGGACCGTGCCGGGCACCATGCACGTCGACGAGGTGGGCCGGCTCCTCGACGCCGACCTGCCCGAGGGCGACTACCAGACCGTCGGCGGGCTGGTGATCGCGGAGCTGCAGCGGCTGCCCGTCGCGGGCGACACGATCGCGGTCGTGCTGCCGGGCGGGCCGGACTCCGACGAGCCGGACCGGACGCTGCAGATCGAGGTGGCGGAGGTGGAACGGCGGGTGCCGTCGTCGGTGCGGGTGCGGCTGGTCCCGCTCGGCGCCACGTCCTCGCCCGCCGCTGTGCCCTCGCCTGCTGTGCCCGCGCCTGCCGCGAACTCGCGTGCGGTGCCCGCGCCGGACGTGCCCGCGCCGGACGTGCCCTCGTCGGCCCGCGAGGAGGTGACCCGATGAGCACGTGGTCGATCGTGGTGTCGGTCGCGCTCGTGGTGCTGTCGGCGTTCTTCGTCGCCGTCGAGTTCGCGCTGGTCGCGGCCCGACGCTACCGCCTCGAGGAACAGGCCGAGCACTCGCTGTCCGCCCGCGCCGCCCTGCGCAGCGCCAAGGACATCTCGCTGCTCCTGGCCGGGTCCCAGCTCGGCATCACGCTGTGCACGCTCGGCCTCGGCGCCGTCGCGAAGCCCGCGGTCGACGCGGCGCTGGAACCGGTCCTCACCGGCTGGGGGCTGCCCGCCGCCACGGCCGGCGTCCTCGCCTTCGTGCTGTCGCTGGTGATCGTCACCTTCGTGCATCTCGTCGTGGGCGAGATGGCCCCGAAGTCGTGGGCCATCGCGCACCCGGAACGCTCGGCGACCCTGCTGGCGCTTCCCATGCGCGCCTTCATGTTCCTCACCCGGCCGCTCCTCGTGGGGCTCAACGGACTGGCCAACTGGTGCCTGCACCGGGTCGGGGTCGAGCCCGTCGACGAGATGGCGGCCGGGCGCAACCCGGACGACCTGCGCCAGCTCGTGGACCACTCGGCGCGGGCCGGGGCGCTCGACGAGGACCGGCAGGCCCAGCTCGTCACGGCGCTGGAGCTGGACCGGGCCCCCATCCGCTCGCTCGTCCATCCGGACCCGATCGGGGTGGCGGCGTCCGACCTGGTCGAGCGGGTCCGCGAGGTCGCCCGCGAGAGCGGCCACCTGCGGCTCGTCGTCCGAGAGGGCGACGGGGTCGTGGGCTTCGTCCACGTCCGGGACACCCTGGGCCGGCCGGAGTCGACGACCGCCCGGGAGCTCATGCGGGAGATCCTCCGATTCCCGGCCGACACCCCCGTCTACCAGGCGTTGGGCACGATGCGGGAGACCCGGGGCCAGCTGGCCCTCGTCGCCGACGGCACCACCCTCCTGGGAGTGGTCACGATGCAGGACGTGGTGGACCGCCTCCTCCCCGCCTGACCCCGTGAGTGGCGATAGTCGCCAGAGCGACTATCGCCACTCACGAGGGTGGGCCGCTCACCCGGCCCGGGGCGGTCGCCGGGCCTACCGACCCACCCGGCCCGGTCAGCGCGGGCAGCGCGGGTCGCGCCGGGTCACCGCGGGGCGCGCAGGGCGCGCCGGGTCACCGCGGGGCGCGCGGGTCACGCGACCGGCCGCCCCACCCAGCCCGATCAGCGCAGGCAGCGCAGGTCGCGCAGGTCGCGACGGGTCGCAGGTCGCGCAGGTCGCGGGTCGCGCGGGTCGCGGTCACCCGCCCGACCGGGTGATCGCCGCGCGGGGCCGGCTGTGCGGCTCTAGGCTCGCCCCGGTCCCGACACATCCCTCGGAGGACCCGTGAGAACCCCGGACCTGCGCCCCGCCACCCTGGACGACGCCGCCCTCGCCAGGATCCGCTCCCTGGAGGAGACCCTGGGCAGCCCGCTGGTGGCCTACGAGGTCGAGAGCCCCTACGCCCCGCTCACCGACGAGCAACTGGCGGCGGTCAAGGAGGCCGAGGAGACCCTGCACGTCCGTCTCCTCGCCTACCGCCCGTAGCAGCGCTCAAGATCGGCGCCTCTGTCCGTCAAGCGACAGATCTGGCGGCTGCGCGGACACTGTTACTGATCATCGGACCTGACGGCGTGGGTCCGGGCCGGGCGTCGATGCCGAGATCGGCGTCCGTGTCCGTTGAGCGACAGTTGTGGCGGCTGGGTGGTCACGAGCTCCAGCGTTCGCCATGGCGACCAGTTTTCGCTGTTCCGGGCCTGGTGTGGGGGCGTCCCGGCGATGCTGCGCGAATGGATCTCGATGCGCTGCTCCGTCGGCAGGACGGGGTGCTCTCGCTGGACCAGGCGCTCGCCTGCGGGCTGTCCCGGCGGACCGTGGAACGGCGGGTGGCCGCCCATCGCTGGGTCCGCCTGCACCCGCGCGTCTACCTGGTGCGCAGTGTCGACCTCCGCACGCCCGGCCGCATCCGTGCCGCCTCGCTGTGGCTCGGGCCCGAGGCGACCGTGTGGGGTCCCGCGGCCGCGGTCTGGCACGGTCTGCTCGACGACATCCCGGATCTGACGGTCGACGTCACTGTCCCCGTCCGCCGCCACCATGCCGCACCCGCCGGGGTCCGGATCCGGCGCCGCGACCTCGGCGAGGCGGGCCGTTGCCGCCTCCGCGACATCTGGGTCACGACCGTGCCCATGACCGTGCTGGAGACCTCGGCCCGGCTCCGCGACGGCGCCGCCTTCCTGGACCGGGCGCTGCAGCGGCACGTCCCGTTCGGCGAGGTCGTCCAGGCCCACCGCCGGATGCTCGGCGCCCACGGCTCGGCCAGGGCCGGTGAGCTCCTGATCGCGGCTGCGGACCGGGCGAACTCGGGCGCAGAGCGAAAGCTCCTCCGCCTCCTGTGCGACGCCGGGATCACCGGCTGGGTCCTCGGCAATCCGTTCCCGCCCTGGACGATCGACCTCTCGTTCCCCGAGGTGCGCCTCGCGATCGAGTTCGACGGCTGGGCCTGGCACACCACCCCGGACCGCTTCGTGAACGACCGGCGCAAGGGCAATGCCCTCGTCGGCGCGGGCTGGACGCTGCTGCGGTTCACCTGGCGCGACATCGTCGACCGGCCGGCCGTCGTCGTCGACCAGATCCGCCGGGCCCTCGCCACCGCGGCATGATCGCCATCCGTGTCCGGAAAGCGCCACATCTGGCGGCTCTCCGGACACAAGCGATGATCACGCGCCGTGCGGTCAGCAGCCGAGGAGGCGGGCTCCCAGGTAGCTCTCCACCTGGTCCAGGGAGACCCGCTCCTGGGCCATGGTGTCCCGCTCCCGGATCGTGACGGCCTGGTCCTGCAGTGTGTCGAAGTCGACGGTGATGCAGAAGGGCGTGCCGATCTCGTCCTGGCGGCGGTAGCGGCGACCGATGGCGCCCGCGTCGTCGAACTCCACGTTCCAGTGCTTCCGCAGCGAGGACGCGAGGTCGCGGGCCTTGGGCGAGAGATCGGCGTTGCGGGACAGGGGAAGCACCGCGGCCTTGACCGGGGCGAGGCGACGGTCGAGCTTCAGGACCACGCGCTTGTCGACCCCGCCCTTGGCGTTGGGCGCCTCGTCCTCGCGGTAGGCGTCGAGCAGGAACGCCATCATCGAGCGGCCCACACCGGCGGCCGGCTCGATGACGTACGGGCGGTAGCGGGTGCCGGAGGCCTGGTCGTAGAAGGACAGGTCCACACCGGAGTGGTTGGAGTGCGTGGTGAGGTCGAAGTCGGTGCGGTTGGCGATGCCCTCGAGCTCGCCCCACTCCTGGCCCGTGAAGTTGAACCGGTACTCGATGTCGACGGTGCGCTTCGAGTAGTGGGAGAGCTTCTCCTTGGCGTGCTCGTAGTGCCGCAGGTTCTCCGGGTCGATGCCGAGGTCGGTGTACCAGCGCGTGCGCTCGTCGATCCAGTACTGGTGGAGCTCCTCGTCCGTCCCCGGCTCGACGAAGTACTCCATCTCCATCTGCTCGAACTCGCGGGTGCGGAAGATGAAGTTGCCGGGGGTGATCTCGTTGCGGAAGCTCTTGCCCATCTGGCCGATGCCGAACGGCGGCTTCTTGCGCGCGGTCGTCTGCACGTTGAGGAAGTTCACGAAGATGCCCTGCGCGGTCTCGGGGCGCAGGTAGGCGAGCCCCTCGTCCGTCTTCACCGGGCCGAGGTGGGTCTCGAGCATCATGTTGAAGTCCTGCGGCGCGGTGTACTGGCCGCGGGTGCCGCAGTTGGGGCAGGGGACGTCGGACAGGTCGTCCTCGGTGGCCACCTTGCCGGTGCGCTCGACGTACTCCTCGGCCAGCTGGTCGGCCCGGAAGCGCTTGTGGCAGGAGAGGCACTCGACCAGCGGGTCGTTGAACACGCCGACGTGGCCCGACGCGACCCAGACCTGGCGCGGCAGGATCACCGACGAGTCCAGCCCCACGACGTCCTCGCGGCCGGTGACCATCGACTTCCACCACTGCCGCTTGATGTTCTCCTTGAGCTCCACGCCCAGGGGCCCGTAGTCCCACGCGGAACGGGTACCGCCGTAGATCTCACCCGACGCGAAGACGAATCCGCGGCGCTTGGCCAGCGCGACGATGGTCTCGATCTTGGCGGAAGTGGGCTTGCTGGCCACGGGGGTACTCCTGGAGGGAACGGTCGGACCGCCGCGCCGGATGCGGGGCGAGGGAACCAGGGTATCGACCGCCCGCGCGGCCTTTCCGCTAGTCCCCCGCGCGCAGCGACGCGTGCTCCGCCACGACCCCCGCGACTGCACCGAACAGCGTCTCGTAGGTGGCCGGTTCGTCGGCGAGCGCCTCGGACAGCAGCGGGACCACGTGCTCCCGGACGGCGAACGGCGAGAGGGCCCGGCGGTAGGCGTCGACGCTCGCGAAGCGCACGGTCAGGACCCAGCGCGCGGGATCGTCGACGGCCCGGCCGGCCTCTCCGCCGAGGCAGCCCGGGGCGGCGGTGAGCAGTTCCAGCGCCTTCTCGACGCGCGCCCGGAAGTCGGACGGGTCGGTGGGCGCGAAGCGGCAGACGAGCAGCACCCCGGCACACTAGTGGCCACCCCCGGGAGCCAGGTGAAAACGCCTATCATGAGCAGGTGTCCGTCACGAGTCACCAAGGAGCCGGCGCCGCACCGGTGCACGCGCCCCGCACCCTGACCGCCGCCGGGGACCTGCTGCGCGCCCTCGCGGCGCCGGTCCGGATCGCGATCGTGCTGCAGCTGCGCGAGGGCCCCCGCTGCGTGCACGACCTGGTCGACGCGCTCGCCGTGACCCAGCCGTTGATCAGCCAGCACCTGCGGGTGCTGAAGTCCGCGGGGGTGGTCGAGGGCGAGCGCAAGGGCCGCGAGGTCATCTACTCGCTGGTCGACGACCATCTGTCCCACATCGTCGTCGACGCGGTGGCGCACGTGCAGGAGGAGAAGTGACGGCGGGCGGGGCGGTGGGGGGCGCGATGGGGGGCGCGATGGGCGGCAAGGTGGTGCGGGCGACCCGGCAGCGGGCGGCGGTGTCCGCGCTGCTCGACCGCCTGGACGACTTCCGCTCCGCGCAGGAGATCCACGAGGAGCTGCGCCGCGGCGGCGAGGGCATCGGCCTGACGACGGTCTACCGCACCCTGCAGACCCTGGCCGACGGCGGCGAGGTCGACGTGCTGCGCAGCGCGGCCGGCGAGGCCGTCTACCGCCGCTGCGCCTCCGAGGACCACCACCACCACCTGGTGTGCCGCCGGTGCGGCGCGGCCGAGGAGATCGACGCCCCGGACGTCGAGCGCTGGACGCAGGAGGTGGCGGAGAGGCACGGCTTCAGCGAGATCAGCCACACGGTGGAGATCTTCGGGGTGTGCCGGGCCTGCGCGTGAGCTAGTCCCCGTCGCGCAGCCGCAGGACCACCCGCATCACGTGCTCGACGGCGGCCTGGAAGAGCGCCCCGCGCAGCTCGCCGCGGTCCGCGAGGTTGGCGGAGGCGAACTGCAGCATCCGCTCCGGCCCCATCCGCCGCACCAGCAGCCCGGCGATCTCCTCGAGGTCGAGCCCCGGGTTGTCGAGCCGTGTGAGCGCGAACTCCACGATCAGCTCCTCGTCCCGCACGCCCCTCCCCCGATCCGGCGAACGGCCCGTTCGCTCACTCCTAGTGAACCAACGGGCCGCTCGCTCATTCCGGGGTGGGGTCAGGAGCGCGGGGGGAGCCGGATCGCGCCGTCGAGACGGACCGTCTCGCCGTTCATGTAGTCGTTCGTGATCAGCTCGAGCGCCAGCGAGGCGTACTCGGCCGCCCTCCCGAGCCGGTTCGGGTAGACCACGCTCTGGCCCAGCGCCGCCTTGAACGCCTCCGCCTGCTCGCCCTGCCCGTAGATCGGGGTGTCGACCAGGCCGGGGGCGATCGTGTTGACGCGGATGCCGTGCCGGGCCAGGTCGCGGGCCAGCGGCAGGGTCAGGCCCACCACGCCGCCCTTGGAGGCCGAGTACGGCGTCTGCCCGATCTGGCCGTCGAACGCCGCGACCGACGCGGTGTTGAGGATCGTTCCGCGCGAGGTGCCGTCCTCGAGGGGCTCGGTCTTCGCGATCGCGGAGGCGCCCAGCCGGGTCACGTTGTACGTGCCGATCAGGTTGACCCGGATGACCTTCTCGAACGCCTCGAGCGGCGCGGGCGCGAGGTCCTTGCCGATCACCCGCACGGCCGAGCCTATGCCCGCGCTGTTGACGACCACGCGCAACGGGCCGAGCTCCGACGCGGCCTCGACCGCGGCCGTCACCTGCGCCTCGTCCGCGACGTCGGCCTGGGCGAACACACCCCCGATCTCGGCGGCGAGCTTCTCCCCCTTCTCCGCCTGCAGGTCCAGCACGACGACCTTGGCGCCGCGCTCGGCCAGCAACCTCGCGGCCGCCTCGCCGAGCCCGGACGCGCCGCCCGTGACGATGGCCGAGGCCCCGGTGATGTCCATACCGCACTCCTTCGATGTCTGATGCACCTGCATGTCTACCCGCCGGGGCGTCTCATATCGAGATCCACGGGGACCGTCGCCGACGCTAGCGTGCGCAAGAACACCATCCGGCGAGGCATGGAGGGGCACTGTGGCCCAGGAGACGGGTGACCCGGCGGGCCAGGAGGCTCCGACCACGGTCCGCCGGCTGGACACCCCGGAGTCCGGTGAGCTGGCGCAGCTCTCCGCGGTCTTCGAGGACCTGCAGTACGTGCTGCGCTGCTGCGAGGTGCTGGTCGACGTGCTCAGCGGGGTGCGGCCCGATCCGGTGATGGTCGAGTCGCTGTGGACCGGCGCGGTGGTGGGGTACGTGCGGTGCTTCTCCGGCCGCACCAAGATCCTCACGGACGCCGACGTGGACGGCCTGGAGCTCGAGGACGAGGTCAAGGGCTTCCACAAGAACTTCGCGACGCTGCGCGACCACTACGCGTCCCGGCACGTGAACCCGCGCGAGGCGTTCACGATCGGCATCGCCCAGTCCAACGACGGGAAACCGACCGGTGTGGCGATCGTCTCCACCCCGCGACCGCCCGTGGACGACACGACGGTCCGGGTCCTCGGCCGGATCGCCTACTCGCTGTCCGGGGTGGTCGACGGCCGCATGCAGCAGGCCCAGGCCACGGTGCTGGACAAGGCGCGGCAGATGACGCCGGCCCAGCTCGCCGAGCTACCGCTCGTCCACCTGTCCGAGGAGCCGGTTTCCTAGGAGGCCCTTCGGTTCCAGGACGAGGGTGCACAGGGCCTCGGCCTCGGGATCGTCGGCGGAGTACTCCGCGAGCTGGAGCGCGACCAGGGTGTTGATCAACATGCCCTGGGCGAGGAAGTCCCGGGTGCGCTCGATGTCCGCGCCCGACAGCTCCCGGATCTGCCGGACGATCCCGAGGAGGGACTCGCGCATGGCCGGCCCGAGCTCCGGGTCCGCGCCGAGGGTGAAACCGTGCTGCATGACCCGCAGCACGTCGCGGTCGGAGATCAGCCGCGCGTAGGCGCCGCCGATGCGGCGCAGGTTCTCCTCCCCCGCCCCGGGCACGGCCGCCGCGGCGAACTCGTCCGTGATCCGGCCCATGACGCGGGCGTGGGCGGCGAGGAACAGCGCCTGCTTCGTGCCGAACATCCGGACCACGTACGGCTGCGAGACGCCGGCGCGGCGGGCCACCTGGTCCGTGGTCGTGCCGGCGTAGCCCCCCTCGGCGAACGCGGCGACGGCGGCGTCGAGCACGAGCTCCCGGCGTTCCTCGACGGGCATCCTCAGGCGGGTCACGGTTGCCAAGTTATCAGTTGATGCCTTACGGTCGCCATCGCTCGTTAGTTATCAGTCGATGCATTCTTCGGAGCCTGTGATGCGCCCACGTCCCCTCTGGCTGGTGATCCTCGCCGCCGCCCTCCCGATGTTCATGGCCACGCTCGACAACCTCGTGGTCACCAGCGCCCTCCCCGTGATCCGCACCGAGCTCGGGGCCTCCCTCGAGACGCTGCAGTGGGTCGTCAACGCCTACACGCTCGCGTTCGCGACGCTGCTGCTCACGGCCTCCGGGCTCGGCGACCGGATCGGCCGCCGCCGCCTGTTCGTGGGCGGGATCGCCCTGTTCACGGCCGCCTCCGCGGCCTGCGCGCTCGCCACCGACGCGACCGCGCTGATCGTCGCGCGGGCCGTCCAGGGGATCGGCGCCGCGGCGATCATGCCGCTGTCGCTGACCCTGCTGGCCGCCGCCGTGCCGCCCGCCCGCCGCGCACTCGCGATCGGCGTCTGGGGCGGGGTCGCCGGCCTGGGCATCGCGGTCGGGCCGCTGGTGGGCGGGGCCGTCGTCGAGGGCCTGGCCTGGGAGTGGATCTTCTGGCTGAACGTGCCGGTCGGGCTCGTCGCGATCCCGCTGGCGCTGGCCGTGCTGCGCGAGAGCCGCGGCCCGGACCGCGTGCTCGACCCGCTGGGCCTGCTCCTCGCCGCCACCGGCGTGCTGGCCGTCGTGTTCTCGGTGGTGCGGGCGGACGCCGAGGGCTGGGGCTCGGTGCCGACGATCGCCGGGCTGGTGGCCGGGGCCGCGCTGCTCGTCGGGTTCGTGGCCTGGCAGCGCCGGGCCGCCGCGCCGCTCCTGCCGCTGCGGCTGTTCCGCTCGCGCGGGTTCTCGGCGGCCAACGCCGCCGCGGTCGCGTTCTCGTTCGGGATGTTCGGCGCGGTCTTCCTGCTGGCCCAGTTCCTGCAGGTCGTGCAGGGTCTCTCACCGCTCGACGCCGGCCTGCGCACGATGCCGTGGACCCTCGCGCCGATGGTCGTCGCCCCGCTCGCCGGGATGCTGGAGGGTCGGCTCGGCACCCGCACGCTCGTCGTGAGCGGGCTGGTGCTGCAGGCCGGGGCGCTGGCCTGGCTCGCCGCCGTGACCACTGTGGACGTGCCGTACGGCGCCCTCGTCCCGCCGTTCCTGCTGGCGGGCATCGGGATGGGGCTGACCTTCGCACCGGTCGCGACCGCCGTGCTGGCGAGCGTGCCGGAGGCGGACCACGGCAAGGCGTCGGGCGCGAACAGCACGCTGCGCGAGATCGGAATCGCGCTCGGGGTGGCGGTCATGACCGCCGTGTTCAGCGCGAACGGGGGCTACTCGAGCGGCGAGGCCTTCGTCGCGGGACTCATCCCGGCGGTGCAGCTCGGCGCGGTGATCGTCGCGGCGGGCGCGGTGGCCGCGGTCTTCCTCCCCGGCCGCACCCGCACCCCCGCGGCAGCCCCCGAGGCCGAGCGGGCCCTCGCGGCCTAGGAGCGCTCGGGCCACCCACGTGCCGTCAGCGAGGAGCGCGCCCGGGCAGGAAGGCGGCGGCCACGGCCCCCGCGAGACCGACGGCGAGGATGGCCAGAGCCATCTTCGCCGCGGTCACGCCACCGGTGCTGACCAGCGGCGGGACGAGCGCGCCGAGCGCGAACTGGGAGAGCCCGAGCAGCGCGGAGGCCGAGCCCGCCACCGCGCCCTGACCGGCCAGGGCGAGCGCCGTCCCGTTCGGCAGCACGATCCCCACGCTCGCCACCACCACGAACAGCGGCGGCAGCACCGCCCACACCGAGCTGGTCGCGGACACCCCCGCGACCAGCGCGATCCCACCCGCGACGCACACGGCGACGGCGATCCGCAGCAGCCGGACCGGGCCGAGCCGGCGGACCAGGGCGGCCGAGAGCCGGCCCGCCGCCACGATCCCCAGCGCGTTGACCGCGAAGACGATCCCGTACGCCTGCGCGCCGAGGCCGTACTGCTCCTGCAGCACGTAGCTGCCCATCGCGATGTAGACGAACATCGCGCAGCAGACCAGCGCGAGCACCAGCGTCGGGACCCCGAAACTGCGGTCCCGGGCCACCCGGACCACCGCCCGTCCCGTCGCACGGAGGCCGCCGTCGTGGCGACGGTCGGGCGGGAGCGTCTCGCGCTGGGTGAGGGCGGCGGCCAGCAGGACCAGCCCGATCCCCGCGAGGGCGAGGAACAGCCCGCGCCAGTCCGTGATCCGCAGCAGCTGGCTGCCGATCACCGGCGCGAGCACCGGCGCCGCCCCGCTCACCACCATGAGCAGCGAGAACATCCGCGCCGCGGCGTCGCCGGAGTAGAGGTCGCGGACCATGGCCCGGGCCACGACGATCCCCGTCGCCCCGGCGAGCCCCGTCAGCAGGCGCAGCACGAGCAGCACCTCGATCGAGGGCGCCACCGCGCACAGCGCCGCCGACACCGCGAAGAGGGCGACGCCGACCAGCAGCGGCACCCGCCGCCCGATCCGGTCCGAGAGCGGCCCGACGAGCAGCTGCCCACCCGCCAGCCCCACCATGCACAGGGACATCGAGGCCTGACCGAGCGACTCGGTCGTCCGCAAGGAGTCCGTGAGCTGCGGCAACGCCGGCAGGTACAGGTCGAGCGAGAGCGGGCCGAAGGTCGACAGCCCGCCGAGCGCGAGGACCTTGCCGCGGTCAGCCAACGAGCTCTGCGCGCATGCTCGACGCGCTGCTCACCACGAGCATCAGCAGCGTCCCCATCGGCCCCTCCTCGAGGCCGACGGACGGGAAGGCGTAGCGCAGCGTGACGTCCCAGCCCTTCTCCCCCTTGATCACGCGCGGGGTGCCGAAGAGTCCTTCCCCCACGCCGAGCGCGACCCGCCCGGGGATGTCGTCGTCCGTCAGGTCCCACGCGACGACGCAGGTCAGGTTGAGGACGGGCAGCCCCTCCTCCAGCTCGGTCCCCTGCACCACGCAGAGCACGCCGCCGTGGGCGAAGGTGAGCGAGCCGTCGGCGTCGACCTCGACGTCGTGGTAGCGCTCCAGGGCCGTCCGCGCGATCTCGAGGCTCACGACGCCCCTGCCTGGTCCGCGGCATCCACGGCGCCGCCGAAGCGGCGGTCGCGACGCGCGTAGATCTCGATGGCCTCCCAGATGTGGCGGCGGTCGAAGTCCGGGAACAGCGTGTCCAGGAAGACCATCTCCGCGTAGGCGCTCTGCCACAACAGGAAGTTCGACGTGCGCTGCTCCCCGCTCGACCGCACGAAGAGGTCGACGTCCGGCATGTCCGGCTCGTCGAGGTGCCGGGCGATCGTGCGCTCGTCGATCTTGCCGGGCTTGAGCGTCCCCGCCGCGACCTGCTCCGCGATCTGCCGCACGGCGTCGGCGATCTCCGCCCGGCCGCCGTAGTTGACGCACATGGTCAACGTCAGGACGTCGTTGTCGCGCGTCTTCTCCTCGGCGACCTCGAGCTCCTTGATCACGCTGCGCCACAGCCGCGGCCGGCGCCCGGCCCAGCGGACCCGGACCCCGACGGCGTGCAGCTCGTCGACGCGGCGCCGGATGACGTCCCGGTTGAAGCCCATGAGGAACCGCACCTCGTCCGGGCTGCGCTTCCAGTTCTCGGTGGAGAAGGCGTACGCCGACAGCCACTTGACGCCGATGTCGACGCAGCCCCACGCGACGTCCATCAGCGAGGCCTCGCCGCGCCGGTGCCCCTCGATCCGGGGCAGGCCGCGGGAGTTGGCCCAGCGGCCGTTGCCGTCCATGACCAGGGCGACGTGGTTCGGGACCAGCTCGGCCGGGATCACCGGCGGCCGAGCTCCCGACGGATGGGACGGCGGGGGCTGGAAGGGCCCTGGAGTCGGCACAGCCAGGCAGCGTAGTTCGCAGGTGTTCGCAGGACACTCGCGCACCGGTGCAGCTAGAATGCAGGCATGACCGCGATCACCATCCGGAACGTGCCCGAGGAGGTCCGCGCCGAGCTCGCGGCCCGGGCCGAGCGGTCCGGCCGGTCCCTGCAGGAGTACCTGCTCGGCGAGCTGTCGCACCTCGCCACACGCCTCGATCCCGCCGACTGGCTCGCCGCCGTGGCCCGGGAGGCCCGCGAGGGCGGTGCCGTCCTGCGCGTCGACACGATCCTGGACGACCGGGACGCGGACCGCCGGTGACCCGGCGCCAGTCCGTCGTCGACGCGTCGGTGCTGGTCGCGGCCCTCGTCGACAGCGGCGCCGACGGGGACCGGGCCCGGGCCGCACTCGGCGGCCCCGACCAGCACGCGCCCCACCTGCTCCCGTTCGAGGTCGGCGCCGTCCTGCGCCGGGCCGAGCTGCGCGGCGATCTCACCGCCCGCGCCACGGCCCGGGCGCACCTGCGGCTCGGCCAGGCACCCATCCGGCTGTGGCCGGCCGAGACCGTCGCGGCGCGGGCCTGGGAGCTGCGCCCCACCGTCACGTACCACGACGCCACCTACGTCGCACTCGCCGAGCTGCTCGACGCAACCCTGCTGACGCTCGACCGCCGCCTCGCCGCCGCACCCGGGGTGCGCTGCGAGGTGGACACGCTCCTCCGCCCGGAGTAGTCACTGCGCATGGGCACGTGGTGGCACGACACGATCGTCGAGAGCGGGCGGCTGCCGCTGTTCTGCTTCCTCTGCGCCTTCCTGGCGGCGTTCCTGTTCATCCGGCTGTCGGTCCGCATGATCCGCGCCCAGGTCAGCTGGTGGCCCGGCAACGTGACGCCCGGCGGGATGCACCTGCACCACGTCGTCTTCGGGACGATCCTGATGCTCGTCTCGGGCTTCGTGATCATCGCCCTGGCGAACTACCAGACGCCGGTCGCCAACATCATCCTGGCGTCGACGTTCGGCATCGGCGCCGCGCTGGTCCTCGACGAGTTCGCGCTGATCCTGCACCTGTCGGACGTCTACTGGACGCAGGAGGGCCGCAGCTCGATCGACGCCGTGTTCGTCGCGGTCACGATCACCGGCTTCTTCCTGCTCGGGGTGCACCCGCTGGGCTTCCAGGGCGACTTCGACGGGCTGTCGCAGGCCGACGCCCCCGAGGTCGTGATCACGCTCGTCTTCTTCGTGCTGCAGCTGCTCCTCGCGGTGGTCACGCTCGCGAAGGGGAAGGTGTGGAGCGGGCTGGTCGGGCTGTTCTTCACCCCGTTGCTGCTGGTCACCGCCATCAGGTTGGGACGACCGCACTCGCCCTGGGCACGCTGGCGCTACGTCACCCGGCCCCGGAAGATGGACAAGGCCGTCCACCGGGAGAAGCGCTTCCGGCGGCCGGTGATCAAGGCGAAGATCGCCGTCCAGGAGGCCATCGCGGGGCACTTCGACGCCGACCAGGTGCAGGCGGCGCAGGAGGCCGCGCAGCTCGCGCACGAGCAGGCCACGGACCGGGCCGCCGAGGCAGCCCGCGCCGCGGGCCCGATCGGTGTGACCACGCCACGGCTGCCCACCCCCTCGTGAGTGGCGATGGTCGCCATGGCGACCATCGCCACTCACGGGGTCGGGGGGTCACGGGGCGACGCGGGGCAGGTTCCAGCCCTGCCAGAGCGCGAGCATCCGGATCACGAAGCAGACGAGTGCGCCCGCGGCCAGCACGAGCGCGCGGGAGCGGCCGGTGCGCAGGCCGACCGCCGTGACCGCCGCGCCGGCGAGGGCCGCGACGGCGTAGACGTCCGAGCGCAGGATCAGGGGGACCCCGCCCAGCAGGAGGTCGCGCATCACCCCGCCGCCGACCGCGGACACGGTGCCGAGCAGGGCCGCGAGCAGCCAGGACATCCGCAGCGACCCGCCCGTCGCGAGCTCCGTGCGGTGGTCGACCGCCTTGGCCGCGCCGACGACGGCGAACAGCGCCAGGGCCGCGGCGTCGAGCGGGAGCAGCACCGAGGGCGGGATCGCCTGCACCAGCCGGAAGATCGCCACGACCACGAGGCCGCCGCCGAACGCCGTCAGCGGGTAGGCGACGTCGCGGAACACCGCGGGCGGGGTCGCGCCGAGCAGGACGTCGCGGACGATGCCGCCGCCCACCGCCGTCACGAAGGCGATGACCAGGACGCCGAACACGTCCAGGCCCGCCGCCGCGGCGGTCGCCCCGCCCTGCAGCGCGAAGATCCCGGTGCCGGCGAGGTCGACCGCCCGCAGCAGGCGGGCGGGTCTCAGCCGCGGGGGGACGGGCACGGTTGCACCTCGGCCGTGAGCCGCAGCGGCTTCCTGATCGAGAGGAAGCCTCTCGGCGGCGGGCAGAAGGCGGACAGCGCCAGCGTGTACTCCACGTGCAGCACCGGCTTGCCGGCGTCGACGAAGGGGCGCAGGGCGTCGCACTCCCGGTACTGCGCGCACTGTTCGTTCACGGCGAAGTCGAAGGGGCCCACCAGGTCCTCGACCTGGTCGAGGTCGTTCTTCAGCCCCACGGTCAGGCCGCGGTCGTGCGCCAGCTGCGCGAGCATCGTGTTGTAGGCGAGCTGGTCGTCAGCGGTCAGGGCGAAGCCCGTCTTGTTGGCGTAGCCGTCGACGTTGTCCGGCTCGACGCCGTCGAACCCCTTCTGCTTGCACAGGTCGAACCGGGCGGCGAGGAAGGGGCGCAGCGCGTCGGGCCTCGAGATGTCGAGCCACCGCTCGCCGGGCCAGTCGTCGAGCGGCTTGCCGAGCAGCTCCTTCGGGAGGGCACCGAAGTCCGGCCGCCAGTCCTCGCTCGCGCCGGCGTTGAGGTAGCAGATCACCGTGCGGCCCTTGGCCTTCAGGTCCGCGACGGTCTGCGCCGGGGTGTCGAAGAGGTCGACGTCGAAGGTGCCCGCGTCCACCGACGTGTCGACCGTGCCCTGGAGCTGGTACTGCCAGGTCGCGGCCGGCGCCTGCGGTGCGGCCGCGGCGGCCCCGCCGCACGCCGCGAGCAGGCCGCAGGCCGCGATCACGGCGGCGACCACCGCGCGCGGCGCTCTCACCCGGCCCATCCGGCCGGCAGTCCGTCCCACGGGTTCGGCATCCTACGGTCGGTCGCGTAGCCGAGCGACGCGCCCAGGGCCGCGGCCCGCCGCAGGGTGGCCTCCTGCTCGCCGACGGGCACCCCGTGCACCAGGTGCCACGTGGTCCCGACCGGGTCGGGGCCGGTCAGCGCCCGGTGGGCGGCCCAGTCCCCCTCGAACGTCACGACGACGTCGGCGAGCGCCAGGTACCCGGGGTCCGGCCGGACCCCGGGATTGAGGATCAGCGGGCGGGGCAGCTCGGCGGCCAGCACCGCGTAGTACTCCAGGTCCTCCGGGCCCGAGGTCACGCGGTCCAGGAACACCGCCCCGACGCCGTGCAGCCGGCGGTGGGCCGCGGCGTCCGCGCGGACCGCGGCGATCGGCCGCCGGGCGTAGTCGGTGTCCACGTACCCCGCGACCACCCCCGGCAGCCCCGGGATCGCCGCCCGGTACGCCGGGTCCCCGGTCCCGGGCCCCGACGCCGGGTTGACGACGACGAGATCGGCCGCCGCGAGCCGCGCCCAGTCCGCCGCCTCCCGCTCCGGATGGAAGTACGCGGGCACCCCCGTCCTCATCGGTGCCGCACGGGGATCCCCACCGTCCTGATCAGCTGCACGGCCATGACCAGCAGCATCGCGGACCCGACGGCGAGATGCCAGACGATGGCCGAGGCGCTGGTGAACTGCCCGTGCCCGCCGTGGGCGAGGTAGGCGGCGAGCGCGGTCACCCCCGCCGCGACGATCGTCAGCACCCGGTCGCCGCGGCCGAGCACGCCGAGCAGGGTCGCCGAGAACAGCGCGGTCCCCAGCACCAGGTAGTCCACGGCCAGCAGGACCGCGCGGGGATCGGCCGTCCACGCGACCACCAGCGCGACGGCCATGGCCAGGGCGAGCGCCCCGGTGAACGCCAGGTGCACCTGCAGCGTCACCCGGCGGGCCCGGGCGGCGAACCGGGCGGTGGACCGTTCCGCGCCGAGGAGCGCGACGCACCGCGCCCGGAACCGCTGGGCCAGCGACTCCGCCAGCCCCATGCCCAGGACCAGGGGCAACGCCAGCAGGGTGACCGACAGCGGGAGCGGGTCGAAGCCGGGATCGACGAGCCGGTCGATCGCCGGGAACACCACGAGCACGGCGACGAACAGCCCGTACCCGGTCTGGCCGCCCGCGCGGGCCCAGGCCGCGGCGGTCGGGCGAGCCACCGGCCGGGCCGCGCCGCGGGTGGCGAGCAGCGCCAGGACCAGCGCGGCGACGACCGTGCCCGCGGCCCACAGCAGGTCCCGGCCCGGGACGCCGGTCGGGGCCCCGAACGCGGTGACGGGTGCCGCGCGAGGTTTCAGGAGCGCGAGCACCGCGCCCACCAGCGCCGGGACCAGGGCGATCGCGAGCCAGGCCTCCCGGCCGCACAGGAGCAGGGCGACCGCGGCCAGCAGGTAGGCCGCCTGGCCCGTGAGCAGCACCACCGTGCCGAGGTCGACCGAGGACGTCGAGGTCGTCACCAGCGCGGCGAGCACCGCCCCGCAGGACGCCACGAGCGCGAGCAGGGTGCCGAGCACCACCGCGCGGCGCAGGAACCGCTTGGCCCCGGGCAGGTCCAGGTTGTTCAGGTGGGTCCAGGCGATGCTGGTGACGCCGTAGCCGGCCGCCCACGCGGCCAGCAACCCGCCCAGCACCAGCCCGGAGGCGACCGGGTCGCCCGCGGGCAGCGAGGCCAGCGCCACCAGCGCGGGGACCGCGTAGAGCAGGCCGCGGAGCCGGAACCACCGGCGGGTCCGCGGCGCCGGCGCGACCGGTCCGGTCGCCGGTTCGGACACCCCGCGGTGCGGGTCCGCGAGGGCGAGCTCGCCGAGCGCGAAGACGTCGGTGGTACCGAAGTGCGCCACCGCGACCGCGTCCGCGATCCCGGCGCTCTCCAGCACCACCGCCGCTTCGAGCGGGGTGGTGGAGGAGGCGGCCGCGTGGTCGAGGGCGGTCCGGCGGGGGTCCAGGCCGGTGCTCACGAGGCCTCGCCCGCCGGCGCGTCCGCGGTCTCGGCGCCGGCGACGATCGCGGGGTCCGCCGGGGCGGCGGTGTGCGCGGCGGTGTGCGCGGCGGTGTGCGCGGCGTAGATCGCCCGCACCGCGGCGAGGAAGTCGGCGCGGGTGAAGTGTTCGAGCGCGTGCGCCCGGCCCTTCGCCGCCAGGTCGGCACGGCGCCCGGCGTCGGTCAGCAGGGCGACGCAGGCGTCGGCGAAGGCGGCCTCGTCGCCGGCCGGGACCACGATCCCCCCGGGCCCGATCGCCTCGGCCATCCCGCCGACGTCCGTCCCGACGGTGGCCCGGCCGGACATGGCGGCCTCGATGATCGTCAGCGGCAGGCCCTCGGACAGGCTCGACAGCACGACGACGTGGCCCGCCTCGAAGGCCGTCGTGACCGGGCTGACCGGCCCCGCGAAGTCCACGGCCGCATCCAGGCCCAGCTCGGCCGTCAGCGCGCGGCAGGAGGCGGCGTAGCCCTCGTTGCCCTCCGGGGTGCCGCCGAACAGCCTCAGCCGCGCCTGCGGGACCCGCTCCCGCACCCGCGCGAACGCCCGCAGCAACATGTGCAGGTCCTTGAGCGGGTCGATCCGGCCGGCGAACACGATCGTCGGGACCGCGGGCTCGGCCTCGATCACGGGCAGGACATCGACGCCGTTGGGCAGTACCCGGACGGCGCTCGCCCCGCCCCGGCGGGCCCAGCGCGCGTTGAACGCGCTGACCGGCAGCACCTCGTCCGCACCCCGGTAGCCGAGCCCGGTCAGCGCACCGTAGAACCCCGCGAGCGCCGCCCTGGCCACCCGCGACGGCGCCTCCCGGCGCGACGCCAGCAGCCGTTCCCGCAGGTAGACCCCGTGCTCGGAGAGCACCACCGGGGTGTCGTGCTCCCACTTCGCGAGCAGGGCCAGCAGCGCTCCCGGCCCGTTGGCCGTGGCGTGGACCAGGTCGGCCCGCGGCGCGGCCAGCTGCAGCGGGCGGAGGAAGTGCTCCATCAGGTCGGTCACCGCGAGCCCGTCCGCGAGGGTGGGGTCGAGGCCCGGCACCCGCGACGCCGCGTCGACGACGAGATCGACGGCGGTCTGGCTGCGCAGCGCCGGGGTCAGCGGGACGGTCGCGCCGAGCTCGCGCAGCTCCCGCAGCGCGTCGCCGAACCCGTCGACCGTGCCGCCGTGGAACACGCTCTCCAGCAGGCCGGCGTAGGCGGCGACGAAGGGTGCTGAGGGTTCCCGGCGCCGCCGGGGCCGCGGGCCGGCGGGGCGGGGGCGCCGCCGCGGCGGCTCGGCCCACAGCCCGATCCGCTCGACCGAGACGAGGTTCGCCGGGCGGGCGTACCGGGTGGGCTCGCGGCCGGACCCGGTCAGCGCGACGACCGCGAACTCCACCTCCGGGAGCCCGCGCACCAGCTGGTCGCACCAGTCGCTCACCCCGCCCGGGTGCACCGGGTAGGTGCCCTCGGTGACCAGACAGATCCTCACAGGCGCTGCTCCCCCGAAACCTGCACCCACGCCGAGCGCGCGGTGCCGTACACGTCCCCGAACCACGAGTCCCCCGCCGTGGCCGGGACGGTCACGGGGACCGTCCCCTCCGCGACGACCGTGATGGCCCCGTCCTGCACCCAGCCCCGGACGGTCGACGTCGCGGCCGCCCAGTCCGCCTGCCGGGTGAGCTCCTCCCGGCTCTGCGTCATCGTCGGCACCAGCAGCGGCCGCGCGTCGGTGTAGAGCGCCCGGTAGTCGCCGAGCACCTTCTCCAGCACCGGGTACAGCGTGCGGTCCTCGGTGAGCTGGGGCTGGTGGACGTAGTGGGGCCGCGGGTCGTTGCCGAGCACGTGCCCCAGCACCTTCGCCCCCTCGCCCGGCACCACCACCTGCGCGAACGCACCCACGGGATCGTCCGTGCCGAACTTCGCGAGGCACCCGCGGTCGGCCTCGCACGTCCCGTCGCCGCCGTCCTCGCGGCTGGTGTGCGTCCAGGCGTACTGGTCGACGGTCTCGGCGAACGTCGCCGTGTCGTAGTCGAGGTCGATCGGGTGCCGGGGCACGGTGAGCGCGTCCCCGATCCCCCGCTGGCCCGGCTCCTTCGAGGCGTCCGACGCGACGGTGCGCACGCCCTGGCCGTCGAGCGCGCCGGCGAGGCGGGGGTTGTCGTCGGCCATCGCCTCGTCGCCGCGCAGCCCGCTGTGCTCGCCGGTGACGAGCTCGTCCGGCTCGATCGGCAGGCCGTGCAGCTGCGCGAACCGCACGTTGCGCTCGATCTGCTCCTCGATCTCCGATCCCGGGACGTACCGCGTCCAGCCGAGGATCGGCACGGTCGCGCACCGCCACGGCGTCACCGAGTAGTCCCGCACGCAGCCCAGGTACTCGTGCGACCAGGTGTGGTTGAGGAAGCCGAAGGACTCCTTGTGCGCCACCAGCGCGTCCAGCAGCGGGTCCGCCCCTCCGGGGACGGCGGCGGAGCCGGCCCCGTTGAACGCCAGGTCGAGCCGCAGCCCGGACCGCGCCGACCACGCCGCGGCGAACTCGACGTCCTCGGCGGTCATCCGGATCGTCGACTCCGGCGCGGTCCCCGGCGGGCAGTCCGCGCCGAACGCGCAGTGCGCGCCGACGACCCACCGCGCGTCGGGCAGCAGGACGTCGTCGATGTGCACGGCGAGCCACGAGCGCCGCAGGCCGAGGTGCGTGCCGCGGGTGAGCCACTCGACCAGCCCGGGCGCCAGCGCGGTGAACTGCGTGGACCGGGCCTCGTAGGTCAGGGTGAGGCCGAGCTCCTCGCGGCCGCCGACCGCGTGCACGCCGGCCACCACGCCGGAGCGCGTCCCGTCGGGCGAGGTCGCGGCGAGCATCGGGGTGTAGCCGGGCAGCGGGGTGCCGATCTCCGCCCAGGTGTCGACGTCCACGGGCACCGGCCCGCGCATGTCCCCGAAGCCGTCGGCCCTGGCCTCCGGGGTGAGCTGCGCGGTGATCCCGTCCACCTGCCCGGACCAGCCCGCGGTCTCGGTGGGCTCGGCCATGCCGGTCGCGGGCAGGGCGGCGACCAGCGCGTTGATCTGCCGCAGGGAGAACCGCCGCTCCAGGTCGTGGATCGCCGCGAGCTCCCCGGGGGCGAGGTCCTCCGGCGACTCGTTCGGCAGCACGACGCCCTGGTAGCGGGCGTGCGGGACGTCGTCGGGGATCGTGAGGGCCGCGTCGTCGAGCCGTGGGCGTTCCCGGTCGGCGAGGTCGACCACGTCGATCGGGACCCCGCCCGCGACGAGCGCACCGCGGATCGCCTCGACCTCGGGCTGCCCGTCGGTCACCACGAGGACGCGGAGCTCCACGCGCGGGCTCGCGGCGTGCGCCGGCGCGGCACCGGTCATCCCAGGGCCGACCACCACGGTTCCCGCGACCAGGGCCAGTACCAGGAGGGCGCGCGCGCCACCCCGTCGATCTCCCACGTACGCCCCCCAGCGCGAGCGACGGGCCTGCTGCTCCGCAGGCCGCCGATCCGGTTCCCGCGCCCGGATTCGCCGCGGAGGCCCGCGGTGTTACGGCCGCGTGTCAGCGAGAACCCGAACGGCCGCAAGGACTCCGCCGCGGCGGGAGATCACCGGAACGGCGGTGGACGGCCGGTGTGGCCGGTCGCGAGTGGACCCCCGGCCGTCACGCTGCGTGGGTCGGCCGCACCGGTACCGGCGTTCGGGTGATCATGGTCCACCCACGTGGCTCAGTGGACGCTCGGGTCGCCCTTGCGTTCGACGAAGGGCAGCGAGCGCAGCTGGCGTTCGAGGTGCCACTGCAGGTGCGCCGCGACCAGGCCCGAGGTGTCCCGCCGCGTCGGCCCCGTGGCCGCGTCGGCGATCGGCCAGTCCCCGTGGAGCAGGGCGTCGAGGAGCGCGAAGGTCTCCGGGCCCGGGAGCACCGAGCCGGGCGGGCGGCAGACCTCGCACACCGCTCCCCCGCCCTGCACACTGAACGCGCGGTGCGGGCCCGGTGCGGCGCACTTGGCGCACTCGGAGATCGCGGGCGCCCAGCCGGCGTGGCTCATGGCGCGCAGCAGGAAGGCGTCGAGGATCAGCGAGGCGTCCCGCTCCCGGCCCGCGAGGGCCCGCACGGCCCCGACGAGCAACAGGTAGACCCGCATCGAGTCCCCGCTGCCCTCCTCGCTGACCAGCCGGTCGGCGGTCTCGAGGATCGCGCAGCCCGCGGTGTAGCGGGAGTAGTCGCCGACGACGCCGGAGCCGAACGCGTCGAGCGTCTGGCACTGGGTGATCACGTCGAGGCTGCGGCCGGTGTAGCACTGGACGTCGACGTGGTTGAACGGCTCCAGCCGCGCCCCCCACCGGGACCGGGTGCGCCGCACCCCCTTCGCGACCGCGCGGATCTTGCCGCTGCGCCGGGTGAGGAGGGTGACGATCCGGTCCGCCTCGCCGAGCTTCTGCACGCGCAGCACCACGCCGGTGTCGCGGTACAGGGTGCTCACCGGAGAAGGGTACGACGCGCCCCGTTAGCCTCGCGGGATGGACGACGCCGGACACGCCCGCTCCCTCGCGGCCCACGCCACCGCCGGCACGCTCTCGACGCTGGCGGTGGATCCGGCCGGGTTCCCGTTCGGCTCGGTCGCGGCCCTCGCCGTCGACGTCACGGGCTCGCCGATCCTGCGCCTGTCCGACCTCGCGGAGCACAGCCGGAACATGGCGGCGGACCCTCGGGCGTCCGTGCTGGTCACCGAGCCGGGTGAGGAGGACCCGCTCGCGCTGGCCCGGGTCACGCTGCTGGGCCGCGTCGAGGTCCTCGAGGGCGACGCGCGGGAGGCGGCCCACGAGGCGTACCGGGCGGTGCACCCGCAGGGCGTCTACTCGGACTTCCACGACTTCCGCACCTACCGCCTCGCGGTGGAGGCGGTGCGGTACGTCGGCGGGTTCGCGCGGATGAGCTGGGTGTCCGCGGACTCCTACGCCGCCGCCGAGCCGGACCCGCTGTACCCGTTCCGGAGCCGGATCGTCGGACACATGAACGCCGACCACGCGTCGTCGCTCGTGGACTTCTGCCGCACCTACGCGAACCTGCCGGCCACCACGACCGCCACCATGCTCGACGTCGACCGGCTCGGTTTCGAGGTCCGCTCCGACGCCGCCGAGGAGCCGGTCCGGATCGACTTCACCGCCGAGTGCCGCACGTCGGACGAGGTGCGGGCGGCGATGGTCGCCCTCGTGCGCGCGCTCTGAGGACTCATCCGGATGGCTGACAGCTGACCCGATTTGCCCGGTCGGCCCTTCTCGGCACCCGTGCGCAGCGGTAGAAACCGGTACACAGAGGAGGGTCACCATGACCGAGACCGGCGCTGTCCACGAACCCGCACCCGAGGAGCACCTGCTGCGCGACACGGCGAAGGCCGTGTGGTGGATGGTCCTGATCCGCGCGGTCCTGATGGTGATCTTCGGCGTCGTCACGCTGTCGTCACCGGGGATCGCGCTGTTCGCCCTGGTGTTCGTGTTCGGCTTCTACGCCATCCTCGACGGCCTCACCGCGATCGTCGCGGGCGTGCGCTCGCGGGCCACGGAGAAGCAGTGGGGCTGGATGGTCGCGCAGGGCGTGATCTCCGTGCTCGCCGGCCTGGTCGCCCTCGTCTGGCCGGGCGGGACGGCCGTCACGCTGCTGTACGTCATCGCCTTCTGGGCCATCGTGCTGGGCGTCGCGACCATCGCCGAGGCCATCCGCACCCGCAGGACCCACGACCGCTGGTACTGGACGCTGGCCGGTGGTGTCCTGGACATCATCTTCGGCATCGTGCTGCTGGTGCAGCCGCTGTCGGGCATCATCGCGCTGCTGTTCGTGGTCGGCATCTTCGCGATCGTCGCCGGGATCGTCATGGCCGTCCTCGCGTTCCGGATCCGGAAGCTCGCCACCGCCTGACGTATCAGGGGCCCCTTCCGCCGGCTCCGTCCAGCGAGCGGAAGGGGGCGATGCCATGTCCGGCATCCTGCACGGCCGCCATGCGGCGGAGATCGACGGCGACTTCGTGGTGTTCCTGATCGGGGCCCGGCTCAACCTCCGGCATCCCGTGCGGGCCTTCCGGGACCTCGGGGGTCTGCGCAACGGGATGGCCGCGATGCTGAAGAAGCTGAGCGCCGACCCGGCCTCGGGGCTGCTGGGCTTCCACGGCCACGGGACCACGATCGTCCAGTACTGGCGCTCCTTCGAGCACCTGGAGGCCTTCGCCAACGACAAGGCCGACCTGCACCGCCCGACCTGGATCGAGTACTACCGCCGGGCCGCGCGGCACGAGGGCACCGGCATCTGGCACGAGACGTACCTGGTGAAGGCCGGCCAGTACGAGGCCGTCTACCACAACATGCCGGAGTTCGGCCTCGGCGCCGCGGCGCGTACGGTGCCGCTCGCCGGGAGCAGCACCTCGCGGAGCAGGATCGGTGCCGGGCCGGCTCAGAAGCCCAGCCTGCGCAGCTGACGCGGGTCGCGCTGCCAGTCCTTCAGGACCGTGACGTGCAGGTCGAGGTACACCTTGACGCCGAGGAGCGCCTCGATCTGCTGTCGCGCGTCCGTGCCCACCTGGCGCAGCCGCTCGCCCTTGTGGCCGATCACGATGCCCTTCTGGCTCTGCCGCTCCACGAAGATCGTGGCGTGGATGTCGAGCATCGGATTGTCGGCCGGGCGGTCCTCGCGCTCGATCATCTCCTCGACGGTCACCGCGATGGAGTGCGGCAGCTCGTCCCGGACACCCTCGAGCGCGGCCTCCCGCACCAGCTCGGCGATCAGGGTCTCCTCCGGCTCGTCCGTGAGCTCGCCCTCGGGATAGAGCGGCGGACCCTCCGGGAGCTTGGCGACGAGCAGGTCCGACAGCAGCCCGACCTGGTCGCCGGACTTCGCGGAGCACGGCACGATGTCCGCGAACTCCATGAGCCCGCTCAGCTGCGTGAGCCGCTCGGCGATCTGCTCCGGGCGGCCCTTGTCCGTCTTCGTGACGATCCCGACGACCGGGGTGCGGCCCGCGACGGACCTCAGCTCGTTGACGATGAACTCGTCACCGCGCCCGACCGGCTGGTCCGCCGGCACGCAGAAGCCGATCACGTCGACCTCGGCCCAGGTCTCGCGGACGACGTCGTTGAGCCGGGAACCCAGCAGCGTGCGCGGCTTGTGCAGGCCGGGGGTGTCGACGACGACGAGCTGCGCGTCCGGCCGGTGCAGGATCCCCCGGATCGCGTGCCGCGTGGTCTGCGGGCGCGAGGAGGTGATCGCGATCTTCTGGCCGATCAGCGCGTTCGTCAGCGTCGACTTGCCCGCGTTGGGCCGGCCGACGAAGCAGGCGAAGCCGGAGCGGAAGTCGTCCGGCCAGGTGCCGAAACCGGTCATGCCCGTCCCCCTCGTGAGTGCTGATGGTCGCTCTGGCGACTGTTGCCGCTCACAGGGGGCCCGGGTTCTCGCCGGTGAGGCGCTCGAGGATCTCGCGGCCGATCGGCAGCGCGGCGGTGGCGGCGGGGGACGGTGCGTTGAGCACGTGCAGGATCGCGCCCTTGCCGCTGCCCTGGTCCACGAACAGGAAGTCGTCGACCAGCGTGCCGTCGGCCTTGACGGCCTGGGCGCGGACGCCGGCGCCCGCGGGGACGAGGTGCTCCGCGCGGACCTCCGGCAGCATCCGCTGGATCTGCTTCACCATCGCCTTGCGCGACAGCGAGCGGTGGACCTCGCCGAGGCCGTAGCGCCAGTGCTGCTTCGCGATCGTGAACATGCCCGGGTACAGCAGGGAGCCGAGGAGCTCCTTGGGCTTGATCGTGCCCCACGAGTAGCCCTCGCGGGCCAGGGCGAGGACGGCGTTCGGGCCCGCGTGCACGTGGCCGTCGATCCCGCGGGTGGCGTGCACCCCGAGGAACGGGAAGGCCGGGTCGGGCACCGGGTAGATCAGGCCCTTGACCAGCTCGGCCGCGTCCTCGGTGAAGCCCGAGTACTCGCCGCGGAAGGGGATGATCCGCACGCCCGGGTCGGCGCCGGCGGCCCTGGCCAGCTCGTCGCAGCGCAGGCCGCCGCAGACCACGACCTGCGTGGCCAGCAGGTCGCCGCTCACCGTGCGCACCACGACGTCGTCGCGGCGGCGGGCCATGCCCGTCACCGCGCGGCCCAGGTGGATCTCGCCGCCGGCCTTCTCGATCAGCTCGCCGAGCTTCTCGGCGATGGCGCGGTAGTCGCAGATGCCGGTCGAGGGCACCCAGAGCGCCTCCAGGCCGCGGACGTGCGGCTCGCGCGCCGCGATGCCCTGCGCGTCGAGCCGCTCGGTCTCCACGCCGTTGGCCTTGCCGCGCCGCTCGAGCTCCGCCATCCGCGGCAGCTCCTCGGGCTCGGTGGCGACGACGAGCTTGCCGCACACCGCGTGCGGCAGGTCGTGCTCGCGGGCGAACGCGACGGTCTCCCGGCAGCCCGCCACGGCGAGGCGCGCCTTGAGCCCGCCCGGCGCGTAGTAGAGGCCGGAGTGGATCACGTTGGAGTTGTTGCCGGTCTGGTGGTTCGCCAGCGCCGGCTCCCGCTCGACGACGGCGACGGACTTCCCGCTCCGGACGGCGGCGTGCGCGGTGGCGAGGCCGACGATGCCGCCGCCGACCACCACGAGATCGAACCTCGGCGTGGTCACAGGGTCGCCACCAGGGCACCGGACGGATCGGCGACGAGGACCGTCGCACCGGCCGTCAGGTCACGGACGGCGGCCAGGGACGGCTCGTCCGCCGTACCCGCCTCGGTGACGACGGCGGCGGCCTCCAGACCGGGGGCTCCGCTCGACACCGCGGCGGCGACGGCCGCCTGCAGGGCCGTGAGCTGCAACGACGGCAGATCGACGGTGGCGGCGGCGTAGGTGCGGCCGTCCGTGTCGCGGACCGCGGCCCCCTCGGCGGCGCCCGTACGGGCGCGCGAGCCGCGGGCCAGCGTCACGATCTTCGCGTCCTCGGGGTCGAGCTCACTGCCGGACATCCGACTCCTCCCGGACGACCCGCTCGGGCTCGTCCTCCTCGTTCTCCGCCTCGGGGGCGTGCGGTGCCGGATCGAGCGCCGTGACCAGCACGGACGTGATGCGCACCCGGCCGCGGGCGTCCTTGCCGCCCTCGCCGCGCAGGTGCAGCAGCCCCTCGAGCTCCGCCTCGGCACCGGGCAGCGGCACCTTCCCGAGGCGCTGGGCGAGCAGCCCGCCGACGGTGTCGACGTCCGCCTGTTCCAGGGCCTCGCGCAGCTGGTCCTCGCGCTCGGTGCCGGTGAACTCGCCCGCGAACAGCTCCTCCAGGTCCTCGACCGGCAGCCGGGCCGCCAGCCGCAGGGTGCCGCCGTCGAGCCGCTGGACCTCGGGGACCTCGTTGAGGTCGTACTCGTCGGAGATGTCGCCGACGATCTCCTCGAGGATGTCCTCGATGCTGACCAGCCCGGCGGTGCCGCCGTACTCGTCGACCACGATCGCCATGTGGTTGTGCGTGCGCTGCATGTCCGAGAGCAGCTCGTCGATCCGCTTGGAGTCCGGCACGAAGTCCGGCGGGCGCACGACCTCGTGCAGCGGTGCCTCCGGCCGCTCGTAGCCGGCGCGGACCAGGTCCTTGAGGTAGGCGATGCCGATGATGTCGTCGATGTCCTCGCCCAGCACCGGGATCCGGGAGTAGCCGGACTTCAGCGCGAGCCGCACGACCTTCTCGACCGGGGTGTCCCGCTCGGCCCAGACGACGTCCGGGCGGGGCTGCATCACGTCCCGGACGATCGTGTCGCCCAGCTCGAAGACCGAGTGGATCATCTTCCGCTCGCCCTCCTCGACCACGCCGCGGGTGCTGGCCATGTCGACCAGCTCGCGGAGCTCGACCTCGGAGGTGAACGGGCCCTCCCGGAAGCCGCGGCCCGGGGTGATCGCGTTGCCGACCAGGATCAGCAGGCTCGTGATCGGGCCGAGCAGGGTCGCGACGGCGCGGACGGGCGCGGCGATCGCCATGCCCAGCGCGTAGGGGTGCTGGCGGCCCAGGGTGCGCGGCCCGATGCCGATCAGCACGTAGCTGACCACCACCATGATCACGGCCGCGACCAGGATGCCCAGCCAGGCGGGGTGGATCCAGGTGGCCAGGGCCAGGGTGAGCAGGACGGTCGCGACCGTCTCGCAGGTCAGCCGCAGCAGGATGACGAGGTTGACGTAGCGGGCCCGGTCGTCGACCACGCGGGACAGGGCGCGCGAGCCCGCCCGGCCGGCGCGGACCAGCGCGTCGACCCGGGCGCGGGAGACGGTGGTGAACGCGGCGTCCGCCGCGGCGAACAGGCCCGCGAGCGGCACCAGCACGATCGCGACGACGAGCAGGGCGGCGGAGCTCATCGCGACACGTTCATCGGGGATCGTCGTTGTCCAGGCCGACGGTCCCGAGAACCCGGGAGTCGTTGCGGCGCTGGGCTTCCGCGTTCGCGGCGCGCGTGCGCTCGGAACGCCAGTCGTGGAGCAGCTTGTTCTGCAGCGCGAACATCTCGCGCTCCTCGTCCGGCTCGTGATGGTCGTAGCCGAGCAGGTGCAGGACACCGTGGACGGTCAGCAGGTGCAGCTCGTCGGCCAGCGCGTGGCCCGCCTGCACCGCCTGGTCCTTGGCGAAGGCCGGGCAGAGGATGACGTCCCCGAGCAGGGCCGGGCCGATGTCCGGCGCGTCCGGCCGGCGGGTGTCGTCGAGCAGCTCGTCCATGGGGAAGGCCATGACATCCGTGGGCCCCGGCTCGTCCATCCACCGCTCGTGCAGCTCGGACATGGTGTCGAGGGTGACGGCGGTGATCGCCAGCTCGACGGCCGGGCTGACCCGCATCGCGTCGAGGGCGTACCGGGCGACCGACACGATCTGCGACTCGTCCACGGCGACACCGGACTCGTTGACGACCTCGATACTCACGCTCTGCTCTCGGTTCGGGACGGCGGACAACTCCCTCACCAGGGTAGTCGCCCCCTCCGACAACCCCACGGGCGGCGTACACCCCTCCCTCCCCCGCGAGTCGGCACATTCGGGAGGCCGAAACACACGCTCACGACGTCCCCGGTCTCCCCCCACCCGCGAGTCGGCACTTTCGGGAGCCCGAAAACCACGTTTCGGTCGCCGGGCGTCGGGGCTGTGGGGCATCTCGGTCGTCGAGCTCGGTCGTCGAGCTCACGGCCGTCGAGCTCATGGTCGTCGAGCTCGCGGTCATCGGGGTTCGGGGTCTCAGGCGTCGGGGAGGAGGGCGCGGACCGCGGCGGCGTCCTCCGCGACCAGGGCCCGGGCGGCCAGCTCGGCGGCCTGCTCCCGGTCGGTCTCCCGGACGGCCTGCTTGACCAGCGCGATCGCCGGGGGCGCGACGGACAGCTCCCGCACCCCCAGCCCGACCAGCAGCGCCGCCGCACGCGGATCCGCCGCCAGCTCCCCGCAGACCGCGACCAGCGCGTTCCCCGCCCCGCGGCAGGTCGCGTCGATCAGGCGGAGGACACCGGGATCGAGCGGGTCCGCGAGCGCGGCCACCTCGGGCGCGCCCCGCTCGGCGGCGAGCGCGTACTGCGTCAGGTCGTTGGTGCCGATGCTCAGGAAGTCGACGTGCGGGGCGAACGCCGCGGCCTTCAACGCCGCGGCCGGGACCTCGACCATGATCCCGACCTCCAGGCCGTCCGGCCTCGTGCCGCCCTCGGCGGCGATCGCCTCGTCGAGGGCAGCCAGGGCGGCGCGCAGCTCGGCGGGCACGGAGACCATCGGGAACAGGACGCCGACGGGCGTGGCGTGCGCGGTGCGGACGATCGCGCGGAGCTGGTCGGCGAGCAGGTCGGGCCGGCGGAGCGCCAGCCGGAGGCCGCGGAGGCCGAGGAACGGATTGGCCTCCGGTGCGACCGGGACGTAGGGCAGCGGTTTGTCGCCGCCGACGTCGAGGGTCCGCAGGACGATCCGGCGGCCGCCCAGCGCGTCGGCGACGGCCCGGTAGGCGGCCTCCTGCTCGTCGACATCCGGTGCGGTGGCGCGGTCGAGGAAGAGGAACTCGGTGCGGACGAGGCCGGCGAGGTCGGCCCCGGGTGCGGGATCGGGTTCGGCGCCCAGGTTGACGCCCACCAGGACGGAGGTGCCGTCGCGGGTGTGGGCGGGCTCGTGGAGGCGGTCGCGGGCCGCGGCCTCCCTGGTCCGGCGACGGTCGCGGAGGACGGCGAGCTCCTCCCTCGTGTCGGCCGGCGGGTCGATCTCGAGACGGCCGGTGGTGCCGTCGAGGGCGATCTCGGTGCGGAACGGGAGATCGAGCACCTGGCGTCCTGCTCCGACGACTGCCGGAATCCCCTTGGCGCGCAGCAGGATCGCCGCGTGCGAGGTGGCGCTGCCGCCCGCCAGGACGACGCCGGCGTAGACGGTCGGATCGAGGTCCGCGGCCCGCGCGGGGGTGAGGTCGTCGGCGACGAGGACGACCGGCCGGAGCTGCTCCGCCGAGAGCTCGACGGGCTCGGGGACCTCGCAGGAACCGGTGTCGAGGTCCAGGATCGTGCGCAGGACCTGGTCCCCGACGGCGCGGACGTCCGCGGCCCGCTCGCGCAGGTACTCGCCCGGAGCCGCGGCCAGCTCCTCCTCCGCGGCCCGCACGGCGTGCCGCCAGGCCGCGGTCGCGGACTCGCCGTCGGCGATCCGGGCGCGGGCCACGTCGAGCACCGCGGGATCGTCGGCGAGGAGGAGGTGGGCGTCGAAGATGGCCGCCTCGGGGCCGGGGGTGCGGTCGCGCAGGCCCCGGATCTCCTCCCTGACCCGCATCAACGCCCGATCCAGCCGGTCCTGCTCGGTGTCGGGATGCTCGGCGGGCTCGTCCGCGGCGAGCCGGAGGTCGAGGGGCTGCTCGACCAGCGCGGGGCCGAGGGCGATGCCGGGAGACGCGGGGTGGGCCGAGGCCCCCGTCCGGGCGCCTTCGACACGAGGTGTCATCGGGCTCGCAGCCCCGGGCGGGGTCGCCGGACCCGTGGCCGCCGGGGTCGGGCCGGACGCCGGGGTCGGGCCGGGAGCGGCAGACGAGCGAGTCGCGGCAGTCGAGCCGGACGCCCCGGTCGGGCCGGACACAGCTGCTGGGCCGGACACAGCGGTCGGGCTGGTCGCCGTGGTCCGGTCGAGCGAAGGTCGGCCCGTCGGGGCGGAGGGGCCGGCAGGTGCCGTGCCACCGGCTGTCGGGCCGGGAGCGGCAGTCGGCGCGGCTCCGGGAGGGAGCGCTGCTCGGGGAGGGAGCGTGGCTGCCGGGCCGGGGCCTTCGCCGAACCCCCGAGCCGCCAGGGCGAGGACGGCGTCGACGGCGGCCCGGGCCTCCGGGCCGGTGGCGCTGACCTCGATCTCGTGGCCCCGCGTGGCGCCGAGGGCGGTGACCCGGGTGAGGCTCCCGGCGGGGACCGGGCCCCGGCCCGTCGAGAGGTCGCGGAGCTCGACTCCCGCGTCGAACCCGGCCACCGCCTGGACCAGCAGCGCTGCGGGCCGGGCGTGCAGGCCGTGGACCGGGGTGACGGTGAAGACCGCACGCTCGTCCACGATCGGGAAGGCGATCGGTCGGTTCTCGACCGGTTCCCGGCCGGATTCCGCCGGGCCGCCGCCGAGCTGGTCCAGCTTGGCCGCCGCACCCGCCGTCGCCTCGGCCGCGACGGTCGCCCGGTCCGCTCCGCCCGCCGCGGCCACCGCGGCCGCGACCAGGCCCTCGACGAGCGGTCCCGGGCAGAGCAGGACCCGCTCGCGGAGACCGTCGTCGACGAACTCCAGGGCGAGCTCGGCGGAGAGGATCGCGGAGCCCAGGTCCATGAGCACGACCACGCCGGCCGGGCTGTCGGCCCTGGTCAGAGCCTCGGCGATGGCGGTGGCGTCCGTGCCGAAGGTGGTCTCGTCGAGGCCGGCGGCCACCTCGATCCGTACCGCGTCCCCTGCCGGGCCGTGGAGCATCTCGCGGGCCAGGGCGGTCGCGGCCTCGCCGAGGGCCCGGCTGTGGGAGACCACGACGAGACCGACCGGAGTGGTCCCTCCCGTCGCCTCACCCATGCCGTCACTCCCTGCTGCCTGCCCTGACGGGCACGATCTTCACAGATCTCCTGCTCCGGAGCGCTCCGGCCCGCTCGACCTGCGACCGAACACGACCGACGGGTGTGGCACTCGGACGACCGGCCTGTCGGAGGAGCGGGCTCCGCCGGTCCGCCGGCCCCCCGGGTGGGCGTCGTGAGCGTGCGTTTCGGGCTGCTGAAACCGCCGACTCGCGGGGCGGGTGGGCGTCGCAGATGTGTGTTTCGGGCTCCCGGAAGTGCCGACTCGCGGGGCTGGGTCGGTCAGGTCAGGGTGGTCAGGGTGGCCTTGATCAGGAGGGCGGTGGAGGTGGCGCCGGGGTCCTGGTGGCCGACGCTCCGTTCGCCCAGGTAGGAGGCCCGGCCCTTGCGGGCGAGCATGGGGGTGGTGGCGTCGCGGCCCGCGTCGGCCGCCTCCGAGGCCCTGGCCAGGGCGTCCTGCAGGGTCGCTCCGGAGGACAGGGCCGCGTCGAGGGCGTCGAGGGCCGGGGAGAGGGCGTCGAACATCGTCTTGTCCCCCGCCTCCGGGCGGCCCCGCGCCACGACCCCCTCCAGCCCGGCCCGCAGCGCCTTCGCGAGCGCCTCCGGGTCGAGCGTCGCGACCTCGCCCGCCGCCGAGCCGATCCGCAGGAAGAGGGTGCCGTAGAGCGGGCCGCTCGCCCCGCCGACCGTGCCGACCAGCGTCATCCCGACCTTCTTGAACAGGGCCGAGACCGAGCCGAACTCCTCGGCGTCGAGGGCGTTCGCCACGGCCGTCATGCCGCGGTCGAGGTTGGACCCGTGGTCCGCGTCGCCGATCGCGGAGTCCAGCGCGGTCAGCTCTCCCGCGTGCTCGTGCACCAGCCGGGCGAACTCGCGCACCCACGCCTGCAGTCCTGACAGCCCGATCCTCGCCGGCCCGCTCCCTGACAACCCTGTCATGCCCCCCACCGTAGGCCCGGGGTGTTCACCGGTGCGTCCCAGAGCGAGATCAGGTCGTCGTCGGCGCGCAGCAGGGTCACCGAGCAGCCCGCCATGTCCAGACTGGTGATGTACGGCCCGACCAGCGACCGCGCCACCCGCACGCCGGCCTTCTCCAGGATCGCCGCCACCTCGCCGTACATCAGGTAGAGCTCGAGCAGCGGCGTGGCGCCCATGCCGTTGACGAAGCAGATCACCGGGTCGCCGGTGAAGTCGGTGTCGGAGAGCACGGGCTCGACAAGCATCTCCGCGATCTCGCGGGCCGGCGCGAGCGGGACGCGGCGGCGGCCCGGCTCGCCGTGGATGCCGATCCCGATCTCCATCTCGCCCTCGGGCAGGTCGAAGGTCGGGCGGCCGGCGGCGGGCACCGTGCACGAGGTCAGCGCCATGCCCATGCTGCGGCCGCGCTCGTTGACCTTCGTGGCCAGCGCCGCGACCTCGGCGAGGGGGCGGCCCTGCTCGGCCGCCGCCCCGACGATCTTCTCCAGCAACACCGTGGTGCCGACCCCTCGACGGCCCGCGGTGTAGAGGCTGTCCTGGACCGCGACGTCGTCGTCGACCACCACGGAGGCCACGTCGACGCCCTCGGCCAGCTCGGCCGCCATCTCGAAGTTCATGACGTCGCCGGTGTAGTTCTTGACGATGTGCAGGACGCCGGCGCCGCCGTCGACGGCCTGGGTCGCGGCCACCATCTGGTCCGGCACCGGCGAGGTGAACACCTCTCCGGCGCACGCGGCGTCGAGCATCCCGGGGCCGACGAACCCGCCGTGCATCGGTTCGTGCCCGGAGCCGCCGCCCGAGACCAGCCCGACCTTGCCGCGCACCGGGGCGTCACCGCGGACGACGAGCCGGTGCTCGAGGTCGATCCGCAGCTGGGGATGGGCAGCGGCCATGCCGCGCAGCGCCTCGACGACGACGTCCGCGGGATCGTTGATCAGCTTCTTCATCGGGGTCCTCCGTCGCACCCGGCTGATGACGGGCCGCGCCGCTCGCCCCGGAGCATCGAAGCCCGTTCGGCTATGCCGAAACAGCTGCGGACGCTACTGTGACCCGACTCACCACACAAGGAGCGGGACGTGATCCAGTCCGTGGACCGGGCGCTCCGGGCGCTCGCGGTCCTGCAGGGCGCGCGCCGCCGCAGCCTGGGCGAGATCGCCTCCGAGCTGGGGCTGGCGCCGTCGACCACGCACGGGATCGTCCGGACCCTGGTCGCGCACGGCATGGTCGTGCAGGAGCGCGACTCGGGGCTCTACCGCCTCGGCCCGGCGACGCTCCGCCTCGGCAACGTCTACCTGGACAATCTCGAGCTCCGCTCGCGCACCCTGCCCTGGGCCGAGGACCTGACCAGAAGGACGGGGTGCGCGGTGCGGGTCGCGGTCGCGCTGGCGTCGGACGCGGTGGTGGTCGCCCACGAGCCCCGGCCGGACGGGTCGCGGCAGATGGCCGAGGTGGGGATCGTCGTGCCGGCGCACGCCTGCGCCGTGGGCAAGGCGCTCCTCGCGCACGGCGCCTGCGAACGGCCGGACCGGTTGCGCCGGATGACCGGCGAGACGCTCACCGACCCGCGCCGGCTGGAGACCCAGCTGGTCGCGGTGCGGCGCACCGGGCTGGCGGCCGAGGTCGAGGAGGCGGTGCTCGGCGAGTGCGGGCTGGCCGCGCCGATCGCCGCCGCCGGCGGGCTGGCCGCCGGAGCCATCGGGCTGGTGGTGCCGGCCGCGGAGTGGCCGCTCGACGCCGCCGCCCGGGACGCCCTGCGGCACGCGGCCCGCGCCGTGTCCCGCGAGCTGGGCTCCGAGACCTGGCCGCCGCTGCACCCGGCCGCGGAGGACGAGGCCGCCTCGTGAACCCCGGCCGCACCGTGAACCCGGCCGCTCCCGTGGAGCGGGCCACCCTCGTGAGTGGCGATGGTCGCCATGGCGACCATCGCCGCTCACGGGTGGTGATCTCGTGGGGGGCCGATCCGGTGGTGACGGCGAGCGGGGTTAACGGGGCGAGGGGCGGGAGCGACGCGGACCACAGAGGACCGTGATCAGGGAGGACGTCATGCAGATCGCGATGATCGGGCTCGGCCGGATGGGTGCCAACATGGTGCGCCGTCTGCTCCGGGCCGGGCACGAGTGCCACGTCTACGACGTCTCCGCGGACGCGGTCGCGGCGTTGGTCGCGGAGGGGGCCCGCGGCGCGGGGTCCGTCGAGGAGCTGGTCGCGGGCCTGGAGGCGCCGCGCTCGGTCTGGCTGATGCTGCCCGCGGCGATCACCGGCGACACGGTGAGCACGCTGCTCGGGGCCCTGTCGCGCGGCGACGCGATCATCGACGGCGGCAACTCGTCCTACCGCGACGACATCGACCGCGCGGAGGTCGCCGCCGCGCAGGGCATCGACTACGTCGACTGCGGCACCAGCGGCGGCGTGTGGGGCCTCGAGCGCGGCTACTGCCTCATGATCGGTGGGCCGGACGGCGCCGTCGCCCGGCTGAGCCCCGTGTTCGCCGCGCTGGCGCCGGGCGTCGAGAGCGCGCCGCGCACTCCGGGCCGCGACGGCGAGCCCTCCCCCGCCGAGGAGGGCTGGCTGCACTGCGGTGCCTCGGGCGCCGGGCACTTCGTGAAGATGGTCCACAACGGCATCGAGTACGCGATCATGGGTGCCTACGCGGAGGGGCTGAACATCATCCGCAACGCCGGCGCGGGCGTGCGCAAGGCCGAGGTCGACGCCGAGACGGCGCCGCTGCGGGAGCCGAAGTACTACCCGTTCGACGGCATCGACCTGCCCGAGGTCGCGGAGGTGTGGCGGCGCGGGAGCGTGATCGGCTCGTGGCTGCTCGACCTCACCGCCGAGGCGCTGCGCCAGGATCCGCACCTCGACCAGTTCGCCGGGCGGGTCTCGGACTCCGGTGAGGGTCGCTGGACCTCGATCGCCGCGATCGAGGAGGGTGTCGCGGCGCCGCTGCTCACCTCGGCGCTCTACAGCCGCTTCGCCTCGCAGGGCAGCGACCTGTTCGCGAACAAGGTCGAGTCCGCGCAGCGGTTCCAGTTCGGTGGGCACGTGGAGAAGCAGCAGTGACGGAGAAGCACGGCGACGTCCTGGTCCTCTTCGGCATCACCGGCGACCTCGCCAAGAAGATGATCATTCCGGCGCTCTACCACCTGGTCGCGCGGGGTGAGCTGACCGTGCCGGTGATCGGCGTGGCCCTCACCGACTACGACGACGACGGCCTGCGCGCCCACATGGCCGACTCCGTGCGGGCCGCCGAGGCGGCCGCCGGCACGGAGGTCGACGAGGACGCGCTGGCCCGGCTGCAGAAGTCGACGCGGCTGGTGGCCGGGAACTACTCCGATCCCGCCATCTTCGGCCGGCTGGCCGACGCGATCGGTCCGGACGCGTTCGCCGTCCACTACCTGGCCGTGCCGCCCTCGCTGTTCGGCACGGTCGCGGACGGGCTGGCCGGCGTCGGGCTGCACACCCGCTCCCGGCTCGTGGTCGAGAAGCCGTTCGGGCGCGATCTCGAGTCGGCCCGGGCGCTGCAGGCCAAGCTGGCGGAGAACTACCCGGAGGACCGGATCTTCCGGGTGGACCACTTCCTCGGCAAGGAGCCCGTGGAGGACCTGCTGATCCTCCGCTTCGCGAACACGCTGCTCGAGCCGCTGTGGAGCCGGTCCTGGATCGACCGTTTCGAGATCACCATGGCGGAGGACTTCGACGTCGCGGACCGCGGCTCGTTCTACGACGCCGTCGGCACCGTGCGCGACGTCGTCCAGAACCATCTGCTGCAGGTCATGGCCTACCTGCTCATGGACGCCCCGCTCACCGACGCGGCGGACGACCAGCGCGACGCCAAGTCCCGCCTGCTCCGCGCGGTCCGCGCGCTGGACCCGGCCGAGGTGGTCCGCGGGCGCTACGACGGCTACCTGGGGACGCCGGGGGTGAAGGACGACTCGACCACCGAGACCTTCGTGGCCGCGACCTTCCACGTGGACGACTGGCGCTGGGCCGGGGTCCCGGTGCACCTGCGGGCGGGGAAGGCGCTGCCGGAGACGCTGCTGGACATCGTGGCCGTGCTCAAGCCGCCGCCGCGGGCGCTGTTCGGGCGCGACGGCGCCCGCCCGGACCGGATCCGGCTGCGCCTGCAGCCGCAGGCCGGGCTCACGTTCTCGCTGCTCGCGAAGCGCCCCGGCGCCGGGGACGTCCCGGTGGACCTGCCCGTGTCCGTGGACTTCCGCGAGGTCCTGGGCCCGGTGCACGCACCCTACGAGCGGATCTTCGCCGACGCGCTCGCCGGCGATCCCGCCCACTTCGCGCGGATGGACACCATCGAGCAGGCCTGGCGGATCGTCATGCCGATCCTCGACCCCGGCACCGAGCCGGAGCCGTACGCGCAGGGCACCTGGGGCCCCGAGGCCGCGCAGACCCTGCCGGGCCCGCAGGGCTGGGAGCCGCTCCCCCACGCCTGACGCCGAGAGGAACGTCGGCCACGCCGGGAGGGATCCCGACGTGGCTGAGGTTCATCTCGGCACGGGGGCGGTCAGCGCTGCGAGCGCCGCTGGGCCCGGTTCGGCGGGGGGCCGTTGCGGGGGGCGTTCGCCGAGCCGTCACCGGCACTGCGCAGCCGGTTGCGGTCGTTCTGCGCGTCGTGCCGCGCGTAGGCGTCGACGATCTCGCCGACGAGCCGGTGCCGCACCACGTCCTGGCTGGTCAGCTCCGGGAACGCCACGTCGTCGACCCCGAACAGGATGTCCTGCACCACCTGCAGGCCCGAGCGGGTGCTGCCCGGCAGGTCGATCTGCGTGACGTCACCCGTCACGACGATCCGCGAGCCGAACCCGAGCCGGGTCAGGAACATCTTCATCTGCTCGGGCGTGGTGTTCTGCGCCTCGTCGAGGATGATGAACGCGTCGTTCAGCGTGCGGCCGCGCATGTACGCCAGCGGCGCGATCTCGATCGTCCCGGCCGCGATGAGCTTCGGGATGGACTCGGGATCGACCATGTCGTGCAGCGCGTCGTACAGGGGGCGCAGGTACGGGTCGATCTTCTCGTAGAGCGTGCCGGGCAGGTACCCGAGCCGCTCGCCCGCCTCGACCGCCGGCCGGGTGAGGATGATCCGGTTGACCTGCTTGGCCTGCAGCGCCTGCACGGCCTTGGCCATCGCCAGGTACGTCTTGCCGGTACCGGCGGGGCCGATGCCGAAGACGATCGTGTGCGTGTCGATCGCGTCGACGTACCGCTTCTGGTTCAGCGTCTTCGGCCGGATGGTCTTGCCGCGCCGGGACACGATGTCGAGGCTCAGCACCTCCGCGGGCGACTCGCCGCGCACGGCGGCGATCGCCGGATCGGCCTCACCGAGCATCTCGACGGTGCGCCGCACGGTGTCCGAGCCGACCTGCTGGCCGCGCTCGGCCAGCGTGATGAGCTCGGCGAACACCCGCTCGGCGAACGCGACGTCCGCGGGCTGCCCGGAGAGGGTCAGCTCGTTGCCGCGGACGTGCACATCGGCCTCGAGGAGCTCCTCCGCGGTGCGCAAGGACTCGTCCCTCGAGCCGAGGAGCGCGAGCAGCGCGGTGTCCGGGACGGCGATGCGGGACTGGACCGGGTCCGGCTGCGTCACGTGCTCTGGTCGCCTGCTTCCTGTGCTCTGTTCCTGCTGGGTGTTCCTGCTGGGTGTGCCTGCTGGGTCGTTCCTGCTCCGTCTCCCGCCGGGCGGGAACGCCGGAATGGTACCGCCGGGGACCGACAGAAATCGCGCCGATTGCCGACCGCGACCCGGCGACCCGCCGCGCCGGGGACCGGCGACATGGGTGCGCCGCGGTGACCGGGGGGTGGTCACCGCGGCGCGGTGCTCACCAGGGGGGAGGGTGAGCGATCCCGACCCTAGTGCAGATGCTTGTCATGTCACGCACACGGTGCGGTGGGCGTCACGTCCGGGCTCCAGCGACGGGTCAGCGCCCCGATCGCCCCCAGCGCGACGGCCGCGGCGGTGGAGGCCCGCAGCACCTCCGGACCGAGCCGGACGAGCCGGGCCCCGGCGGCCTCGAAGGTCGCCAGCTCCTCGTCGCTCACCCCGCCCTCGGGCCCGACGACGAGCAGCACCTCGCCCTGTCCGGGCAGGTCCGAGGCAGCCAGCACGCTCGTCGCGGACTCGTGGAGCACGAGGATCCGCGCGTCACGCGCAGCGAGCTGCCGGGTCGACACCGGCTCGCCGACCTCGGGGACCCACGGCCGGCGGGCCTGCTTGGCGGCCTCGCGGACGGTCGAGCGCCAGCGGGCGAGCGCCTTCTCGCCGCGCGCCCCCTGCTCCCACTTGGCGACGCACCGCGCCGCCCGCCACGGCAGGATCGCGTCGATCCCCGCCTCCGTGGCCAGCTCGACGGCCAGCTCGCCGCGATCGCCCTTCACCAGGGCCTGGGCCAGCACGATCCGCGGCGACGGCGCCGGGTACGCGGTCCGCGCGAGCACGGCGAACTCCACGGAGTCCTTGCCCACGGAGAGCGCCTCGGCCAGCGCGACCGCACCCCGGCCGTCGCCGAGCTGAACCGTCTCGCCGACCCGGATCCGCTTGACCGCGGCCGCGTGCCGGCCTTCCGGACCGTCGAGCAGGACGTGGCCCGAGATCAGCTCGTCGACCAGGAAGAGCGGGGGCGTGCTCACCGGAAGAGGCGGCCGAAGAGCCCGTGCCCGTTCTTCTGCGCCAGGTCCGGCTGCTCCTCGCCGCGCAGCTTCGCGAGCTGGCGCAGCAGCTCGGTCTGCTCCTTGTCGAGCTTGGTGGGCACGGTGACCTCGACGTGCACGACGAGATCGCCGTGACCGTCGATCCGGCCGGTGGAGCGCAGCCGGGGCATCCCCTTGCCGCGCAGGGTGCGCAGCGTGCCGCCCTGCGTGCCCGGCTCGAGATGGAACTCCTCGCTGGAGCCGTCGAGCATCGGGAGCGGCAGGGTGGCGCCGAGCGCCGCCGCCGTCATGGGCAACGGGAGGCGCACGTGCAGGTCCGAGCCCTCGCGCTGGAACACCTCGTGCGGGAGCTCCTCGACCTCGACGTACAGGTCGCCGGCCGGGCCGCCGCCCGCGCCGACCTCGCCCTGCCCGGCCAGCCGCACGCGCATGCCGTCCGCCACCCCCGCGGGGATCCGGACGCCGACGCTGCGCCGCGAGCGCACCCGTCCGTCGCCGGCGCACTGGCGGCACGGGTCCGGGATGACCTGGCCGAGGCCGTGGCAGGTGGGGCAGGGCCGCGAGGTGACGACCTGGCCGAGGAAGGACCGCTGGACGCTCTGGATCTCGCCGCGCCCGGCGCACGTCTCGCAGGTGTGGGGGGAGGTGCCGGGCGCGCAGCCGTTGCCGCCGCACTCGGTGCAGAGCACCGCGGTGTCGACCGTGAGCTCGCGCTGCACGCCCGTGGAGCACTCCTCGAGGGTGAGCTGCATGCGGATCAACGCGTCGGCGCCGGGCTGGACCCGGCTGCGCGGACCCCGCCCACGCCCGCCCGCGGCACCGCCGAAGAAGGCGTCCATAATGTCGCCGAACCCGAAGGCGCTGAACGGGTCCGCACCGCCGCCGCCCCCGCGCCCGTTGTCCAGCGGGTCCCCGCCGAGGTCCACGATCCGGCGCTTCTCCGGGTCGGTGAGCACCTCGTAGGCCGTGCTGATCTCGGCGAAGCGCTCCTGCGCCGCGGGATCCGGGTTGACGTCCGGGTGCAGCTCCCGGGCGAGCCGCCGGTAGGCCCGCTTCAGTTCGGCGGCATCCGCGCCCTGTTCGACGCCCAGGATGCCGTAGTAGTCGCGTGCCACCTGCTGGTTCCCCATGAATCCTTCTGCTCGCTGAAGCCTGTGCGCCGGTCCTAGCGTCCCGCCAGGATCTCACCCACGTAACGGGCGACGGCATGCACCGCCGACATGGTGCCCGGATAGTCCATCCGGGTCGGTCCGACCACACCCATCCCGCCCAGCACGGTGCCCGGCCCGTAGCCGATCGACACCACCGACGCGGTGTGCAGGTCCGCCGACTCGTTCTCCTCGCCGATCCGCACGGTGACCAGGCCGGCGTCCTGCGACGACGCCAGCAGCTTGAGGACCACGACCTGCTCCTCGAGCGCCTCGAGGACCTGCCGCAGCGACCCCGGGAAGTCCGCGGTGTTGCGCGTGAGGTTGGCGGTGCCGCCCAGGACGAGGCGCTCCTCGGGATGCTCCACGAGCGTCTCGATCAGCACGGTGGACAGCGTGATCGCGACGTCCCGCAGCTCACCCGGCGCCATCGACGGCAGGTCCGCGACCCGGGCCGAGGCATCCGCCAGCCGCTGGCCGACGAGCGCCTGGTTGATCATCGTGCGCAGCCGCGCGGTGTCCTCCTCGGTGACCACCTGGCCGAGGTCGACCATCCGCTGGTCCACCCGGCCGGAGTCGGTGATCAGGACGAGCATCAGCCGGGCCGGGGTGAGCTGCACGACCTCGAGATGGCGGACCGTGGAGCGGGTCAGGGTGGGGTACTGGACGACGGCGACCTGCCGGGTCAGCTGCGCGAGCAGCCGGACGCTGCGGCGCAGCACGTCGTCGAGGTCGACCGCGCCCTCGAGGAAGGTCTGGACGGCCTTGCGCTCGGCCGCGGACAGCGGCTTGACCTGCGCCAGCCGGTCGACGAACAGCCGGTAGCCCTTGTCGGTGGGGATCCGGCCGGCGCTGGTGTGCGGCTGGGCGATCAGCCCCTCCTCCTCCAGCGCGGCCATGTCGTTGCGGACCGTGGCGCTGGAGACACCCAGGTTGTGACGGTCGACGATCGCCTTGGAGCCCACCGGCTCCTGGGTGTGGACGTAGTCGGCCACGATCGCCTGGAGGACGGCGAAACGGCGTTCGTCGGAGTTCACCGCACACCACCCCTCAGGTCGCCGGACGTCCACCAGTCTAGGCGGATCGTGCCGTTCCCCGCCCGGACCTGCGCTGTGATCCTGAGTCGCCTTCGCTCAAGGGAGGACGGGCGGCGGACGACCAGTCGCCGAGATGAACACCAGGCACGTTCTCGGCATGATCAAGAGTGCCTGAGGTTCATCTCGGCGCTCCTTGCGGGAGCACACGGACGTTTCACCCCTTCGGGGCGAGGCTGGGCCACGAGATGGGCGCTCCCCGGGTGACTCGGCGCTGGGTGCTGGTGGCCGCCGGCACCGCGGCGCTCGTCGGCGCGGCCGCGATCACCCTGCCCGCGACCGCCGCGGCCGATCCCGCCGACCTGCGCGGGCGGATCCTCGCCGGCGTGCCCCCGCACGTCGGGTACGCGGTGAGCACCGGCCGGCTGGGCCTGCCGGACATCCCGGCGCTGGAGCAGGTCACGGCCCTGTTCGCGGACGTCACGCGGCTTCGGGTGCAGTACGCGAGCGCCGACCGCTGGCGCACGGACGAGCTCACCCCCGCGGGCGAGCGCGACACCTACCACTTCGGCAGCACCGAGTACCTGTGGGACTTCGGGTCGAACCAGCTCACCCGCGTCGTGGGCGAGGCGCCCGTCCGGCTCCCCCGCGCCGGCGATCTCGTCCCCTCCGAGCTCGCCCGCAGGCTCGTGTCGCTGACCAGGGCCGATCCCGTCTCCGCGATCCCCGCGCGCCGGGTTGCGGGGTTCGACGCCGCCGGCTTCCGGATCACCCCGGCCGACCCGGACACCACGGTCGGCCGGATCGACGTCTGGTGCGACCCGGCGTCCGGGCTCCCCCTGCGGGTCGAGATCGCGGCCCGAGGAGACGAGCTCCCCCTGCTCTTCACGGAATTCGAGGAGATCACGCTGACCACGCCGGACATCGCCGTCCCGACCGCTCCCGCGGGCGCCGGGGAGGTCACCGCGGAGGCCGCGGACCTCGCCGGGGCGCTGCGCCAGCTCGACGCCGCCCCACCCCCGCGCCGCCTCGCCGGCCGCGACCTCGTGCCGCTGACCGGGGCGCTGCCCGGCGTCGGCGTCTACGGATCGGGTGTCTCCGGGTTCGTGCTGGTCCCCGCCACGCGCGGGATCGCGGACCGGGTGATCGACGGCGCCCCGGCGGCCGGCGGCGTGACCGTCGACGTCCCGTTCGGGCGAGCCGCACGCCTCACCACCCCCCTGCTGACGGTCGTCGCCCGCGGTGGCGTCCGGCGCGGCGGGATCCTGCTGGCCGGGACGGTCGCACCCGCCGTCCTGGAACAGGCCGTCCGCGAACTGCCGGGGCCCCGCGCATGATGATCAGGACCACGGCGCTGACCAAGCGCTTCGGCCGCGTCACCGCCGTCGACGGGGTGTCCCTCGACGTGGCCGCCGGCGTGCGCTTCGGGCTCCTCGGCCCCAACGGCTCCGGCAAGACGACGCTGGTCAGGATGCTGCTCGGGCTCGTCCACGCCACCTCCGGCGAGATCGAGGTGCTCGGCGAACCGATGCCGCGCCGCGCCGCGTCCGTGCTGCCGCGGGTGGGCGCGCTCGTCGAGGGCCCGGCCGCGTGGGGGCACCTGAGCGGGCGGGCCAACCTCCGGCTGCTCGACGCCGCGGGCCCCGGCCGTGCCCGCAAGCGCCGCAAGCGGGTCGACGAGGTGCTGGACCAGGTCGGGCTCGGGGGCGTCGACCGGCGCCCGGTGCGGGCCTACTCGCTGGGCATGCGGCAGCGCCTCGGCATCGCCGCGGCCCTGCTCCGCGAACCCGAGCTGCTGCTGCTCGACGAGCCCACCAACGGTCTGGACCCGCGCGGCATCCAGGAGATGCGCGCGCTGCTGACCGCCCTGAACGAGGCCGGGACCACGGTCGTCCTCTCCTCGCACCTGCTCGCCGAGGTGGAGGCGCTGTGCACGCACGTCGGCGTCATGGACGCCGGCCGCCTCGCCCTGACCTCGGACATCCCCGCCCTGCGCACCCCCACCGGCCGGATCCTGGTGGAGACGCCCGATCCCGCCGCCGTCACCCGGGTGCTCGACGGCCAGGTGGTCGGGCTCCGGGGGAACACGGTCGTCGTTCAGGGCGGCAACCCCGTGGCGCTGAACTCGCACCTGGTCGGGGCGGGCGTGCCGGTGAGCGGCCTGAGCGAGGAACGCCGGACCCTGGAACAGGTGGTGCTGGAGCTGACGGGTGCGGGCAACGACCGGGTGGACCGGCCGCGCACGGGTGTCGGCCCGGCCCACGGCATCCCGGACGCCGAGCCGTGGAGCGGCCGGGCGACCCGCGAGGCCGGGCCCGACGCTGCACCAGGGACCGCCGACCGGCCCGGAGCCGGGGAGGACGTCCGATGATCGGCGTCGAGCTGCGGCTGATGCTGCGCAAGCGGCGGGTCTGGCTGTGCTGGATCCTGCTCTGCGCCCTGCCCACCCTGGTCGCGATCCTGCTCGCCACGACCCGGCTCGCCCCGCCGCCCGGTCGCGGTGGCGCGTTCCTCTCGGCCGTCGTGAGCAACGGCCAGATCTTCCCGGCGGCCGCGATCGCGCTCGTCATCCCGGTGTTCCTGCCGATCACCGTGGCGATCGTCGCGGGCGACACCGTGGCGGGCGACGCCGCCGCCGGCACCCTGCGCTACCTGCTCGTGCGCCCGGTCGGGCGGCTGCGGCTGCTCACCGCGAAGCTGATCTCCGTGGCGGCGTTCGTGCTGCTCTCGGTGCTGTTCGTGACCGTCGTGTCGTACGTCGTCGGCGTGATCGCCTTCGGCTTCGGCCCGGACACCGCGGCGGGCGGCGCCGGCGGGATCCCCTCGCTGTCCGGGGTGGAGTTGTCCCCGCTCGACGTCGCGCTGCGCACCGCGGCGACCGTCGGCTACCTGGCGCTGTGCATGCTCGCCCTCGGCGCCGTCGGCCTCTTCTTCTCGACGCTGACGGACTCCCCGCTCGCCGCCGCCCTCGGCGTCCTGGCCGTCGTGGTCGCGAGCGCGGCCCTGACCCCGCTCGACGCCGCCTCCGCCGTCGAGCCCTACCTCCCGACGGCGCACTGGCTCGACTGGATCGACCTCTTCCGCGACCCCATCCTGTGGGCCCGCGTCCGCGAGGGCTCGCTCGTTCAGCTCGGCTACGTCGCCGTCTTCTTCGGCGCCGCCTGGGCCAACTTCACCACCAAGGACATCACCACGTAGCCCCTGAACTGCGGGTTCAGGCGCAGCCGGCGCCGGTGAGGTCGATCGGGCCGGGGGCCAGGCCGCGCAGGACCAGGGCGGTGACGGTCGGGTCGGTGGGCAGTGCGGAGTGGCTCACCCGGGCGCCGGGGCAGACCTCCTGGACGCCGACGTTGGTCGCGCCGCGGAAGACCGCCGTCTCGGGCGGGGTCGAGGTCTCGTCGTCCGCGGTGCGGATCGAGAGCCACGGCACCGCGGAGCCGGCCCCGGCGAGCTCGCGCAGCTCCGCGGAGCCGGGGGCGAGCTGGCGGCAGGCCGTCGGGCACGCCCCCGGGACCTGGGAGACCGCGGCGCCGGCGAGCGTCGTGCCGTTCAGCGGGGACCCCATCGTGACGATCCGGCGGGCCTTGGCGGCGCCGTCGTCGCGCACGACCCAGAGCCCGGCGACCACCCCGCCGGCGCTGTACCCGACGACGTCGACGGACGGGGCGCCGGCCGCCAGGGCCGCGGTGGCGGCGTCGTCGAGCACCTGGACCTGGGCGGCGAGGTCGCCGGTGCCGTCGCCGACCAGGGTGAGGACCTGCGCGTCGCGGCCGGTGGCGCGGATGCGCTCGGCGAGCCGGAGCAGGCCGTCGCGGCTACCGCCGTAGCCGGGGACGAGCAGCACGGTCCCGGGCCGGTCCTGCGCGGGCCGGGAGTCGGGATCGACCGACGGCCCGCGGGAGCCGATCACCCGCACCCCCACCACGACGACCGTGACGAGCACGACGAGCGCCACCAGGACCGCCAGTGCCCGCCGCCGGGGACTCACCGGCCGCTCGCACAGGAGTCCGGTACCTCGCACAGCACCCGGAGTTGATGTGCGACACCCCGGACCTGTGTGCGACCGGCAAGCCTCGGACCGGTACCGGTGCACACCTCGCCGCGGCCCCGGCCCGCGCACGCACAGCCGCCGGCGGCCGCACACACCTCCGGGGCCTCGCACACACGCCGGAACTGCTGTGCGGTGGACCGGACGGTTGTGCGAGGGGTCATGCGGGCGTGCGGTCGGAGGCGAGGAGGAGGTCCTGGACCACGCGGTCGGCCAGGAGGCGGCCGCGTCTCGTCAGCACCATCCGGTCCTGGTGCCGCTCCAGGAGGCCCTCCCCGACCGCGCGGGTGGCCTCGGCGCGCGCCGCGTCGTCGAGCAGGGCCAGGTCCAGGCCGGTGGCCAGCCGCAGCCGCATCATCACGCGCTCGGTGTGCTGCTCCTGCGGGGTGAGGATCTCGTGGTCCGCCTCGGGGTTGTCGGCCGCGGCGTACCGGGCGGGGTGCTTGACGTTCCACCAGCGCCGCCCCGCGAGGTGCGAGTGGGCGCCGGGGCCGATACCCCACCAGTCACCGTCGAGCCAGTAGCCCAGGTTGTGCCGGCACTCCGCCTCCGCGGAGCGGGCCCAGTTGGACACCTCGTACCAGTGCAGACCCGCCGCGGTGAGCAGGTCGTCGATCAGCTCGTAGCGTTCGGCAGCGACGTCGTCGTCCGGGGCGGGGAGCTCGCCGCGCGCGACCTTGCGGGCCATCGCGGTGCCGTCCTCGACGATCAGCGAGTACGCCGACACGTGGTCGACGCCCGCCTCGAGAACCGCCTCCACCGAGCGGCGCAGGTCGTCGGTGGTCTCGCCGGGCGTCGCGTAGATCAGGTCGAGGTTGACGTGCCCGATCCCGGCCGCCGCGGCCTCGCGCGCCGCCTCGACCGCGCGACCCGGGGTGTGCCGGCGCTCGAGGACCCGCAGGACGTGCGGCGCGGCGGACTGCATCCCGAGCGAGACGCGCGTGTACCCGGCTTCCACTAGCCCGGCGAAGAACTCCGGCGAGGTCGACTCCGGATTGGACTCGGTGGTGACCTCCGCACCCGGGGCCAGCCCGAACTCGTCGCGGATCGTCCCGAGGACGGCGCCGAGCCGCTCCGCCCCGATCAGCGACGGCGTACCGCCCCCGACGAACACCGTGTCGACCGGCCGCTCCCCCACGACCTCGCGCGCCCGGACCAGCTCGCGCCGCACAGCCTCCAGCCAGGTGTCCGGCGAGGAGCCGGAGCCCGCCAGCTCGGAGGCGGTGTAGGTGTTGAAGTCGCAGTAGCCGCACCGGGACGCGCAGAAGGGCACGTGCACGTAGATCCCGAAGGGCGGCCTGGTCACCCCTCCACGGTACGGACCGCGGGCGGGACCACGAGCGGCCGGAGGGCGTCGACGGCCCGGCCGAGCCCGTCGAGGTCGAATCCGGGAACGGGGACGGTGATCCGGTCGCCCGTCGCGACGCTGCGGAGCGCCGGATCCGCGGCGGCCGGGTCTCCGGGCGCGACGTCGAGCACGAGCGCCGGTGGGCCCGCGAGCAACGGCCACCGCGCGGTCCCCTTCCTGCTCGACGCCGTCCGGACGCCCACCCCGCGCAGCGCGCCGACCGGCACGAGAGCGGTCCCGGCGTCGGAGGCGATCTCCACGCCCGCGGGCCCGATCCGGACGGCGACCCGGTAGGACACCCGGACGAGGTTGCCGACCAGGACCGGGACGCCGGCGAGCAGAAGCGCCCCGACCAGGCCGGCACCGATCCGTGCCCCGCCCGTGAGCTGGGTGAAGGCGGAGACGAGGAACCCCACGCCGGCCCCGGTGACGATCACGAACCGCGGCAGCACCGCGGCGACCGCGGCGGCCACCCGTCCCCGGGAGGCACGGAACCATTCCGCGGCGGCGGCAGGACCGGGTGGCGCGACCGGCGACGGGCGACCGGGCATCCGGACCGCGGCGAGTGCCGCGGCGACGGCGTCGGCCGGCACACCCGCCAGGGGGACCGTCCAGCCGTGTCCGGCCCGGTCGAACAGCGCGTCCAGGGCCGCCGGGGGAACGGCCGAGGCCCCGCGGGGGACGACCACCAGCGAGGTCCCGCCGGGCCCGGACCCGGCGGCGATCTGCACGGCGGCGAGCTCGGGCCAGCGCAGCTCGACCGGGTTCGCCGGGGCTCGGCGGGAGGTCAGTCGCACGCGGACCGGATCGATCTCCACCCGTCCGACCGGGATCCGGGCGGTCAACCGGTTCAGGGTCACCGCCACCGGCACGAGCATCGCGACGACCAGCAGTACCCAGAGGAACCCGCTGCTGCGCTGCGGGCCGGGAAGCGCCACGACCAGCACGCACAGGACGGCGACGACGACGGCCGAGCCGAGGATCGCGAGGGTCCGGGCCGGTCCCCGGCGCTCGACGAAGACGAAGGACATGGCGACGAAGGACATGGCCCGGATGATCGACGGGGACCGGCGCCGTCGGGGGCGGATCCGGCGGATCCCTTCACCATCGCGAACGGGTCCGGGCCGGAGCTCGGCGTGCCTGCCGGAGGGGCCCGGCATGCCTGCCGCGGCGGGGGCCCGGCGGGGCCCGGTGGGCCTGCCGACGGGCTCAGCGGGCCTGTCGGAGGAGCTCGGCGAGGCTGCGGGCGGCGGAGCCCGCGGTGTCGGCGCTGCGGGTGCCCGCCGCGCCGGCGTCCCGGGCCACCGAGCGGGCGTTCGAGGCGCGGTCCAGGGCGCCGGCTGCCGACGAGCCGGACGACGACCCGGTGGCTCCGGGGCTCGTGGTCCCGCCGTTCGTCCCGGATCCGGACGCCCCCGAGCCCTTCGCACCGGACCCGCCCGGTCCCGAGCCGCCGCTCGACCCGTCCGAGCCGCCGCCGCGCGATGCGCCTCCGTCCGACCCGCCGCCGTCCGATCCGCTGCCGATCGCACCCGAGCCGTCCGCACCCGAGCCGTTCGTCCCGGACCCGGACGGCGAGCCCTCCGCGGTCGGCGGCGACGGCCGGGCCGCAGGGGTCGAGGGGCCGGCGGCGGGCGGGGTCGACGAGGCGCCCGAGCCGCGGGGGAAGAGGAAGGGCAGCAGGTCCCGCAGCAGGCCGTGGCCGTCCTCGGCCGGGGCCGCCGGGCCGGGAGCCCGGGTGCCAGCCGCGGGTGGGGACGCCACCGCCGGCCCCCCACCGCGCCCCGAAGGCCCTGAAGACCCGGACGGCCCGGGCGCCGCGGCCCCGCCGCCGGCACCACCCGACGCCGTCCCGGCCCCCGATCCGGCCTCGGAGGTCGACCCCGGCCCGGCCCCGGAGCCCGAACCCGCGCCCGCCGACCCCGCGCCCGCCGACCCCGCGCCCGCCGACCCCGACGAACCAGCACCGGCACCGGCACCGGACCCTGCCGCGCCGGACGACGAGCCCACCGACCCCCCGGGCCCCGGCACCACCGACGACTCCGGCCCCACCCGCGGATCGACCGTCCCGCGCGGCGTCACGGAGTCCGAGGGCAGGACGGTCGGCAACGCGACCCCCACCTCCTGGTGGCCGTTCGCCGTGACCGCCCAGGCGGCGGCCGCCCCGACCCCCAGCACACCCACCGCGGCCAGCGCCGTCATCGTCCCCGCCCGGCCCGGCCGGCCCGGCCGTTCCCGGCGCAGCAGCTCCGCGGCGGAGATCCGCCCGCGCCCCTGCCCGTGCCGCGGCATCGCCCGTTCCTTCCGTCGGTGGTGACCGGGTCCCGAGCGCCCGATCCTGCCCACCCACCCTCGCCCACGCGACCCGTGGCCGTCACGATCTCTGTGAGTCGCCTCCCAGCATGCGGGCATCCGGTGGCTTACGTCCGGACACCATGGCACCCTGGGGGACATGCATGCGCTCACCCTGCGTCTCGTGGCACGTCGCCATGTGGACCTGCACCGGGTGAACAGCGCGCTCTGTCGGGCCTAGCGCCGTCGCGCCCACCGCCCGACCCCAGGCCGGACCCGACCCACCGAACGGTCGCGCCCCGCGCCGTCCCCCTCAGTAGAGCCCGGGAGCTCCCACCACCATGCCCCCCTCCGTGCCGACCGCAGCAGCGCCGGAAAAGAAGCGCAAGCGCGGCGAAGGCCAGTGGAAGCTCGGCCACCGCGAGCCGCTGACCCCGAACGAGCGCACCAAGCGCGACGACGACGGGCTCAACGTCCGCGCGCGCATCGAGAACATCTACGCCAAGCGTGGTTTCGACTCGATCGACCCGGGCGACCTGCGCGGGCGGTTCCGCTGGTGGGGCCTCTACACCCAGCGCAAGCCCGGGATCGACGGCGGCCGCACGGCCACCCTCGAGCCCGAGGAGCTCGACGACCGCTACTTCATGCTCCGCGTCCGCAGCGACGGCGGCGCGCTCACCACCGAGCAGCTGCGCGTCCTCGGTGAGCTCTCCCAGCAGTACGCGCGGAACACCGCGGACATCACCGACCGGCAGAACATCCAGTACCACTGGATCGAGGTCGAGAGCATGCCGGCGATCTGGGAGCGGCTCGAGGGCGTCGGCCTGCTCACGACCGAGGCGTGCGGCGACACCCCGCGCGTCATCCTGGGCTCCCCCGTCGCGGGCATCTCCGCCGACCACCCGATCGACCCCGAGCCGGCGATCCGCACGATCCTGGACCGCTACGTCGGCAACAGGGAGTTCTCGAACCTCCCGCGCAAGTTCAAGACGGCGATCTCCTGGGAGCAGGACGTCGCGCACGAGATCAACGACATCTCGTTCGTCGGCGTCGAGCACCCCGAGCACGGTCCCGGCTTCGACCTCTGGGTCGGCGGCGGCCTGTCCACCAACCCCAAGATCGCGACGCGGCTGGGTGCCTGGGTGCCGCTCGACGAGATCCCGGACGTGTGGGCCGGCGTCTGCGGTCTGTTCCGGGACTACGGCTACCGCCGGCTGCGCCATCGCGCGCGCATCAAGTTCCTGATCTCGGACTGGGGCGCCGAGGAGTTCCGCCGCGTCCTGGAGACCGAGTACCTCGGCCGCCCCCTGGTCGACGGCCCCGCCCCGGTCACGCCCGAGCGCCCGATCGACCACGTGGGCGTGCACAAGCAGAAGGACGGGCTGAACTACATCGGCCTGGCCCCGGCGTCCGGCCGCGTGTCCGGGGACATCCTGGTCGGGCTGGCGAAGGCCGCCGAGTCCGCGGGGTCCCGCCGGGTCCGGCTCACCGCGCAGCAGAAGGTCGTCGTCCTCGACGTGCCGGACGCGGCCGTGGAGGCGCTCACGAGCGAGGCCGAGGGGCTGGGCCTGCAGGCGAACCCGTCGCCGTGGCGGCGCGCGACCATGGCGTGCACCGGCATCGAGTTCTGCAAGCTGGCCATCGTCGAGACCAAGGAGCGGGCGATCCGCCTGGTCACGGACCTGGAGGAACGCCTCGCGGACATCCAGGGCGACATCGACACGCCCGTCTCGATCCACCTCAACGGCTGCCCGAACTCCTGCGCCCGCACCCAGGTCGCGGATATCGGGCTCAAGGGCATGATCGTCCAGGACGCCGACAAGAAGTCGGTCGAGGGCTTCCAGGTGCACCTGGGCGGCGGCCTGGGTCTCGACGCCGGCTTCGGCCGCAAGCTGCGCGGCCTCAAGGTCACCAGCGCCGAGCTCGGCGAGTACGTCGAGCGGGTGGTGCGGAAGTACGTCGCGCAGCGCGAGCAGGGCGAGCGGTTCGCGCAGTGGGTGCTCCGCGCCGAGGAGGCGGACCTCAAATGACTTCCCGCGTCGTGCCGTACCACTGCCCGTACTGCGGCGAGGAGGAGATCTCCCCCGCCGAGCGTTCGGAGAAGGTCCCCGGCGCCGCCTGGTGGTGCGCCTCGTGCCTGCGCACCTTCGTCGTCACGTTCGTCGGTATCGGGGTACCGGAAGGAGCATCGTGAGCCTTCGTGAGCTCGCCGCACAGGGGACCGAGGAGCTCGGGCCCGACGCGAGCGCCGAGGCGGTCCTCGCCTGGGCGGACGCGACCTTCGACAAGCTGATCGTCGCCTCCAACATGCAGGACGCCGTGCTGGTCGACCTGGCCGCCAAGGCCCGGCCCGGCATCGAGATCCTGTTCCTGGAGACCGGCTACCACTTCGCCGAGACGATCGGGACCCGCGACGCCGTCGAGCAGGTCTACGACGTCACGATGGTCAACGCGCTGCCCGCGCAGACCGTCGCCGAGCAGGACGCGAGCGAGGGCAAGGACCTCTTCGCGACGGACCCCAACCGCTGTTGCGCGCTGCGCAAGGTCGCCCCGCTCACGGACACCCTCGCGAAGTACGACGCCTGGGTCACCGGTGTCCGCCGCGTCGAGGCCCCCACCCGCGCGAACACCCCGCTCGTCACCTACGACGAGAAGTTCGACCTGGTGAAGATCAACCCGATCGCCGCCTGGAGCGACGAGGAGATGGCGCAGTACATCACCGAGCACCAGATCCTGGTGAACCCGCTGGTCGACGCCGGGTACCCGAGCATCGGCTGCGCGCCCTGCACCGCCAAGCCCCTCCCCGGGGCGGACCCGCGCAGCGGCCGCTGGGCGGGCACGTCGAAGATCGAATGCGGGCTGCACGTCTCATGACCACTGCTCTGGACGCCCTCGACGCGCTCGAGTCCGAGTCCATCCACATCTTCCGCGAGGTCGCCGGCGAGTTCGACCGCCCGGTGATCCTCTTCTCCGGCGGCAAGGACTCCACGCTGCTGGTGCACCTGGCCGTCAAGGCGTTCGCGCCCGCGCCGGTGCCGTTCCCGCTGCTGCACGTGGACACCGGGCACAACTTCGACGAGGTCATCGACTTCCGGGACGCCGTCGTCGAGCGCTTCGGCCTGCGGCTCGAGGTGGCGAAGGTCCAGGACTACATCGACGACGGCCGGCTGCTCGAGCGCGCGGACCTCACCCGCAACCCGCTGCAGACCCAGCCGCTGCTCGACGCGATCGTCGACAACAAGTTCGACGCCGTGTTCGGCGGCGGGCGCCGGGACGAGGAGCGGGCGCGCGCCAAGGAGCGGATCATGTCGCTCCGGGACGCGTTCGGTCGCTGGGACCCGCGCAAGCAGCGCCCCGAGCTGTGGAACCTCTACAACGGGCGGCACGCGCCGGGCGAGCACGTCCGCGTGTTCCCCATCTCCAACTGGACCGAGCTCGACGTGTGGCGCTACATCCAGCGCGAGAACATCGAGCTGCCGACCATCTACTACGCGCACCGGCGCGAGGTGTTCAAGCGGGACGGCATGTGGCTCACCGAGGGCCCGTGGTTCGGCGCCGGAGCCGGCGAGACGCTGGAGGACCGGTCCGTCCGCTACCGCACCGTCGGCGACGGGTCCTGCACCGGCGCGGTGGAGTCCACGGCGACCACGCTGGACGAGATCATCGCCGAGGTCACGGCCTCCCGGCTGACCGAGCGCGGCGCCACCCGCGCCGACGACCGCCTCTCCGAGGCGGCCATGGAAGACCGCAAGCGCGAGGGATACTTCTAATGCCTAGGGATCTTCTGCGCTTCGCGACGGCCGGCTCCGTCGACGACGGCAAGTCCACGCTGGTCGGGCGGCTGCTCTACGACACGAAGTCCGTGCTGGCGGACCAGATCGAGGCCGTGCAGCGCGCGTCCGTCGACAAGGGACTGTCCACTCCGGACCTGTCGCTGCTGGTCGACGGCCTGCGCGCCGAGCGCGAGCAGGGCATCACGATCGACGTGGCGTACCGCTACTTCGGCACGCCCACGCGCGAGTTCGTCCTGGCCGACACCCCCGGGCACGTCCAGTACACCCGCAACACGGTGACGGGCGCGTCGACCGCCGAGCTCGCCGTCCTGCTGGTCGACGCGCGGAACGGCATCGTCGAGCAGACCCGCCGGCACGCGACCGTCCTCGCGCTGCTGAAGGTCCCGCGCCTCGTCCTGGCGATCAACAAGATCGACCTCGTCGAGTACGACGAGGGCCTGCTGCGCGCGATCGAGAAGGAGTTCACCGGGCTCGCGAAGTCCCTCGGCTTCCCCGAGGACGCCGTGCAGACGATCCCGCTCTCGGCGCTGGTCGGGGACAACGTCGTCGAGCGCTCGGCCCGCACCCCCTGGTACGACGGCCCGACCCTGCTCGGCCACCTCGAGTCCGTCCCCGTGGTGGTGCCGGAGGTGACCGCGCCCTTCCGGATGCCGGTGCAGTACGTCATCCGGCCGCGGAGCAGCGCCGATGCGGACGCGTCGCGCTGGGGCGAGCTGCACGACTACCGCGGTTACGCGGGCCAGGTCGCGTCGGGCGTCGTCCGCCCCGGCGACCAGGTGGTCGTCCTCCCGGAGGGCCGCACCACCACGGTCACCCACGTCGACACCGCCGACGGCCCCCTCGAGTCGGCCGCGGCCGGGCTCTCGGTGACGATCCGCCTCGCGGACGACATCGACCTCTCGCGCGGCGACATGCTCGTCGCGGCGGACGCGCAGCCGACCGTCACCTCGGAGATCGACGCGACGCTGTGCTGGCTGGGCGACAAGCCGCTGCGCCCCAACGCCCGGCTGCTGCTCAAGCACGGCACCCGCACGACGCAGGCCATCGTCGGCGCCCCGGACTGCCGGATCGACACGGACACCCTCACCGAGGTGGACGCGGAGACCTTGTCGCTCAACGACATCGGCCGGGTCACGATCCGCACCGCGGACCCGCTGCCGGTCGACGAGTACGCCGACATCCGCGCCACGGGCAGCTTCCTGCTGATCGACCCGCCCACCGGCAACACCCTCGCCGCGGGCCTCGTCGGCACCCCCCTCTCCCTCACCACCGCCTGAGCCGTGCGCCCCCACGACCCGCGAGCGCCCTCTCCCCCAACCCGCGAGTCGGCACTTCCGGGAGGCCGGAACACACGCTCACGACGCGAGCGCGTCTCCCACGCCCACCGAGTAGCCACGCGGGCGGAGCCCGCCGTCGGCCGGGCCACGACGCACATTCTGACGACGGGCCCCCGGCCGTGACCGCCCCCGTCCTGGTCGCGGTCGCCCACGGCAGCCGCGATCCCCGCTCGTCGACGACGGTCCGGGCGCTCGTCGACCTCGTCCGCGAGCGCGCACCGGGCACCGACGTCCGGCCCGCCTTCCTCGACTTCGACCACCCGGGCCTCACGGACGTGCTCGCCGGCCTCGGCGACCGCCCGGCGGTGGTCGTCCCGCTGCTGCTCGGCTCGGCGTACCACGCCCGCGTCGACATCCCGGCGATCGTGGCCGCGACCAGGCCGGACGTCCCGGTGGCCGACGTCCTCGGCCCCGACCCGGCGCTGCTCGACGTCGCCGCCGAACGGCTCGGCGAGCTGGGTCTCACCCCCGGCGACCCGGGGCTGGGCATCGTCCTCGCCGCGACCGGGTCCACGCACGCGGCGGCGAACGAGGTCGTCCACCGGCTGGCCGCGCGCTGGCCGGGCACCCTCGCCGGTTTCGCGACGGCCACCCCCGGGATCGGGCACGCGGTCGCGCGGCTGCGGGCGCAGGGCGCCGAGCGGATCGCCGTCGCCTCGTGGTTCCTCGCCCCGGGCCGCCTCCTGGACCGGGTCCACGAGCAGGCCGGCGCCCCGGTCGCGGAGGCGCTCGGAGCCCATCCGGCGATCGCCGATCTCGTGATCACCCGGTACCGGAGGGCGCTGACCAGCCACCTCCTCCGCGCAGCCTGACCCGCGGGCTGCGCTTCCCCGGCTCCCGCCGCACGCGAGTCGGCACGCGAACGGAGCGCGCCATCTGCGGGCCGATCGCCCGAATCGCGCACGTCCGTCGACCGTCGACCGTCGACCTGTCGACCCGTCCGCCCGGCCGCGACCGCCCGACCGCCCGACCGCTACGAGCCGGGCAGGCTCGCCCCCACTCCCCACTCGTGGTGTGCGGCGGACGACCCGGGCGCCTGTCGCTCCGCCTCGTTCCGGTCGCTCCGGTCCCTGGCCGCGCCGCGGCCGGATTCGACCGGCGAGCACAAGACCTGCTCGCGTCGTCAGCGTGTGTTTCGGCCTCCCGGAAGTGCCGACTCGCGGGTTGGGGAGGGGCGCTCGCGTGCCGGCTCGCGGGGGTGTCGGGGGCCGACTCGCGGTGGGTCAGGCCGCGGCTTCGGATTCCGCGGCCACAGACTGCAGGACGGCGCGGGCGACGGCGTCGTTGTAGCGGAGGCTCTGGGCGTTCATGCCGGGTCTGGTGAAGGCGCCGGCGACCTTGACCATGGTGTGGGGGCCGACGGCGAAGCGGTGGGGGTGGGCCTCGCCCGCCGCGTCGATGATCGCGCCGTCCGACGGGCGGACCTGGATCAGGCCGGTGCGGCGGAGCTCGGTGCCGTCGGCCGCGGTGATGATCTGCTCGCTCACCTCGCCCGTGGCGTACAGGCTCGCGAGGAGCGGATCGGCGGTGCGGTCGAGGCTGGGGTCCGGGAGGCGGGCGTCGACCAGGATCGTGGACTCCACCGGCGGGGCACCGGCCAGCGCCGTACTGCCGGCCCGGAAGACGGATCCGTCGAGGTCCACCCACATCCCCGGGCCCAGGAACTGCACGTACCCCGCCTCGGACAGCGCCAGGAGCTGGCGCACCCGGAAGCCGGGCGGCCCGCTCGCGACGCCGTTGAAGAAGCCCTGCCACCAGCCCAGGTCCCGGGCCCGCGACTCGGGCGAGAGCGCCGGGTGCAGCCGCATGAGCTCGCCGTAGACCCCGAGCATCGCGACGAAGGCGCCCAGGTGCGGGGTGTGTCGCTCGTCGACGTGCTGGCGCAGGTCCTCCGCGATCCGCTCCCGGACGAGCGGCTGCAGCTCCTCGAGCGAGTCCGCGGTGAGCCCGGCGAAGGGCCGGTCGAGGGCGTCGAAGTCGATGCGGTCCACGGGATCCGGCACCGCCGCGGCCAGGAGCTCCGCCATCGGTGCGGTGCCCCAGTCCAGCGGGGCGAAGTCCGCGAGGAACGCGGACCACGACCGCGTGACCAGCGACGGATGCCCCAGGAACAGCTCGTGGTACCAGCCGAACGCGATCTCCTTGGCGATCAACGGCCAGAGGTCGCGGTGCAGGTCGAGCGGCTGCGGCAGGGCGTCGGTGACCTCGGGGACGAAGAAGCGCGGCACGGGCGGGCGGCCGCCGAGGAGCTGGTAGTGCGTCTTCGAGTGGTAGGGCGCCCCGCGCGGGGAGCCCGCGACCAGCCGCGGTTCCCGTCCGGAGGGGATGTAGCGACCGCCGGAGAACCGCCCGCCGCGACCCTCGAACAGCAGCACCACGAGATCGACGAAGGCCAGCCCGAGCCCGCGCGCGATCACCGTCTCCCCCGGTTCGATCACGGAGAGGTCGCTGTCCGCGGTCTGCTCCGGCGGCAGATACCGCAGGCCACGGGCCTGCGCGTCCTCCAGCAGCGTCTGCTCATCGGGCGCCGGCGTGGCGTCCAGGTGGCCCGACGCGAGCACCACCGCGTCCGCCACCACCGGCGGCTCATCCTCGATCGAGACGACCTGCCGGCCGCCCCGCTCGGCGAGCCCGACGGCCCGGGCGGCGTGGACGTGCACCCGCACGGACGACGGCAGGCCGGCGACCACGGAGTCCAGCACCGCACCCAGGTAGCGGCTCTGCAGGCGCCGGCTCGGGAAGGTCGACGCCGTGACCGCGCCCAGCTCGGCCGCGAGCTCCGCGGGCCAGCCGGTGGTGTCCGCCGTCCGGGACCAATCGAAGAAGGTCGGGCCCGGCACGATCGGGCCGGCGCAGACCACCGAGTCGTCCGTGAACATCGTGACGTCCGCGGCCATGGAGTTCATCGCGAGCAGCCCGGGCTGCGCGTCCCGCCAGATCCGCCCGGCCCCCGCGGGGTACGGGTCGATCAGGTGCACGTCGAGGTCGCCGGTGGCGAGCTCGGGCGCGCTGGCGGCGATCCGTTCCAGGATCCCGACGCCGCGCGGTCCGGCGCCGACGATCGCGATGGTGGGCATGAGGGTCCTCTCTCCGGGGATGGCGACGGGAGAGGTGCGGTCAGAGCGCGGCGGCACACCGGCACAGGTCGACGTGGCGGCGCAGCGCCGGCCAGGTCGAACGTGCCTTGTCCATCGTTCGACAGTAGCGCCGGGCACCCCTGGCCGCATTCCCGTTGCGGCCCCGGTCACGCGGATCGTTGCGCCGGGCGCCGCGGCGTGCTGTCGTGGAGCCATGACGCCGCTGGTCTCCCGCCGGCACATCGACCTGGGCCGCACCGCGTCGGCCCTCTAGTTCGCCCTGCCGTCACCGATCCCCACGACGACAGGACACCCATGCCCATCGAGTTCCTCGGCATCGGAGCGACCAACGACGGGACCGAGACCCGTCCCCGCTCCGGCCCCGCCTTCGATCCCCGGTACACGCTCGCCCTGGCCCGTGCTCACGAGGAGCACGGCTGGGACCGCGTCCTCACCGCCTACTCCTCCGGCAGCCCCGATCCCGGGCAGGCCGCGGCCTACATCGCCGACCACCGAGCGGCTGCAGCTGCTGCTCGCGCACCGCCCGAACGTCTCGTACCCGACCTTCACGGCCAAGACCGTGGCGACGCTCGACGCGATGTCCGGCGGCCGGCTGACCCTGCACGTCATCACCGGCGGCAACGACCACGAGCAGCAGCGCGAGGGCGACACCCTGCCCAAGGACCGCCGCTACGACCGCACCCGCGAAGCGGTGCAGATCCTCAAGCGGGCGTGGACCGAGTCCGAACCGTGGGACTTCCACGGCGAGCACTACGACTTCACCGACTTCGTGCTCGACGTGGAGCCCGCCCAGAAGCCGCGCCCGAAGATCTCGTTCGGCGGCTCCTCGCCGGCCGCCTACAAGGTCGGCGCCGAGGAGGCGGACATCTACGCGCTGTGGGGCGAGCCGCTCGCCGGCACCGCCGAGCAGATCCAGACGATCACCCGGATCGCCGAGGAGGCCGGCCGGGACGCGCCGACGTTCCAGGTCGCCTTCCGCCCGATCCTCGGCCGCACCGAGGAGGAGGCCTGGGAGAAGGCCCACGCCACGGTGGCGCAGATCCGGGCGCGCACCGCAGGCGGGCAGCAGCTCACCCGCCGCCACAGCCTCACGGGGCCCGAGAACGCGGGCTCGCAACGACTTCTCGCGATCGAGGGCGAGCGCCACGACCGTGCACTGTGGACCGTCACGGCAGCGGCGACCGGCGGCGCGGGCAACTCGACGGCGCTGGTGGGCACCCCCGAGACGGTCGCCGCCGCACTGATGGACTACTACGACCTCGGCGTCCGGATCCTCTCCGCCCGCGGCTACGACCTCCTGGAGACGGCCCGGGAGTTCGGCGACCAGGTGATCCCGCTGGTCCGCCAGGAGGTGGCCCGCCGGGACGCCGCAGCCGCCTGACCCCGTGAGTGGCGATAGTCGCCAGAGCGACTATCGCCACTCACAGGGGCAGGAAACGGGCCAGCTTCCCCGACGCGGCGTTGCGCGGGATCCGGTCGACGAGGCGGACGTCGACCACGGCGCCGGGGAAACCGAAGCGCGCCAGCTCCGTGATCAGGGCGGCGCGGACCGCGGCGGGATCCGGGGAGCCGACCACCAGCACCTCCGCGCCCGCGCGCGTCTGGTGCACCTGGTACTCCGATATCCGCGGGTCCACGCCCAGGACCAGCCGGAACGCGCTGGCGGGCACGACGAGGGCGCCGTAGCGGAAGTCGTCGTCGCGCCGGCCCGCGACCGCGGCGATCCGGGGCATCGCGCTCCCGCAGGGGCACGGCCCGGGCAGCGGGGTGACATCGTCGCCGAGGTCGTAGCGCAGGAAGGGGAACGCATAGCCCGCGAGGCCCGTGGCGAGCGTGCGCACCGCGGGCTCGTCCGGGCCGACCGGGCGGCCCACGGCGTCGACGCGTTCGAGGATCACCTCGTCCGCGCACACGTGCAGCCCCTCACCGATCCCGCAGCCGACCGCCTGCACGCCGATCTCCGTGGAGCCCCAGAGGTTGTGCACCGGTGCGCCCCAGGCGTTCTCGATCGCCTCGCGGTCCTCCTCGGTCAGCGGCTCGGAGTTGGTGCTCACGCGTGCCGGCCGGATGTCGAGGTCCCCGGCGAGCGTGGCGCGGGCCAGCCGGCCGATCACCGACGCGTACCCGACGAGGGCGGCGGGCCGGGCCACCCGCGCGGCGGCGAGCACCTCGTCGAACGGGGCCGCCGCCGGGATGACGACGGTGCTCGCCGAGGCCGAGGCCGGCACGTCGAACAACGGGGTGCTGGCGTGCGGCGGCCCGCCCGCGGACAGGACCGCGAGCCGTTCCGGTCCGGCCGGATCGGCCCGCCGCTGCCACCGCCACGCCAGGCACGCGAGCGTCACGAACTGTTCCCAGCCCCACACGTACACCCCGCGCACCCCGCTGGAGCCACCGGAGCTGAAGACCTGCAAGGCATCCGGCGTGTAGCCGAACCACTCCTGCGTGGCGAGCACCCGCTCTGCGGCGGCCCGGTCCACGCCCGGGACGGTGACGATCGCGTCCCACTCCTGCTGCGCCTCACCCTTGAGCATGGGTGGCAGCGCGGCCAGATCGGCGACCGTCGCCGTCGCCGGGTCGAGACCGCCCATCCGGGCGGCGTGGAAGGGCGAGCGCTCGCGTGCCCATCCGAGCAGTGCCCGCAGCCGTTCGGTGCGGTGGCTCTCGATCCGCTCCGCGGACCAGTCGAGGCGTGCGACGTGGTCGTCGAGCGCGCCGCGGACCGCGGCCAGGTGGGCGGCGCGGAGCCGCTCGTACGCGGCATGTCCGGGGTGGGCCACAGGCAGGAGTGTGGCCCACCCCGGGACGGTCCGGCTAGAACTCCGCGACCGCCGGCACCACCTCGGCACCGAGCCGGCGGATCGGCTCGATCTCCGACACGTCCGGCATCAGGCCGTGGAACTGCTGGATGCCGAGCTTGCCGAGCTCCTCCAGGTGCGCGACGAGCTCCTTCGGCTCGCTCGCGTAGGCCGGGCCCATGACCGTCTTCTCGATCGTGTCGTAGTCCCGGCCGAGGTCGTCGCAGTGCTGGCGCAGCACGTCGAGCTTGTGCGACAGCTCGGGGCCGTCGAAGAGGTTGCAGGCGTCCGCGTACTGGGCGACCATCCGCAGCGTCTTCTTCTCCCCCGCGCCGCCGATCAGGATCGGCGGGTGCGGGCGGCGCAGCGACTGGGGCGAGTTCATGGTGCGCGCCAACGTGTAGTGCGTGCCCTCGTAGGCGCCCTCGTCGTCGCCCCACATCTGCAGGCAGATCTGCAGCGTCTCCTCGAGGCGCTCGAAGCGCTCCTTGGTCGACGGGAAGAACAGCCCCAGACCGCGGGACTCCTCCTCGTTCCACGCCGCGCCGATGCCGAGCATGGCGCGGCCCTTGGACAGCACGTCCAGGGTCGTCACGATCTTGGCCAGCAGGCCGGGATCGCGGTAGCTGACGGCCGTGACCCAGGCCAGGAGCTCGACGCGCTCCGTGCGCGCCGCCAGGTAGCCCAGGGTCGTGTAGGCCTCGAGCATGTCGTTCTCGATGGGGCCGACCGGCCCGATCTGGAACACGTGGTCCATCACGCTGATCCGGGACAGACCGGCCTCCTCCGCCGCGACGGCGATCCGGGTGAGGTCGTCCGCGAGGCCGGTGGGGCCGTTCGGGTAGGTGAAGTCCGCGATGTGCAGGCCGAGTTTCACGCTTCTCCTCGTAGGTGGATGGTCCTCCGTTTACGAGGTTAGTCCTCTTCCCGCGACTCCGCCCGCCCGCGCTTCGCCCGGGCCCGGAGCGTCAGAGCACGGCCTGGGACCGGGTCACCCGCGCGGTCGGGCGACCCCGGTCGTCCCGGACGTCCGCGACCCGACGATCGAGGTCCGGCCCGCGTGCAGCACGGTGGCCGCGGCCTCGATCCCGCCCTCGGTGACCGGCCGCAGGAAGGTGGTCGACGACGACGTGAGCCGACCCTGGCCCGATCCGTGCGCCCGCGCCATTACCCACGAGGTCATCGCGGCGCGTACCCCGCGGCCGTAGCGTCGCCGCCATGACGATGGCACTCGAGACGGGGTTCGGCGGGCTGCTGCGGGAGTGGCGGCAGCGCCGCCGGCTCACGCAGCTCGACCTGGGGTTGGCGGCCGAGGTCTCGGCGCGGCACCTGTCCTTCCTCGAGACCGGCCGCTCGAGGCCGAGCCGGGACATGGTCCTGCACCTGGCCGAGCAGCTCGACGTGCCGCTGCGCACGCGCAACGAGCTGCTGGTCGCGGCCGGTTTCGCGCCGGCCTACACGCAGCACTCGCTGGCGTCGTCGGAGATGGCGGAGGTCCACGCGTCGCTGAACCGGCTGCTCGCGGCGCACGACCCGTTCCCGGCCGTCCTGGTCGACGGGCAGTGGGACATGATCGACGCCAACCGGGCCGCCTCGGTGTTCGTCGAGCTCGTGGACCCGGGCCTGCTCGCCCCGCCCGCCAACGTCCTGCGGCTCTCGCTGCACCCGCGGGGGCTCGCGCGGTACGTCGACGGCCTCGACGAGTACGCCGCCCACCTGGTCTCGCGGGTACGCCGGCAGGCGGAGCGGGCCGCCGATCCCGCCCTCGGCGCCCTGCTCGACGAGCTCACGGGCTACTGCCGCACCCTCGGCCTGGACCCGCACGCCCACCCGCGCAACACGGTCGTCCTGCCGCTGCGGCTCCGTCATCCCGGCCACCCGGACGGCCCCCTGACCTTCTTCTCGACGGTCGCGGTGCTGGGCGCCCCCCTCGACATCACCCTGGAGGAGGTGGCCGTGGAGTCCTTCTTCCCCGCCGACACCACGACCTCCGGGTACCTGACCCGCCGGTTCGGCGGAGCCACGCCCTCGTGAGTGGCGATGGTCGCCATGGCGACCATCGCCACTCACGGGCATGCTCGGGCGCATGACGCGTCCGCCCTTCCACCTCGCCATCCCTGTCGACGACATCGAGGCCGCGCGGCGCTTCTACGGGGAGGTCCTCAGGTTCGGCCGGGGGCGCTCCGCCGAGCACTGGACGGACTGGGACGTCCACGGGCACCAGGTCGTCACCCACCAGGTGGCGAGCCACCCCGGGCCCGCCGGCACCAACCCCGTCGACGGGAAGGCGGTCCCGGTGCCGCACTTCGGGGTCGTGCTGCCCGTGCCGGAGTTCACCGCGCTGGCCGAGCGGGTGCGCGGCGCCGGGGTCGAGTTCGTGATCGAGCCCTACGTCCGGTTCGCGGGCGAGCCCGGCGAGCAGCACACGATGTTCTTCCTCGATCCGGCCGGGAACGCGCTGGAGTTCAAGGCCTTCGCCGATCCCGAGCAGCTGTTCGCGGTGTGAGATGGCCACTGTGGAGGACGTGCACGAGCTGGCGCTGGCGATGCCGCACGTGACCGTCGTCGAGGGTCCGAAGAGCAATCCCGTGTACCAGGTGGGCGGGAAGTCGTTCGTCTTCTTCCGCACCCCGCGCCCGGACGCCGTCGATCCCACGACCGGCGCGCGCTACGACGACGTGATCGTGTTCTGGGTCCCGTCCGAGGAGGACAAGACCGCGCTCGTCCAGGACCCCGGCTCGCCCTTCTTCACCACGCCGCACTTCGACGGCCATCCGTCCGTGCTGGTCCGGGCGTCCCGGCTCGGCGAGCTCGACCGGGCCGAGCTCGCCGAGGTCGTGCAGGACGCCTGGCTCTCCCGGGCCTCGGCCCGGCGGGCGGCGACCTGGCTCGCGGCGCACCCGTCCCAGTAACGTGCCGGGGGTGAGCTCCCTCGTGCACCGCGACACCATCGACGGCGTCGCCACCATCACGCTCGACTCCCCGGCGAACCGCAACGCCCTGTCCGCGCAGCTGCGCCGCGAGCTGATCGGGCACCTCGACGCCGCGATCGCGGACGAGAGCGCGCGGGTGATCGTGCTGACCCACACCGGCACGGTCTTCTGCGCCGGCATGGACCTCAAGGAGTCCCGGGGCGCGGGCGCCGAGCAGCAGGGCGTCACCGAGGTCCCGCGGATCCTGTCGACGATCTGGGAGTCGCCGACGCCCGTGATCGCCCGGCTGACCGGGCCCGCCCGCGCCGGCGGCGTCGGGATCGTGGCGGCCTGCGACCTCGCGATCGCGAACGAGGAGGCCACGTTCGCCTTCTCCGAGGTGCGCATCGGCGTCATCCCCGCCGTCATCTCGGTGACGGTGCTGCCGCGGCTGTTCCCGCGTGCCGCCCACGAGCTGTTCCTGACCGGCGAGACCTTCGACGCCCGCCGCGCGGTGGAGATCGGGCTGCTCAACCGCGCGGTGCCCGCCGCGGAGGTCGACGCCGAGGTCGCCCGCTACGCCGCCATGCTGCGGCTCGGCGCCCCCCTCGCGCTGGCCGGCACGAAGGAGCTGTTGCGGCGCAGCTCCTCCGGCGTGATGGCCGACGACTTCGCGGCCATGAACACGCTCTCCGCGGGCTACTTCGCCGGCGAGGAGGGCCAGGAGGGCATCCGCGCGTTCGGCGAGAAGCGCAAGCCCTCCTGGGTCGCCGCGGGCTGAGTCCGGCCGCCGCCGGTCAGGTGGTCCGGGCCGGGTCGCGGCCCGCCACACCGAGGGCCCGCTCGAACGCCGGGCGGTCCTCGGCGACGGCGACCTCCGGGCCGATCCAGCCGGCGTCGCGGCCCATGGCGGCCATGCCGGACATGGCCTCCAGCGTCACCTCGCCCAGCGCCGGCGGCACGGCGAGCTCCTGGCCGGTCGCCGTCGCGAGGTCCCAGGAGTGGACGACGAACTCGCCGGTCATCATCGCGCCGATGGCGGCGGCGGGCATGGGGCCGCCACCCAGGTGGGACTCGCCCTCCCACACGGCCGGGTCCGCCCAGGCGGCCGCCGCGGCGGCGCCCTCCTTCGCGGCGGCCTCCGCCCACTCGGCCTCGGGGAGGTCGCGCAGGAAGGGCGCCCGGTCCGTGGCGGCCCAGGACTCCGGCCAGGGTTCGCGGGTGGCGGCGTGGTGGGCGAGCAGGAAGCCGAAGGCCAGGTGGTTCACCACGTCGGCCACGGTGTAGTCCGAGCACGGCGTGGAGTCCGTGTACCGCTCCGGGCCCGCCCCACGGATGGTGGCAACGGCGAGGTCGACGGCGGCTGCGAGATCGTCTGCTGCGGTCATGGGCACCAGCCTGCCCCGGTTCCGCGGGCGCGCATTGGATTTCTGCGACACGTACGCTGGATCGGGTGCCGTCGCTGCAGCTCGCCGAGCTCGACCGGGCCCTGGACCTGCTGTCCGGGCGCCCGCTCGTCGCCCTGACCGGGGCGGGGCTGTCCACGGACTCCGGCATCCCGGACTACCGGGGCCCCGGCTCCCCGGCGCGGCGGCCGATGACCTACGGGGACTTCGTGTCCGGCCCCGCGGCGCAGCGCCGCTACTGGGCCCGCAGCCACGTCGGCTGGGCGCGGATGCGCAGGGCCGCACCGAACCCCGGGCACCATGCGCTGGCCGCGCTGGAGTCCGCCGGTGTGCTGCGGGGCCTGATCACGCAGAACGTCGACGGCCTGCACACCGAGGCCGGCAGTCGGGCGGTGATCGACCTGCACGGCCGGATCGCGGACGTGATCTGCCTGTCCTGCAAGGAGATCAGCCCGCGCGCGGCGCTGCAGGAGCGGTTCGAGCAGGCCAATCCCGGGTTCGCGGAGTCGGTCGGGCCGGAGATCGAGACCGCCCCGGACGGCGACGTGCTCCTGGAGGCCACGGACGGCTTCCGGCTGGTCGGCTGCACCACCTGCGGCGGCCCGCTGAAGCCGGACGTCGTGTTCTTCGGCGAGAACGTGCCGAAGGAACGGGTGCTGGCCTCGTACGCCCTGGTCGACGGGCTGGTGGGCGGCGGCGCGCTCCTGGTGGCGGGCTCGTCGCTGGCGGTGATGTCCGGGCTGCGGTTCGTCAAGCACGCGGAGAAGCACGGGGTGCCCGTGGTGATCGTCAACCGGGGCGAGACGAGGGGCGACCCGCACGCCACCCTCCGGGTCGACGGCGGCTGCTCCGAGGTCCTGTCGGCCTTGGCCGCCACCCGCCCAGGCCGCGTCATGGAACCATAACGCGCCCAGGAGCCGTCAGAAACTGCGTTATGGTTCCATGACGCAGTTGGTCAGCGGCGGCGGGTGAGGGCTCCGGCGATCCGGTCGACGAGGCCCGCCGTGAACCAGCAGAGCGGCAGCAGGACGACGATCGCCAGCAGCACCTGGAACGGGAAGGCGAGCTGGGTGACCCACAGCTCCACCGCGTCCCACCAGTCCGCGATCGCTCTCGACACGACTCACACGGTAGCCGGGCCTGCGGGGCGTTAGGTTCGGGGCATGTTCGCCGTGTATGCCGCTGAGCCCAACGCCGACGCTCCGCTCGACTCGCTGACCGTCGGGGAACGCCCGGACCCCGAGGTGCCCGAGGGCTGGGTGAAGGTGAAGGTCACCGCCGCCAGCCTCAACATGCACGACCTGTGGACGCTGCGCGGCGTGGGGATCAAGGCGGAGGCCTTCCCCATGATCCTCGGCTGCGACGGCGCGGGCACGCTCGAGGACGGCAGCCCGGTCGTCGTCCACTCGATCATCGGCGACCCGACGTGGAGCGGCGACGAGACGCTCGACCCGAAGCGCACGCTGCTCACCGAGGTGCACCAGGGCGCGATGGCCGACCACGTCGTCGTCCCGAAGCGGAACGCGGTGCCGATGCCCGCGGGCATCACCGCGGCGCAGGCGGCCGTGATGGGCACCGCGTGGCTCACCGCCTACCGGATGCTGTTCACCAAGTCCGGCCTCCAGCCGGGCCAGACGATGCTCGTCCAGGGCGCCTCGGGCGGGGTCTCGACGGCGCTGGTCCAGCTCGGCCGCGCGGCCGGCATGACCGTGTGGGTCACCGGCCGCACCGAGGAGAAGCGGAACCTCGCCGAGAAGCTCGGGGCGCACGCCGTGTTCGAGTCCGGCGCCCGGCTGCCCGGCAAGGTCGACGCCGTCTTCGAGTCCGTCGGCGAGGCCACCTGGAAGCACTCCATGCGGGCGCTGCGGCCGGGCGGCGTGATCGTCTGCTGCGGCTCGACCAGTGGGCCCAACCCGGGTGCAGACCTCCAGCGGCTGTTCTTCCTCCAGTTGAGCGTGATCGGTTCCACCATGGGGACCCGCCAGGAGCTCGCGGACCTCCTCGCCTTCGTCGCCAACGCGGGCATCACCCCGGAGATCGGCCTCGAACTGCCCCTGGACCAGGCGAAGGACGGCTTCCGCGCGATGCTCGACGGTGATACGGCCGGCAAGATCGTGTTCACTCACTGACACCGGTAACGTTGCTGTCCGCCCGGATTCCTCGAAGACTGAGGCAATCGGGGCGGGCAACAAGTACAGTCGGTCATCGTGTCCGAGCCACTGAGTCCCCAGGCGTCGGGGTTCCGCGGTCCCACCGCGACGATCCCGGCGCCGCGCGTACCCGGTCTCGTCGAGCTACTCGACCGGGTCGAGCGTGCTGTGTCGGCCGCGCTCACCCCGGTCACGACGCAGCACGGAGTCAGCCGAGACGGCTGGCGAGTCCTGTTGATGCTCGCCCGCGGCTCCACCTCCGGAGGCCGCAGCATGGGCGAGATCGCCACCCACACCGCGCTCCCCGCGCCCACCGCCACCCGCGTCGTCGACCGACTGGTCACGGACGGGCTGGCTTACCGGCAGAACGACCCGGTGGACCGGCGGCGCGTGCTCGTCCACCTGGCCGCGGGCGGCCGTGAGGTGGTCGAACGCGTCTGCGGGAGCATCGAACGCCGCGTCGGCACCGCCCTCGGTGCCGCCCGGACTCCGGAGCGGGTGCAGCTCGCCCGGCTCCTCGACGACCTCGCCACCGCCGGCGACGAGGTCCACTAGCTCCCTGTCGGGCCCATGGTCGGCTCCGCGAGCTCCGCCTCCGAGCCGATGGTCGGCTCCGCGAGCTCCGCCTCCGCCGGTTCAGCAGTGAGCCGGCCCTACTTCTTTGCCTTGTCCGGGGACGAGTCCGTGGACAGCGCCGCGACGAAGGCCTCCTGTGGCACCTCGACCCGCCCGATCGTCTTCATCCGCTTCTTGCCCTCCTTCTGCTTCTCCAGCAGCTTGCGCTTGCGGCTGATGTCGCCGCCGTAGCACTTCGCGAGGACGTCCTTGCGGATGGCGCGGATGGTCTCGCGCGCGATGATGCGCGAGCCGACGGCGGCCTGGATGGGCACCTCGAACTGCTGGCGCGGGATGAGCTCGCGCAGCTTCGACGCCATCGTCGTGCCGTAGCCGTACGCCGAGTCCTTGTGCACGATCGCCGAGAACGCGTCGACCGGCTCGCCCTGCAGCAGGATGTCCACCTTGACCAGGTCGGACTCCTGCTCGCCCGCCTCCTCGTAGTCGAGGCTGGCGTAGCCGCGGGTGCGGGACTTCAGCGCGTCGAAGAAGTCGAAGATGATCTCCCCGAGCGGCATCGTGTAGCGCAGCTCGACGCGGGTCTCGGACAGGTAGTCCATGCCGCCGAGCTGGCCGCGCCGGCTCTGGCAGAGCTCCATGATCGTGCCGACGAACTCCGACGGCGACAGGATCGTCACCTTCACGACCGGCTCGAAGATCTGCCCGACCCGCCCCGTGGGCCAGTCCGACGGGTTCGTGACGGTGAGCTCCACGCCGTCGTCGCGGATCACGCGGTACACGACGTTCGGCGCGGTGGAGATGAGGTCGAGGTCGAACTCGCGCTCGAGCCGCTCGCGGGTGATCTCCAGGTGCAGCAGGCCGAGGAAGCCGCAGCGGAAGCCGAAGCCCAGGGCCGCGGACGTCTCGGGCTCGTAGGTGAGCGCGGCGTCGTTGAGCTGCAGCTTGTCGAGGGCCTCGCGCAGGTCCGGGTACTGCGAGCCCTCCACCGGGTAGAGCCCGGAGTAGACCATCGGGCGCGGCTCGCGGTAGCCGGTGAGCGCCTCGGTGGCCCCGTGGCGCTGGGAGGTCACGGTGTCGCCGACCTTGGACTGCCGGACGTCCTTCACCCCGGTGATGAGGTAGCCGACCTCGCCGACGCCGAGGCCCTCGGTGGGCTTGGGCTCCGGGGAGACGATCCCGACTTCCAGCAGCTCGTGTGTGGTGCCCGTGGACATCATCTTGATGCGTTCGCGCGGGGTGATCTTCCCGTCGACGACCCGGATGTAGGTGACGACGCCGCGGTACGTGTCGTAGACCGAGTCGAAGATCATGGCGCGGGCCGGGGCGTCGGGGTTCCCGACGGGGGCGGGCACCTTGCGGACGCACTCGTCGAGCAGGGCCTCGACACCCATGCCGGTCTTGGCGCTGACCCGCAGCACGTCCTCGGGCTCACAGCCGATGATGTGCGCGATCTCGGCGGCGTAGCGGTCCGGGTCCGCCGCCGGCAGGTCGATCTTGTTGAGGACCGGGATGATCGTCAGGTCCTTCTCGAGCGCAAGGTAGAGGTTCGCCAGCGTCTGCGCCTCGATGCCCTGCGCCGCGTCGACCAGCAGGATCGCGCCCTCGCAGGCCTCCAGCGCGCGCGAGACCTCGTACGTGAAGTCGACGTGCCCGGGGGTGTCGATCAGGTGCAGGACGTGCTCGGTGTCCCCGACCGTCCACGGCAGGCGCACGTTCTGCGCCTTGATCGTGATGCCGCGCTCGCGCTCGATGTCCATGCGGTCCAGGTACTGCGCCCGCATGGCCCGCGGGTCGACCACGCCGGTGATCTGCAGCATGCGGTCCGCCAGCGTCGACTTGCCGTGGTCGATGTGGGCGATGATGCAGAAGTTGCGGATGCGCTCCGGCGGCGTGAACGTGCGGTCGGCGTACGTCGTCACTCAGGATCCATTTCCGGTACTGGGGTTCGCGTCCATCGTCCCATGTCGGGTGGTGTGGCCTCGCAGGCCGGGCGCCCGTCACCCGGGTGTGAGGCGCGACACGGCGGGGTACCCGGCGCCATGGACTCCGTGAGCGCCGGTACGCCGAGGTCGTCGCAGCCCGTCGATCCGCCCCCTGGTGAGGGACGGCGGGACGAGGACCGCGGCGGGATCTGGCGCTCGGGCCGCCATGCGGCCGAGGACCGGGCCGCGGCGGCCGGGCGGCACGCACCGGCGTCCGGGCCACGGGCGGCGGATCCGGACGGGTCCGGGCAGGCCGCGCACGGACCCGCGGGCTCACCGGACCCGTCGCACGGACCCGCGGGCTCACCGGACCCGTCGCACGGACCCGCGGGCTCACCGGACCCGTCGCACGGACCCGCGGGCTCGCCGGACCCGGAGGCCGACCCGGCCACCCGGCGGATCCCGGTCCGGCACGACGACGGCGGGGCGCCGGCCGACCTCCACCGCACCGGTCCGCAGAGCACCGGACCCCAGGACACCCGCCCCCCGGACACCGGGCCGCAGGGTGCCCGGCCGCACATGGCCGGGCCGCAGGGTGTGCATCCGCAGGGGGTGTATCCGCACGGTGCGGGGCAGCAGGGCACCGGTCCGCAGGGAGCTGAGCCGCAGAGTTCCGGACAGCAGGGTTCCGGACCGCAGGGTCCGGAGTCGCTCGTGGGGAGCACGGTCCACGATCGGTCGGGTGCCGCGCTCGGCAAGGTGACGAAGATCGTCCCCGGCCCCGACGGCAGCCCCTGGGGCGTGGTGCGGTCTCGGTTCGGCGGCTCCCGCACCGTGCCGCTCGAGGGCGCAACGCCGGGCGACCGCGACGGACACGTCTCGGTCCCCGTCGACCGGCGCACCTTCCGCAGCGCCCCGGCCGGCGGCCCGGACGCCGAGACCGCACGCCACTACACCGGCCGCGGCGCCCTCACCGCCGCCCACGAGTACCAGCACGAACGCTTCGGCGGGCTCAAGGTCGGCTCCGCCTTCTTCGGCTGGCTCGTCGCCGTCGGCCTGACGGTGCTGCTCGGCGCGCTCGCGTCGCTGGTCGTGCGGCTGGCCGGGGTCTCCCCCGCGCTCGACGCCGCACCGGGCCAGGACCCGCGGATGCTCGGGATCGCGGGCGGGATCGTCGCCGTCGTCGTGATGCTGCTGGCCTACTTCGCCGGCGGCTACGTCGCGGGCCGGCTCGCCCGCTTCGACGGCGCCCGCAACGGTGTCGCCGTCTGGGCCATGGGGGTGGTGGTGACGGTCGCGATCTCGATCGCCACCGCGGTGACCGCCACCGGCACGGGACTCTTCGCCGCCCTCCGGGTGCCGGGCATCGCGGTGTCGGGCGAGGCCCTGACCCTCACCGGCGTCATCGCCCTCCTGATCGCCGCCGCCGTCGCCCTCATCGGCGCGGTCGCGGGCGGCAAGGCGGGCGAGCGCTACCACCGCCGGGTGGACCGCGCCGCAGAGACCGCCCTGGCCCCCTGACCCACCCTGCCGCCCCGTCCCGCCCCTCCCCGCGAGTCGGCACTTCCGGGAGCGCGAGTCGGCACTTTCGGGAGGCCGAATGTGACGGTGGCGAGCGTCGGCGTCGGGTGCGCGAGGAACGCCGGGCCGAGGTGTCGCCGCCGTCGGCAGCCCATCGCGCTTCGCACGGTTCCGCGCGCTGGGCGTCGCCGGCCGTCCGCGCGCTGGGAGCCGCCGGCCGGCAGCGCGTCACCGGCAATCCGTGTCGTGCGGTGTCGGCGGTTGTCGTGCAGGGGCGGCCCCGCACACGTCGTCAGCGTGTGTTTCGGCCTCCCGAAAGTGCCGACTCGCGGGTTACGGGGTGGTGCCGTCCCACTCGTCCAGGGGGCGCAGTGCCAGCGCCAGTCGGTGAGTCTCGGGCGGTCGCCCAGGGGGGCGCGGCCGTTGGCCCAGCGGAGGGTGGGCCAGGAGCGCTCGTCGTGGGGTGCCCACGGGAAGAGCCGGCGCAGGACGTGGGCGGCGAGGTGCGCGTCGGGCTCGAAGGCCAGGCCCAGGCCACGGGCGGCGTCGTCGGTGTGCAGCAGCAGCTCGTCGCACGCCATCGCGGCGAACCCGGAGGGATCGGCGGCGCCGTCGGGGTGGTAGCCGCGGATGTCGTCGGGCGAGGCGTCGACGACCGCGGCCAGCACCGTCGCGGCCGACCCGACCGTGGCGAGCAGGACCTCCGGTGGACGGTCGGCGCGGACCGTGAGGTCCAGGGCCTCTCGCTCGGGACCGCCCTCGGGACCGCCGGCAAGGTCCGCGGCGTACCAGTACAGCGCGGCCGCCACGTGTGCGACGACCTCCGCGACCGACATGTCGAGGGTCCCGGCCCGCGCCGACCAGTCCCGCCCCACGGCCCCGCCGAGGAAGCCGGTGCAGGCCTCCGCCGCGGTACGCACGTCGTCGCTGCGCATCCGGACACGGTACGCGCGCTCCCCCTGCCGCGCGGCTCCTGCGCCACCCGCCCGTGGGACCTCCGACCCGCTCGTGGGCGATCGCGGCCGGTGCGCGAGGCCGAGATCGAGGCAGGCCTCCGACGCCGGCCCGGTGGTCGGGCGGCTGCCCGGACCGGAACCGCCGTCAGGCGGTCGGCGCGCCCTCCGGCACCGGGCTCCACCGGGCGATCTCCGCGGCGACCTGCGCCGCCGTGCCCCGCGGGCCGACGTGGCGGTCCGGGCGGATCGCGATCACCTCGCCCGGCTCCGGTGCGTAGGCCGCGGCCAGGTGCCCGTCCGCGTCGAGGACGTCCACGCCCACCTCGACGAGCCGGCCCGGGCCCTCGGGCCGCACCCCGAACCCGAGCTGGGTCCACCGCGGCACCCTGAGCAGGTCGAACAGGCGCGCCGGTTCCCCGTCGGGGGTCCGCAACGGCGCATCCGGTGCACGGTCGCCGGGGCGCGCGCCGGGCCCCGCCGAGAGGGGCGCCAGCGGGCCGCCCCGGTAGGTCAGCCCGAGCTGCATGGCCTCCTCACCTTCCGCGCCGCGGTTGCCGAGCCCGCGCGTGGACAGCAGCGACGACAGCCCCAGCACCCCGGCCGCGATCGGCAGCCGCTCCGCCTCGTAGGTGTCCAGCAGGGCGGGATCGGCGCCGCGCAGGACGCTGCCGAGCTTCCAGCCCAGGTTGACGCCGTCCTGGATCCCGGTGTTGAGGCCCTGCCCGCCCGCCGGCGAGTGGACGTGCGCCGCGTCGCCGGCCAGGAACACCCGGCCGGCCCGGTAGCGGTCGACCATCCGCACGTTCATCCGCCACCGGCTGCCCCAGGTGACCTCGCGGACCCGCACCCCGGTCGTCACGGAGTCGATCGCCGCCTGGAACGCCTCGGGGCCCGGCTCGGGCATCGCAGCCCCCGGCATCACCGCCGCCTGGAACTGGAAGGTGTCCGTGGAAGGCAAGGGGCACAAGGCCAGGAACGGGTACTGCTCCGACGCCCAGCCGTGCCAGGCGTCCCGGTCGAGCCCCTCGAGCCGGACGTCGCCGAGCAGCATCCGGGCCTCCTCGTACGTCTCACCGAGGAAGTCGACGCCGATCAGTTGCCGCACCGTGCTGCCGCCGCCGTCCGCCCCCACGACGTACCCGGCCTCGATCCGCTCCCCGCCGACCGTCGCGCCGCCGTCGTCCAGCGCCGTCACGCGCCGGCCCCACTCGACCTCCACGCCCAGCTCGGAGAGCCGCTCGCGCAGCACCTGCTCGGTCCGCCACTGCGGCACCATCAGCGAGCGGGCCCAGGGCGTGTCCGGCGTCGGCTCGGCACCCGGATGCAGGTCCACCTCGGTGCCGGTCCGGTCCGTGCGGTCGGCGTACTGCCGCAGGGGCATCCGGAACCGGCCCCACGACACGAGCCGCCCCGCCAGGCCGAGCGCATCGAGCACCTCGAGGGTCCGGGGCTGCACCCCCTTGCCGCGCGAGCCCGCGAACGGTGCCTGCGCACCGTCGACGACCCGCACCGTCGCCCCCCACTCGCGGAGCGTCACCGCTGTCGCGAGCCCGGTCGGGCCCGCCCCCACCACCAGCACATCCGTCATGCGACCGACGCTAGCACGCTTCTGATACTCAGTGTCAAAAGAATCTGAGTCTTAGATCGGACGTCGTGTCATACTCCGGACATGAGCGGCCTGCGCGAGCGCAAGAAGGCCCGCACGCGCGCCGATCTGCAGCGGCACGCCCTGCGGCTGATCCGGGACCGGGGCTGGGCCGAGACCACCGCGGACGACATCGCGGCGGCCGCCGAGGTCTCCCGCAGCACCTTCTTCCGCTACTTCCCCAGCAAGATCGACGTCGTCCTGTTCGACGACGTCGATCCCCTGATGGCGGAGGCGATGGCCGAGCAGCCTGCGGGAACCCCCCTGCTGGTCGCGCTGCGCCGGTCGCTGACCACCGCGTTCGGCCGGCTCGATCCCGAGAAGCGCGAGCTCGAGGAGCTGCGGATGCGCCTCGCCGCCGAAATCCCCGAGATCTCCGCGGCCCTGCGCGAGCGCGGCGGCCTCGAGATCGACACGTTCGCCGCGGCGCTCGGCGAGGGCTTCGGCCTGGACCCGGGCTCGATCGACGTGCAGCTGTTCTGCGGGCTGTTCCTCGGCGCCCGCTCGGCCGCCCGCTCGCTGGTGCAGCGGGAGCCCGGCCGCAGCTACATCGACACCCTCGACATGACCCTGCGGCGTCTCGAGCAGGGCGTCCCGCTGGCCGACGTCACGATCCCGGGGGACCGGGAACCACCGCCGCCCCGGCCCGTCGAGCACGACGGTGGGGCACGGTCGCCCGCGGCGCCGGCCGCTTCCCAGCGCGGATTATCGGATGGCCGATGACTTTTCGGTCCGCCTACTGTCGGTACTGCGAGACCCGCACGCGAGACTTGGAGATCCGGCATGACCGCCCACGACGCACCCCCCGCCCCGGCCGGGACGGCGCCCCGCTCGGCCTCGACGGTGGTCTGGCTGCTCGTCGGCTCGGCCTTCGTCATGATCCTCAACGAGACGATCATGAGCGTGGCGCTGCCCGTGCTCGTCACGGACCTGCAGGTCACCGTCGGCACCGCCCAGTGGCTGACGTCCGGGTTCCTGCTGGCCATGTCCGTGGTCATCCCGGTCACCGGGTACCTGCTGCAGCGGCTCACCCCGCGCACCGTCTACCTCGGGTCGATGACGGCGTTCAGCCTCGGCACGCTGATCTGCGCGCTCTCGCCGGGCTTCGCGATGCTGATGACCGGGCGCGTGGTGCAGGCGCTCGGCACGGCCGTGATGCTCCCGCTCCTGATGACCTCGGTGATGCGGCTCGTCCCCGCCGAGCGGCGCGGCGCGACCATGGGCACGATCACCGTCGTCATCGCCGTGGCGCCGGCCATCGGGCCGACCATCTCCGGGCTGGTCCTCTCGACGCTGGGCTGGCGCTGGATGTTCCTCATCGTGCTGCCGATCGCCCTGATCGCCCTGGCCGTCGGCACCGTGCTGATGCGACTGTCCGGCGAGACCCGGGCGATCCCGCTCGACTGGGTGTCCGTGGTGCTGAGCGCGCTCGGGTTCGGCGGGCTGGTGTTCGGCCTGTCGAGCATCGGCGAGGCCGCCCGCGGTGAGGCCCTGCTGCCGCCGTGGCTGCCCATGGTGGTCGGCGCCGTGGCGCTGCTGGTGTTCGTGCTGCGCCAGCTGCGACTGCAGCGCGACGGCCGCGCCCTGCTCGACCTGCGCCCGCTCACGATCCGGCCGTTCGTGGTGTCCGTGGCCCTGGTCGTCCTCGGCATGATGTCGCTGTTCGGCGCGCTGATCCTGTTGCCGCTGTACATGCAGGACGTACTGAAGGTGTCCGCGTTCGTCACCGGGCTGGCGGTGCTGCCCGGCGGGCTGGTGATGGGGCTGCTCGGCCCGATCGTCGGGCGCCTCTACGACCGGGTGGGCGCGCGCCCGCTCGTCATCCCCGGCGCGGTCGTGCTCGCACTCTCGCTGTGGGGCTTCACCACGATCGGCGCGGCCACGCCGATCGGCCTGCTCGTCGGGCTGCACGTCGTCCTGATGACGAGCCTGTCGCTGATGTTCACCCCGCTGATGACGGACGCGCTGGGCCGCCTGCCCGGCGAACTCGACTCCCACGGCAGCGCCATCCTGGCCACGCTGCAGCAGGTCGCGGGGGCCGCGGGCACCGCGCTGTTCGTCACCCTGATGGTCGTCTTCGCCGCGACCCCGGGCGTGGCGGCGGACGTGCCGGGCGCGCGGGCCGCGTTCCTGTGCGCCGCGATCATCGCGACGGTCGCGGTGCCGATCTCGCTGATGGTGAGCCGCAAGCAGGCCGCCTGAGCTTGCCCCGCCGGCCCCGTTGGGGTTATAACCCTACTTATAACCCCAACAGGGAGACGACCCGTGCCGAAGATCAACGTGTACCTGCCGGACGAGCTGGCCGCCGCCGTGAAGGAGGCCGGCATCCCGGTGTCCTCGGTGTGCCAGCAGGCGCTGGCGGACGCGGTGCGCGCGGCCGGCGGCGCTCCCCCGGCCGCAGGAGGAGCGGACATGAGCGGAACGCCGGGCTGGAACAGGTTCACCGCGCGGGCGCGCACCGCGGTCAAGGGAGCGCTCGCCGCCGAGCCGCCCACCACGACCGCGCTGCTCGCGGCGATCGTCGACGAGGGCGAGAACCTGGCGCTCACCGTGCTCGCCACCCTGGACGTCGAGCCGCCGGACCTGCTCGCCGAGGCCCGCGGGCTGGGCGAGCCGACCCCGCTGGCCGACGCGCTGGAGCGCAGCACCACCGAGGCGCTGCGCCTGGAGCACAACTACATCGGCTGCGAGCACCTGCTGCTCGGGCTCGCGACCGGCCCGCAGGACGACGCCGTGGTCCGCGCCCTGACCTCCACGGGCCTGACCGCGGACAGGCTCCGGCTGGCGGTCTCCGCCGCGGTCGCGGGCGTGGCGTTCACGAGGAGCCAGCAGGCGAGCGCGGGCCTCTCGGGCCCCGTCCGCACGATCCTCGAGGACATCCGCACCCGCCTGGGCAAGCTGGAGCGCGGCACGAGCGGCACGGCCACCTGAGTCACGCCAGGCGGGTCATCTTCACCGTCACGTCCAGGGCCTCCGCGTTGCCGCCGGAGTAGATGCCCTTCAGGGGGCTGACGTCCCCGTAGTCCCGGCCGACCCCCAGCCACACGTGCCGCTCGCCGGTCGGGATGCCGTTGGTCGGGTCGTACCCCCACCAGCCGCCGGTGCGCGCCTCGATCCAGGCGTGGCTCTCCCCGGACACCGTCTCGCCGACCGCGGTCTCCTTGCGCGGCAACAGGTATCCGGAGACGTACCGGGAGGGGATGCCCATCTCGCGCAGCAGCACGAGCGTGAGGTGCGCGTAGTCCTGGCACACGCCCTTGCCCGCCTGCCAGGCCTCGGCGGCCGAGGTGTGGACCCCGGTCGTCCCCGCCTGATAGGTCATGACCTCCCGCACCTGGTCGCACGCGGCGAGCACCGCGTCGGCCGGCTCCTTGCCCTTCTTGAGGGCCTTCGCGAGCTTCGCCAGCTCCGGATCGCGGCTGACGTACTCGGTGAACTCGAGCATCTCGGTGTAGCGGTCCCGGATCGGCTCGGACGCCAGCTCCGCCCAGGTGGTCTCGCGGACCGGCTCGGAGTCCTCCCCCGTCTCGACCACCGAGGTGCCCGTGACCAGCAGCTCCGTGTGCGGCGCGTGCAGGTCGAACGCGGTGACCTGGGTGCCCCAGTAGTCCTCGTAGCGGTAGGCCCGGGTGGCCGGGACGGTCTCGACCCGGCTGACGACGGCGTTCTGGTGCGCGTCGCTGCGCGGGGTCAACCGCACCTCGTTGTAGGTCTCCAGGACCGGGGCACTGTACTTGTACCCGGTCTCGTGCACGACCCTGATCCGCCAGCTCATCTCACACCACCTCCGGCGCCGTCCACGCCACCCAGGGGGCGGCGTGGAAGAACTGCAGCGAGACGGCCTCGCCGACCTCGCGGATGCACTCCTGCAGGCCCTCGAGCTGGGCGGGCAGGTCGTCGAGCAGTGCCTCCGGGCGCAGGAACTCGAGCTCGCTGCGCGCCCGGCCGAGCAGCCGCAGCGCCTCGGCGTTCGCCCCGACCCGGGCCGTCGGCCGGTTGTCGAGCTGGGCCAGGCACGTCTCGGCCTCCCGGAGCGCGTGGAACACCGAGCGCGGGAACAACCGGTCCATGAGCATGAACTGCACGACGCGCACCGCGTCGACGGCACCGCGATAGGTCCGCAGGTAGGTGTCCTGGGCGCCGGCGGAGCGCAGCACCAGGAGCCAGGCCGGCGAGCTCATCCGGTCCGACACCCGGCTCATCAGCAGCCGGACCACCATGTCGACGCGTTCCACCGAGCGTCCGAGCAGGTAGAAGCGCCACGAGTCGTCCCGGCTCATGGTGCTCGCGGCCAGCCCGGAGAACATGGCCGCCCGGTCCTCGATGTAGCTGAAGAAGGCGTGCGGGCCCACCCACCGCGCGTAGCGCTGTCGCTCCGGCACCGCGTTCCACGTGACGTTGAGGCACTCCCACATCTCCGAGGAGACGACCTCGCGGGCGCCGCGGGCGTTCTCGCGCGCGCTGGTGATGGAGGAGACGATCGAGCCGGCGGTCTCGGCGGAGTAGCCGAGCAGCTCGGTCAGCCCGAAGGCGTCCAGCGGCTCCGACGTGCCGGGATCCACCCCCATCACGGCGAGCAGCCGGCGCGCGGCCGCGTCGACGTCGATGGTGGCGTCCTCGAGCAGCTGGTGGACGGACACGTCGAGGATCCGGGCCGTGTCGTCGGCGCGCTCGACGTAGCGGCCGATCCAGAACAGGGACTCGGCGTTGCGGGCGAGCATCAGGCGTCCCTCCCCTGCTGTTGCTGCTGTTGCTGTTGCTGCTGGCCGATCGTCAGCTCCGGGCCCTGCTCGGCCGCCGGGCCGCTGGCCGGGGCGTCCGAGGCGATACCGCGCTCGCCCAGCTCCCGCTCGGCCTCGGTGGAGCGGCTCGCCGCCAGCACCCAGGTGTCCTTCGAGCCGCCGCCCTGGCTGGAGTTCACGACCAGCGACCCCTTCGGCAGGGCCACCCGCGTGAGCCCGCCCGGCAGCACGAACACGCCCTCGCCGTCGTTCACCGCGAAGGGCCGCAGGTCGACGTGCCGCGGGACCAGCCGGTCGTCCACCTTGGTCGGCACGGTCGACAGCTGGACGACGGGCTGCGCGATCCAGCCGCGCGGATCGGTCCGGATCGCCTTGCGCGCGTCCCGCAGCTCCTTGGCGCTCGCGTTGGGCCCGAACAGGATGCCGTAGCCGCCCGAGCCCTCGACCGGCTTGATGACGAGCTCGTGGAGGGTGTCGAGGACCTCCTCGCGCTCGAGGTCGAGCCAGCACCGCAGGGTGGTGACGTTCGGGATGACCGGGCGCTCGCCGAGGTAGTACTTGATCATCTGGGGGACGTAGGTGTAGACGAGCTTGTCGTCGCCGACCCCGTTGCCCACCGCGTTGGCGATCACCACGTTGCCCGCGCGGGCGGCGTTCATGATCCCGGCGACGCCGAGCACCGAGGTCGGCTGGAACTGCAGCGGATCGAGGAAGTCGTCGTCGATGCGCCGGTAGACGACGTCGACGCGCTGCTCCCCCTCCGTCGTCCGCATGTAGACGAGGTTGTCCCGGCAGAACAGGTCCCTGCCCTCGACCAGCTCCAGGCCCATCTGCCGGGCGAGCAGCGAGTGCTCGAAGTACGCCGAGTTGTAGACGCCCGGGGTCAGCACGACGACGGTCGGGTCGGCGACGTTCGGGGCGGCGGCCGCACGCAGCGCCCGCAGCAGGTGGGTGGAGTAGTCGCCGACCGCGCGCACCCGCTGGCGGGTGAACAGGTCAGGGAAGACCCGCGCCATGGTGCGGCGGTTCTCCATCACGTAGGACACGCCCGACGGGTTGCGGAGGTTGTCCTCCAGCACCCGGAACGTGCCCTCCTGGTCGCGGACGAGGTCGATGCCGGCCACGTGGATCCGCACCCCGTTGGGCGGGTTGAGCTGGTTGGCGGAGCGCTTGAAGTGCTCGCAGCTGGTGATGAGGCGCCGCGGGACGACGCCGTCGCGGACGATCTGGGCGTCGTTGTGCACGTCGTGCAGGAAGGCCTCGAGTGCCTTCACCCGCTGCACGATGCCGCGCTGCAGCCGGCTCCACTCGCTCGCCGAGATCACCCGCGGCACGATGTCCAGCGGGAACGGGCGCTCCTGGCCGGAGAGGCTGAACGTGATGCCCTGGTCCAGATAGGCGCGGTCGAGCGCCTCCGAGCGCGCGGCGAGGTCCGCGGCGGCGGTCGGGGCGATCGCGTCGTGCAGGTGCCGGTAGGGGGCACGCACGCTGCCGTCCGGCGAGAACATCTCGTCGAACGCGTCCGGGTTGGGCCGGTCCGGTTCGAGGTAGCCGGCGAACAGGGCGTCGTCGGCCCCCGATGTCCCTGCTGGTCTACGGTCGAGTGCGCGGCTCACGACGGTCATCTTGACCGGTCGGACGGGGCCGGGCCAGACGGGACGGGTTACGTCGATGTCAACGGCACGGCGCCGCTCACCGGGGTGGTGGGGGGCCGCAAGGGGCCGTCTGTAAGATGGACAGCCGAGTGCTCGGCGTGCTCGCTCGCATCGGAAACCACGGTCGGGATCGCCGGAGCCCCCCGAAGCGAGAGTCCACCCAGAGTCAACCGAGTACGACTGAAGAGGCACACCAGCGTGGCGAACATCAAGTCCCAGATCAAGCGCGTCAAGACCAACGAGAAGGCGCGCCAGCGCAACAAGTCGGTCAAGTCGTCGGTCAAGACCGCTGTCCGCAAGTTCCGCGAGGCGGCCGACGCCGGCGACACCGAGAAGGCCCTCGAGCTGCAGCGCGCCGCGGCCAAGGCCCTCGACAAGGCGGCCGGCAAGGGCGTCCTGCACAAGAACCAGGCCGCCAACCGCAAGTCGGCGATCGCGAAGCGCGCCGCCTCGCTCTCGGCCTGATCCCGGACCCGGCCTGATCGCAGAGTCTCCGCGCCCGACGGGGCGCGGTCGCGCTCCTCGGTGAGCGTTCCGACGACGGCGCTGCCCTTTCCCGTGGGGCAGCCCCGTCGTCGTGTCCGGGGCACCGGGCTGGGGCGCCGGGCCCGTGGATGAGCGAACGGCACTCTCGCTCATACCTAGTGAGCGAACGGCACTCTCGCTCCTGACCGGTGAGCGAACGGGCCGCCGCGCGGTACCGGGCCGGCGGGCGGGATCTCGGGGTCAGCTCGTGCCGCGGGCGTCGACGATCGCCAGGACCGCCCGTTCGAGGGCGTAGCCGGGGTCGGCCGCCGCGCCCTTGACGTCCGCGTTGACCTGCGCCGTCGCCGCGATCGCGACCGCCAGCCCGTCCGGGTGCCAGGAGCGGACCTGCCCCTGGGCCTTGCGGATCTTCCAGGGCGGCATGCCGAGGCTGCCGGCCAGCCGGTTGGGATCCCCCCGCCCGGCCGAGCCGACCTTCGCCAGCGTGCGCACCGCATCCGCCAACGCGTCGGCCACCAGGACCGGCGCGACCCCGAGCACCAACGCCCACCGCAACGCCTCGAGCGCCCCCGACCGGTCCCCCGCCACCGCCTTGTCGGCCACCGCGAAGCCGGACGACTCCGCCCGCCCGCGGTGGTAGCGGCGCACGGCGTCGCCGTCGACCCGGCCGCCGGTGTCGGCGACGAGCTGCGCGGTGGCGGCGGCGAGCTCGCGCAGGTCGGAGCCCACGGCCTCCAGCAGCGCCGCCACGGCGTCCGCGGTGATCATCCCGCCCTCGCGCTTCGCCTCGGCGCGCACGAACTCCGCCCGCTCCTCCGCCCGGGAGAGCTTGTCGCAGCGGGTGACGTTCGCGCCGCGCTTGCGCAGGTCGTCCATCAGCTGCTTGCCGCGCGCCCCGCCCGCGTGCACCGCGACCAGCACGATCCCGTCGGCGGGTTCGGCGGCGTAGGCGAGGATCGCCGCGGCGACCTCCTTGCCGGCCTCGTGCGCGCCCTGGACCACCACGACGCGGCCCTCGGCGAACAGCGACGGGCTCAGGTGCCCGGCCAGCTCGCCCGGCGTGATCTCCGACGGCTTGAACCGCATGATGTCGGCCGCGGGATCCGCCGCCCGGGCCGCCCGCAGGATGCCCTGCACGGCCCGCTCGACCAGCAGCTCCTCCTCACCCACGACCAGCTGGAGCGGGTCGGGCGGCTTCGTGGCCGGCATGGGGCTCCTCACTCGGTACCGCGCCGCGCGGGGCGGCTCGGGGCTGTCGGGGGACGGGTCCCCCGCATCGTCGCGCACCGCACCGACAATCCGTGACCCGGCTCCCAGATCCTGGATTCCGCTGGCAGGGGCGCCCCGAGGTGCCGTAACGTGCACGGCATCCGGATCTTTCGGGCCCAGTGCGGCCCGCGGCCGGGGAACAACTTCACATGGCTCATCCAGAGGGGCAGAGGGAACGGCCCGTTGAAGCCCCGGCAACCGGCGTCGAACGACGATCCGCGCGTTGCACCTTCGTGGTGTGCGCACGTCGACGAACCAGGTGCCAATTCCGGCCCGCGCGAGCGGGACAGATGAGGAGATCTGATGACTCTCACTGCTGACACCACTGCGACCTCGTACGACCTCGGCTCCGCGCGCGCCCTGTCCTGTCGGGAGTGCGGCCACCAGAGCGCGCTGGCCGCCGAGTTCGCCTGCAGCCAGTGCTTCGGCCCACTCGAGATCGCGTACGACTTCCCGAAGGTCACCCGCGAGTCCATCGAGGCCGGCCCCAAGTCGATCTGGCGCTACCAGGACCTGCTCCCCGTCCCGTCGGACGTGCGCGAGCACGCCAACACCGAGCCCGGCTTCACCCGCCTCATCCAGGCGGACCGGCTCGCCGCCGAGCTCGGCGTGCGCAAGCTCTGGATCAAGGACGACACCGGCAACCCCACGCACTCCTTCAAGGACCGGGTCGTCGCCGTCGCCCTCGCCGCCGCCCGCGAACTCGGCTTCTCCGTGCTCTGCTGCCCCTCGACCGGCAACCTGGCCAACGCCGTGGCGGCCGCGGCCGCGCGGGCCGGCTGGGACTCCGTGGTCCTGATCCCCTCCAACCTGGAGCAGGCCAAGATCACCACGACCGCCGTCTACGGTGGCACGCTGCTCGCGGTCGACGGCAACTACGACGACGTCAACCGCCTGGCCACGGAGCTGGCCGCGGAGCACGAGGACTGGGCGTTCGTGAACGTCAACGTCCGGCCCTACTACGCCGAGGGCTCCAAGACCCTGGGCTACGAGGTCGCCGAGCAGCTCGGCTGGCGGCTCCCGGACCAGATCGTCATCCCGGTCGCCTCCGGCTCGCAGCTCACCAAGGTGGACAAGGGCTTCGGCGAGTTCGTGAAGCTCGGCCTGGTCGAGGACAAGCCCTACAAGATCTTCGGCGCCCAGGCCTCCGGCTGCTCGCCCGTGGCCACCGCGTTCGAAGCCGGCGTCGACTTCATCCAGCCGGTGAAGCCGGACACCATCGCCCGCTCGCTCGCGATCGGCAACCCGGCGGACGGCCCGTACGTGCTCGACTCGGTGCGCCGCACCGGCGGTGCGGTCGGCCAGGTGACGGACGACGAGGTGCGCGAGGGCATCACGCTCCTCGCCCGCACCGAGGGTGTGTTCGCCGAGACCGCCGGCGGCGTCACGGTGGCCACCGCGCGGAAGCTGATCGAGGCCGGCCTGATCGACCGGGATGCCGAGACCGTCCTGCTGATCACCGGCGACGGCCTCAAGACCCTCGACGCCGTGTCCGACACCGCGCGCCCGACCGCCACCGTGCCGGCCACCAGCGCCGCCGTCGCGGAGGCCCTCGAGGGCCGCTGAGCGTCCTCCCACCGGGAGCGGCGGCGGGTCCACCACCGCTCCCGGGGCCTGACCTCCTCGGCCGGGTGGCGCCGCGGCAGTGCTCGGCGCCCTCACCCGGGGCTGCGGATCGGGACCGGCGCCGTCGTCGGGGTCCCGTCCACGCCGTCGCCGGCGGCGCCGCCCCCGTCTCGTCCCGCGCGGGGCCGGGAGCGGCTCGCCCCGGGCCACGATCTCGTCCGCGGCGGTCACCGCGACGTCCCCGCTCTGGTCGGTGCGCCGCACCACCGTCCCGGACCGGGTCAGCTGGTCGAGCACCCCGGCGTTGGGGTGCCGGTAGGGGTTGCCGGCGCCGACGCTGACCAGCGCCGCCCGCGGCGACACCGCCCGCAGGAAGTCCGGGTTCGTGGAGCGGGATCCGTGGTGCGGGACCTTGAGGATGTCGGCGCGCAGGTCCGCGCCCGAGTGCAGCAACGCGGCCTGGGCGTCGAGCTCGACGTCCCCGGTGAGCAGGACGCGACCCGCCGGCGTGGTCGCGCGGAGCACCACTGAGGTGTTGTTGACCGCCGTGCCGTCCTCACCATCCACGAAGGACGGTGCCGACGCCGGGGCGAGCACCTCCAGGACCAGCGAGGGCCAGGCGAGCCGGCGGCCTGCCGTGAGTTCCAGCAGCGCCGCACCGGATCCGGCCGCATCGGCCGCGATCCGGCGCAGCGCCGATCCCGGCTCGTGCGCCGGGCCGATCGCGATCCCACCCACCGACCGACCGCGCAGGGCGCCACCGAGGCCGCCCATGTGGTCGGCGTGCAGGTGGCTGATCACGACGAGGGCCAGGGAGTCCACGCCGAGCCGGCGCAGGCACGCGTCGACGGTGCCGTCCTCCGGCCCGGCGTCGACCAGCACGGCCCGGCCCGGCTCGCCGGTGGCCAGGACGATCGCGTCCCCCTGCCCGACGTCGCAGGCCACCACGCTCCAGCCCGCGGGCGGCCAGCCCGGCCGGACGACCCGGGTCGGGATCAGGACCAGTGCCAGCCCGACGACCACCGCCAGGACCAGGAGCCGGGAGCGGCGGAAGCGGAGGAGCACCACCAGCGCGAGCAGGAGCCCGGCGAGCAGCGCCGCGCCCGCGAGCCCGTCCGGCCACGGGAGCACCGCGCCGGGCAGGGCGGCCGCCCGGTCCCCCACGAACACGAGCCACTCGACCGCGGGCCCGGCCACCCACGCGCATGCCGCGGCCAGCGCCGGGCTCACCGGGGAGACGACCGCGGCGAGCACGCCCAGCACGGTCGCCGGCGCGACGGCGGGCACCACGAGCAGGTTCGCCAGCACGGTGACCGGGCTGATCTGCCCGCTCAGGCCCGCGATCAGCGGCGCGGTCGCGAGGCACGCGGCTGCCGGGATCGCCAGCATCTCCGCGATCCCGAGCGGCACGCCCCGGCGGTGCAGCGCGGCGGCCCAGGGCGGCGCGACGAGGACGAGCGCGGCGGTGGCGAGGACCGACAGGGCGAACCCCGGATCGACCGCGAGCGCGGGATCCACGAGCAGGAGCACCAGGACCGCCGCGGCCAGGGCCGGCACCGCGGACCGGCCACGACCGATCGCCAGGGCGAGCAGCACGATCCCGCCCATCACCGCGGCCCGGACCACGCTCGGCGAGGGCCGGGCCAGGACCACGAAGCCGACGACCGCGGCCCCGGCCACCAGCGCCGACCAGCGCGGATCGGCTCGCGCGAGGCGCAGGAGACCCAGCACCGCACCACCGATGACCGCGAGGTTGGCCCCGGATACCGCAGTCAGATGCGTCAGGCCGGCGGCGCGGAAGTCCTGGTCGACCTCCGCCGTCTGATCCCGGGTGTCGCCCACCGCCAGACCGGGCAGCAGGCCGGCCGGGGCCTCGGGGAGGACGTGGGCGGCGGTGCGCAGACCGTCCCGCAGGCCGCCCGCCGCGCCCTGCCACCAGGGCGGCGGCCCGGTCCCGGACGGGCTGCCGCGGACCTGCAGTACCGCGACCGTGAGATCGCTGCGCTGGGCGGGCAGCAGCAACCCCTCCGCGGTGACGGCCTGGCCCGGGAGCAGCGTCGACCAGCCCTCGGCCGGGGCGAGGAGCAGGACGCGGCCGCCGGCCGTCCACGAGTCGGCGCCGGCCTCGGCGGACTCCAGCTCCGCGGGCACCGTGACCCGCTGCACGCCGACGCTCGCGCCGAAGGACGCGGCACGGACCGGGGCCGGATCGTCCGTGAGCACGACCCGCAGGATCGCCGCCGATCCGCGCTCGGCCGCGGCCCGCAGCGGGTGCTGGTGCACCTGGAGCGCCAGGAAGGAGGAGAGCAGCCCGGTCGCGAGGGCGACCGCGGCCGCCGCCGGCACGACCGCGCGGCGCGCCGGGCGCAGCCGCGGCCGGACGACGAGGGCGGCGGCCGCGAGCAGGCAGGCGGCCAGGCCGCCCACCGGTCCGGTGAGCAGCGCCGCCAGAACCGCCGCCCAGGCCGCCAGCGCCGCCGGGACGAGCCGCAGATCGGGCCGTGTACGGGGCTCGTCCTCCCGGGCCCTCACACCGCCACCAGCTCACGGAGCTGGGCGAACCGGCGCTCCCCGATACCGTCGACCTCGCGGAGCTGGTCGACGCGGCTGAACCGGCCATGCGCGGTGCGCCAGTCGAGGATCCGCTGCGCGGTGACCGGGCCGACGCCGGGCAGGCCGTCGAGCTGGTCGACGGTGGCACGGTTGAGGTCGACCTTCCCGCCGGGCGCGGAGCCCGGCGTCCCCGCGGCGCCGCCCGCGGAGCCCTGCGCGTCGGCGGCCGCGGGGACGCCGATCGCGACCTGTTCGCCGTCGACCACCTTGCGGGCGAGGTTGACGGTGGCCAGATCGGTGCCCGGCAACGTCCCCCCGGCGGCCTCGAGCACATCGGCGACCCTCGAGCCGTCCGGGACCCGGACCAGGCCCGGCCGCCGCACCCGGCCCGCCACCCCCACGACGAGCTCCACCGGGGTGGCGGTGGGCGCGGCACTCGCGGCGGTGCTCGGCTCGGGCGCGGTGGTGGACACGGTCGGGAGTGCGGGCATCTGCTCGGCGCGCGGCCGGGCTCCCCACACCCCGACCGCCGCCACGACGGCGGCGACCGCCGCGACCAGGACCAGCGCGATCGCCCCGGCCCGGCCGGGATTCAGCCGGGCGCCGCGCCAGGCCTCCGGAACCCAGCGGGCCGCGACCCGCGCCGCGCGGCTCGGCCGGGAGCCGGGGACGTACCCCGGGCCGTCGGTCTCCTCGACGGGCTCCGGATCGGGCGGGTCCTCACCCTCCTGCACCAGGAGCGGCAGCGTCGGCGGGTCCTCCTCGGGCGCCGGGGGCAGGCCGGCGGGGCGGGGCATCCGGGGGCGGAAGGAGGCGGGGAGCGGCGGGTGGGTCGACGGCCGGCGGGGTGCGGGGATCGCCGAGACGACCGGCGGTGGGTCCGCGGGGGGCGGCGGGGCCGCGGGGGGCGGGACGGGCACGGCGGGGCCCGGGGGCGGCCCGGGATAGGGGCGGCCCAGCGGGGTGCCGAGCAGCGCGGCGAGGCGCCGGCCGGCATCGGGATGAGGGGAGCTGCGAGCCACGCGCCCGACGCTAGGACGGATCGGGCCAGGTCAGGGCACCGAGTTTCGATCTGTGGACGGAGGGGACCGGGTGGGGACAACTCGGCCCCTCGGGCACCGTCCGCCGCGGTTCTGTCGGTGCGATGCGGCAGGATCGGAGACGGGGGTTCCCCCTCTGGGAGGGCGGGCTCCGACCGCGGGACGGACCTCTGCCCGCGCGACGGGCTGCTGACTGCGCGACGGGCTCGCACCGCGGGACGGGCATCCACCGCGGGACCGGCATCCACCGCGGGACGGGCATCGGCGGCGCCGCGACCTACCCCCGCGGCACCACCACGACCCCCAGCGCCCCCACCCCCACGTGCGCCCCGATCACCGCACTGATCTCCGAGACCAGCAGCCTCGACGCGTCGGGCAGCCGTTCCCGCAGCCGGTCGGCGAGGTCCGCGGCCCGGTCGGGGACCCCGAGGTGGTGCACCGCGAGGTCGGCGTGGGCGCCCGCGGCGGCGACCGCGTGCTCGACCAGCCGCTGGGTGGCGCGGGCCGTGGTGCGCACCTTCTCCAGGGCGGTGATCCGCCCGTCGACCAGGTGCAGCAGCGGCTTCATCGCCAGCACCGTGCCGACCATGGCGGCGGCGGCGCCGATCCGGCCGCCCCGGCGGAGCCGGTCCAGGTCGTCGACGCTGAAGAAGACCTTGCAGCGCACCGCGACCGAGGTCGCGGCCGCCTCCACGTCGGCAGGGTCGGCGCCCGCCTCGGCGGCCTGGTCGGCGGCCAGCACCGCGTAGCCCAGACCCATGCCCATCGCCCGCGAGTCGACCACGCGCACCCGCGTCGGGTCGACCTCCTCGGCCGCCAGCCGGGCCGCGTCCCAGGTGCCCGAGAGCTCCCGGGACAGGTGGACGGACACCACGGCGCGGGCGCCGCCGTCGAGCAGCTCGCGGTAGAGCTCGGCGAAGGCGGCCGGGGTGGGCCGGGAGGTCTGGACGTCGAGGCGCTTGTCCTTGATCGCGGCGCCGAGCTCGGCGGGGCCGATGTCCACCCCGTCGCGCCCCACGCGGTCGCCGAGGCGCACCTCGAGCGGCACGACCCGGATCGTCCCGACGGTCCCGGGCGGCAGGTCGGCGGTGGAGTCGGTCACCACGGCGACCCGGCCGGGGGAGGAATCGGACACGAAAGCGAACCTACTGCCTGGACGGGGTCGCGGACGACGCGCCGTCGATCTCGCCACCCAGCAGTTCGGCGAGCGTCTCCCCCACCCGCCGGTGCGCCGCCCAGCCCCAGTGCATGCCGTCCGGGTTGCCGTGGCCGCCGAGCACGTGCGCGGCCACGAGCGCCGCCGTGTCGAGCACCCGAACCCCTTGTGCCGCAGCCCATTCGCGCGTCGCACGCTCGGCGGCGGCCCGGCCCGCGTGCACTCCGCCGTAGATCTCGGCCCGGTGCACGGACGGCAGCAGCGCCACGACCGGCAGCCCCGGCCGCAGGGCCGTGACGGCGGCGCGGCAGCGTTCGAGGTACGCCACGGTCAGCCGCGGGGGCAGCGCGACGGGTCCGCCGCCGGGCAGGTGCGAGAACGCCCGCGACAGCCTCGGCTGGGCCCGCTGGTACCCGGTCCGGACCTTGCGCCGCAACGACTCCGGCCGCAGCACCGGGATCAGCTCGCGCAGCGCGCTGGGCAGCGGCGAGGGCAGCGTGTCCATCCCGCCGACGCCGAGGACGAGGGCGTCCGTGCGCGGCATCGCGGCCCACACGCGCGGATCGTGGCCGAGGGCGTGCCAGGCGTGCCGGGCCGTCCAGCCGATCCCCGCGACGAGCTCGACCGAGCCGCCGAGGGCGCGGGCGGCGACCTGCGGCCAGATGTCCGGATGGTCCGCGGGCTCGGCGCGCTCCGGTCCGTGGAACGCCAGCGAGTCCGCGAGGACCAGCAGCTCGGGCACCGCCGACGTCAGACGACGCCGATGTTGTACCCGGACAGGCGCCAGCGCGGGTGGTCCGCCCGCCGGGCGATGACCGCCCACTTGCAGTTGCCCATCCCGCCGATGATCGGCCACACCGACTCGGGCAGCGCCAGCAGACCCGACACGAGCCCGCCGATCATCCCGCCGTGGGCCACGAGCAGCAACGACTGCTCCCCCGGCTCGCCCGCGAGCTCCTGGTCGATCTCCTCGACCACGGGCAGCGACCGGGCCACGACGTCGACGCGCGACTCGCCGCCGGGCGGCGTCCACCGCGGGTCCGAGCGCCAGTCGGCGATCTGGCCCGGGTAGTCCTTCTCGACCTCGGCGACGTCGTGTCCCTGCCAGTCGCCCAGGTTCGTCTCGCGCAGCCGGGAGTCGTACTTGACGGGCAGCCCGACGGCCTCGGCGACGATCCCCGCGGTGTCGACGGCGCGGCTGAGGTCCGAGCTCACGATCCGGTCGAACGGCATCGTGGCCAGCACCGGAGCGGCCAGCACGGCCTGCGCGCGGCCCTCGTCCGTGAGGTGCGAGTCGATGTGGCCCTGCATGCGGCCGGCGACGTTGTAGTCCGTCTGCCCGTGCCGCAGCAGCACGACGCGCCGCAGGGTCACGCCTCCCCCTCCGCGGGCGGGGTCGTCCGTGCCTCGGGGAAGTCGATCGCCGGGCAGTCCTTCCAGAGCCGGTCCAGCCCGTAGAAGCCGCGCTCCTCGGTGTGCTGCACGTGGACCACGACGTCGGTGTAGTCCAGCAGCACCCAGCGGCCCTCGCGGGTGCCCTCGCGCCGGGTCGGCTTGACGCCCTGCTCGCGCAGCTTCTCCTCGACCCCGTCGACGATCGCCTGCACCTGACGCTCGTTGGGCGCCGAGGCGAGCACGAAGCAGTCCGTGATCACCAGCTGGCCGGACACGTCGAGCACGACGATGTCCTGTGCGAGCTTGTCCGCGGCGGCAGCCACCGCCACCCGGGCGATCTCCACCGCTTCTTTCGTCGCCGCCACTCGGCCGCTCCTCCCGGCGGCCGGATCTCGGCCGCGCACCGCCGTACAGTGTCGCAGCACCGCGATCGCCCCACGACACGGGCCGGACGGCTCAGACCGCGGCCTCGGACGCGGTGTCCGCCGCGGAGTAGAGCCGCCGCTTCGAGATGTACTGCACCACCCCGTCCGGCACCAGGTACCAGACCGGCCGGCCCGCCGCGACGCGCTCGCGGCAGTCCGTGGAGGAGATCGCCATGGCGGGGACCTCGACAAGGCTGACCGACCCCTTGGGCAGGTGCCGGTCGACGAGCTCGTAGCCGGGCCGGGTGACGCCGACGAAGTGGGCGAGGGTGAACAGCTCCTCGACCTTGTGCCAGGACAGGATCTGGGACAGCGCGTCGGCGCCGGTGATGAAGTACAGCTCGGTGTCCGGCAGGGAGGCGCGCAGGTCGGCGAGGGTGTCCGCGGTGTAGGTGGGGCCGTCGCGCTCGATGTCCACCCGGCTCGTGGAGAACCGCGGGTTGGACGCGGTGGCGATCACCGTCATCAGGTAGCGGTCCTCGGCGGGGCTGACGGCCTTCGCGGACTTCTGCCACGGCTGTCCCGTCGGCACGAACAGCACCTCGTCCAGCCCGAAGCGGTCGGCGACCTCGCTCGCGGCCACGAGGTGCCCGTGGTGGACGGGATCGAACGTCCCGCCCATCACCCCGATCTTGCGCTGCATCGGCGCAGGATAACGGTCTACGGGCCGGGTTTCTCGTACGCGTGGCGGAACTGGACGCTGATCCGGGCGGCCGCGGCGCGCACCTTGGGCACCGAGTGCTGCCAGGTCCGCTGGCAGCTCCCACCCATCACCAGCAGGTCGCCCGGCCCGGGGAGGAACCCGACCGACGCACCACCACCGTGGGGACGCAGCCGGAACGGCCGCACGCCGCCGAGGGACACCAGCCCGACCAGCGCGCTGGGCAGCTCGCGGGCCACCCGGTCCCCGTGCCAGGCCACGCTGTCCGCGCCGTCCCGGTACAGGTTGGCCCCGACCTGCGTGAACTCCTGCCCGTAGTGCTCCGAGAGCCGCTCCGCCATCTCGTGCAGGACGGGCTCGGGCAGGCCGTCGGCGACCGCCCAGCGGTGCGTGAGCCGGGGCTCGGGCAGCGTCCGCTCGTACATCCGGACCTCGCGTTGCCCCCACGCCGTGTCCCGCAGCAGCCGCGCGAACAGCTCGTCCGCCCCGCGCAGCCAGCCGGGCACGAGGTCGACCCACGCGCCGTCGGCCAGCTCGCGGCGCCGCAGACCGTGGAACCCCCCGTCGACCTCGAGGGCGCCACCCCACAGCGACGGCTGCCACGACAGGTCCGCTCCCACACCGGCGACCGTACGCCGGAGTATCGAACATCAGTTCGATTTCTCACATCATGGTACCCGATTCCCAGGAGATAGGAAGGGGCGTAGCGTCCCGGGCATGCCCACCGCCCCCGCTCCTCCCGCCTCCCGGCGCCGCTGGGTGGTCCTCGCGATCGGCGTGCTGGCCCAGACCTCGGCGTGCGCCTTCGTCTACGGCGTGCCGTTCCTGGTCCCGGGCCTGCGGGACTCGCTCGGCCTCTCGCTCGCCGGCGTCGGCACCTACGTGGCGGCGCCGACCGTCGGGCTGCTGCTGATGCTGATCGCCTGGGGCGCCGCCGCGGACCGGTTCGGCGAACGGCGGGTCATGGCGCTGGGGCTCACGATCGCCGGCCTCGTGATCGGGACCGTCGCGCTCGCCACTCCGGCGAGCCACGGCGCCGTCCTGGCCCTGCTCGTGCTGGGCGGCGCGGCCTCGGCCAGCGTGTTCGCCGCCAACGGCCGGATGATCATGGGCTGGTTCCCGCGGACGGAGCGCGGGCTCGCGATGGGCATCCGGCAGACCGCGCAGCCGCTCGGCGTGGCCCTCGCCGGCCTCGTGCTCCCCCGGCTCGCCCAGCACGTCGGGGCGTTCCCCGCGCTGGTCGTGCCCGCGGCGGCCTGCCTGCTCTCGGCGGTGCTGGTGGCCGCCTTCGCCCCGGACCCGGCCCGCCCGCCGCGCTCGGAGGCCGGGCCCGCGCCGTCGCCGTACCGCTCGCCGGTGCTCTGGCGGCTGCACGCGGCCAGCGCGATGCTCGTGGTGCCCCAGTTCGCGATCAGCGCGTTCGCCACCGAGTACCTCGTGCGCGAACAGGGCTGGGGGGTGACGGGGGCGGGGGCGTTCGTCGCCGTGGTCCAGATCGTGGGAGCGCTGGGGCGCATCGCCTCGGGCGTCTGGTCGGACCGGGTGGGCTCGCGGCTGCGGCCCATGCGCCAGCTCGCGGTCGGCGCCGCGCTGGTGCTGCTGGTCTTCGCGCTGGGGGACGCCGTGGCGCCGTGGCTGGCGGTCGCGGCGCTGGCGGTCGGCGGGATCGTCACGGTGGCGGACAACGGGCTCGCCTACACCGCCGTCGCCGAGCTCGCCGGGTCCTCGTGGTCCGGCCGGGCGCTGGGCATCCAGAACACGGGCCAGAACGTCGTCACCTCGCTGACCCCGGTCGCGCTCGGTGCGCTGGTGGGGATCGCGGGCTATGCGGTCGGGTTCGCGGTGGCCGCCGTGGCCCCGGTGGCGGCCATCGTGCTCACCCCGGTGTCCGGCGAGGGCGAGTCCCGCTGGTAGTGGCGAGGGCCTCCGCGAGGAACCGCAGCTCGGGGGTCATGTCCGCCCGGCTGGACGACTCCTCGTCGGCGTGCCGGAAGACGGAGTGCCGGTAGCTCAGGGCGGACGCGAGCAGCATCGCCGCGCTGTCGACACCGCGCTCGTCGCCCTCCCGGGCGGCCACCAGCACGTCGCGGATCTCGGTGACCATGCGCTCGAAGCGGTCGTGCAGCGCGTCCCGCACCGCGGGATGGGTGTCGGCCTCGCGCCAGAGCAGGTGCGAGAGCACGGCGGAGGAGTCCAGCAGCGCGTCGAGCCGGGCGACGAGCCGGCAGAGGCTCTCCGAGACGTCCCCGGGCACGACGACCTCGCCGCGGTCCACCCGCTCCTCCGGCAGCCGCTCGACCAGCGCGGCGAGGAGGTCGATCTTGCGCGCGAAGTAGTAGTGCACCAACCCTTTCGGCACGTCCGCCCGCTCGGCGATCCGCGACGTGGGCGTGGCGTCGAACCCGCGCTCGGCGAAGAGCTCCTCCGCCGCGACGAGGATCCGCTCGCGGGCCGGTTCGGGTTCGGTCATGGGACATCCATCCTGGCACGGCGAAGGGGCCGGCTCCCGCGGGAACCGGCCCTCCTCGACGGCGGAGCCGAGTGGATCAGTGGGCGGCCACCCCGCGGTGGGCGGTCTGCGCGGCCGGCAGCGCGCTGGCGGCGACGATCACCGCGAGCACCCCGGCGATCCACGAGGTCCACGCCGCACCGTTCAGGTCGCTGTAGCTCAGCACCCACGGGGCGATGAACAGCAGCACGCCGAGCACGCCGTGCCCGTACTCACTGGCCACCGAGCCGGGCTGCGCGAGCGACCAGAGACCGGTCACGGCGAGCACGGCCCCGAGCACGATGAGCGTCGAGAGTGCCGCCGCATCCGTCGTCACCACGATCGGCGACAGCGCCACCAGAACGCCGATCACCACGGCGGCCCAGTCCTGCCAGCGAGTCCACGCGTTCGCGGTCATCGCGATCACTTCCCTTCAGAAGTTCTTATCGATATCTCAGGTGTACGCCTTGGTTGGCCGCCCGGTCAACTGATCGAAAGAGTGACGCCCACCTCCCCTGAGCTGGGAATACCAGCGGCTGCGGGCCGCCGCCCGCGCGCGCCCGGCGCGGTGCGGTCGAGCACCCGTGCCGAGGAAGGACGGGGCGACGGACATACTGGAGCCGTGTTCGGGCGCGAGCGTAGGGCCGGCAGGTCGGGCAGGGCAGGCAGGGTGGATGCCGAGAAGGCGGTCGAGCAGGCCCTCGACGTGCTGCAGCACCAGGCCCTGCACGCGGACCGGGTGGCCGACTGGCCGGCGGCGCGCGCCGGGGTCCGGGCGGCGCTCGACGATCCCGAGCAGCTCGAGCTGGCCCTGTTCCACCTCACGCGCAAGGCCGGCGGCCCGCACAGCGGGGTGCGACGCCCCCGCCCGGTCGCGGCCGGGGAACCCGACCTGCCGGCCGTCGAGCAGCTGGAGGACGCCGCCGTCCTGACCCTCCCGGCCTGCACCGCGGACGCGGGCGAGGCCTACGTCGCGGCCGCGCGGAAGGGTCTCGCCGGGGTCGAGGCGGCCCGCTGGGTGATCGACCTGCGGGGCAACGGCGGCGGCGCGATGTGGCCGATGCTCGCCGCCGTCGCCCCTTTCCTGCGCGGCGACGGCGACGTCGGCGCCTCCGTGTACCGCGACGGCAACCGCGACGCGTGGCGCCTGGAGGGCGGGATCGTCCTGCTGCGTGGCCGCGAGATGGCCCGTGGCGAGGCGGGCCGGCGGCCGGGCTCGGTCGCCGTGCTGACCGACGAGGTGACGGCCGACGCGGCCGAGGCCGTCGCGGTCGCCTTCCGGGGCCTGCCGGACGTGCGCTCCTACGGCACCGCCACGTTCGGGTTCCCCACCGGCAACGTGGCCCTCCCGCTGCCGGGCGGCCTGCAGCTCACCGTGACCACGAGCCGCTTCGCGGACCGGACGGGCCGCGTGCACGAGGGCCCGCTGACCCCGGACGTCCCGGGCGAGGACCCGCTCAGCCTCGCCCTCTGGGACCTGTGAGCGCTCAGACCGGCAGGAGCGCCTCGACCACGTCCGCCAGCTGGCCCGCCGTGCGGCACTCGTGCATCGGCAGGAGGTCCGCGTAGCGCAGCGCCGCGGAGTCCCCGGATCCCCACTGCCGCTTGGGTTCCGGGTTGAGCCAGTGCGCGTGCCGGGCCTGCCCGACGAACCGGCGCAGGACCGCGAGGTTCGGGTCCCGGTAGTTGGTGCGCGCGTCGCCGAGGATCAGCAACGAGGTCTTCGAGGTGATCGCCTCCGGCCAGAACTCGGCGAAGCTGCCCAGGGCGTGGCCGTAGTCGCTGTGCCCGTCGAACGTCGTGAGCTCGGCCTCGCGCAGCACCCGCTGCATCACGCCGGACAGCTCGGCGCCGGGCTCGAACAGGTGCGTCACCTCGTCCGTCCTCTCGACGAACGCGAACACCCGGACCTTCGAGAACTGCTCGCGTAGCGCCTGCACCAGCAGCAGGGTGAAGTGCGAGAACCCGGCGACCGAACCCGAGACGTCGCAGAGGATCACGAGCTCGGGGCGGCCCGGACGGCGCGTGCGGTACGCGGGCTTCATCGGCACGCCGCCCGTGGACATCGAGCGGCGCAGCGTGCGCCGCATGTCGAGCTGGCCGCGCTTGGAGTGCTTGCGGCGCACCGCGAGCCGGCTCGCCAGCCGCCGGGCGAGGGGATGGACCGTCTTGCGCAGCAGCACGAGCTGGTCCGCGTACGCCGACAGGAACTCGACCTGCTCGGCCTGCTTGGGGACCGCCGTCTTCGCCACCTGGTCGCGGCCGCGCTGCTCGGCGGTCCGGCGGCGCACCTCGTCCTGCACCATCGTGCGGAACCGGGCGATACGGTCCCGGATCTCGCGGCGGCGCACCTCGTCGGTGAAGGCGTCGTCGGGCCCGGATCCCTGGAGCCCCTCCATGATCCGCGCGAGCAGCGTCTCCGGGGAGAGCACCCGCAGCGCCTGGTAGGCCGACCAGCTGGGCCGGGCGTTCTGCCCCTGCACGCCGGTGCCGCTCGCGCCCGCCTGCCCCAGGGCGTCGACCACGGCGCGGACCAGCTCGCGCAGCCGCTCCTCGTCGTCGGCCGCCAGGAGGTCGGCGAGGATGTCGCGCAGCGCGTCGACGTCCACCGGACCGTCCGGCTCGGTGCGGGGCACCACGATCTCGGTGGACGCGGCGCCCAGCGCGGGCGGGAAGTAGAGGTCGAAGAGGGTGTCGAAGACCTGGCGCTGGCCGGAGCGGCGCAGCAGCGCGGCGGCCAGGCCCTCGCGCAGCTCCGCGCGGCGGAGCAGGTCGAGCACCGAGACGACCTCGGCCGCGTCGATCGTCTCCCCCGGGCCGACCGCGACCCCGTGCCGGCGCAGCGCACCCACGAAGTCGACGAGATGGCCCGGCAGGCCGTGGACCGGCGCCTCCATCAGTTGAGTCGCAGTTCCGCGGTCGCCTTGACCAGGTCGGACTGGTGCTTGAGGACGACGCCGAGGGTCGCCCTGACCGCCTCGTCCGTGAGGGTGTCCATGCCCAGGGCGAGCAGCGTGCGCCCCCAGTCGATGGTCTCGGCGACGGACGGGACCTTGCGCAGCTCCATCGCCCGCAGCACGCGCACGGTGCGCACCAGGGAGTCGACCAGCGCCTCCGGCAGCTCGGGCACCCGGGTGAGCACGATCCGGCGCTCGAGGTCCGCGTCGGGGAAGTCGAGGTGCAGGAACAGGCAGCGGCGCTTGAGGGCCTCGGAGAGCTCACGCGTGGAGTTGGAGGTGAGCAGGGCGAACGGCTTGCGGGTCGCCGTGACCGTCCCCATCTCGGGGATGGAGACCTGGTAGTCCGACAGGACCTCCAGGAGCAGGCCCTCGACCTCGACGTCCGCCTTGTCCATCTCGTCGATCAGCAGGACGGTCGGCTCGTCCCGGCGGATCGCGGTGAGCAGCGGGCGCGGGAGCAGGAACTCCTCGGAGAACACGTCGTCGCGGGTGGCGTCCCAGTCCTCGGTGCCCTGTCCCGCGGTGATCCGGAGCAGCTGCTTGGCGTGGTTCCACTCGTAGAGCGCGCGGGCCTCGTCGATGCCCTCGTAGCACTGCAGCCGGACGAGCCCGGAGTCCGTGGCGGCCGCGACGGCCTTGGCGAGCTCGGTCTTGCCGACGCCGGCGGGGCCCTCGACCAGCAGCGGCTTCCCGAGCCGGTCGGCGAGGTACACCGTCGTGGCGACCGCGGTCGACGCCAGGTAGCCGACGCGCTCGAGGCGCTCGGTGACCTCGTCGACCGAGCCGAACAGTGGGGTCTGGGTGGCCGTCACCCGTCCATCCTGCCTGGTGGGACCCCGGCAGGCGCTGATCGTTCGTTCAGTCCGGGTGAGGAGTGCGTCACACCTTGACGCAACTCTCTGGTTGCCATACATTGAGTCGCAACCCACTGGTTGCTACTTGGAGGTTCCGATGGGATTCCCCGACCGCATCGAGCGCACCGTCGAGATCGCCCGCCCGCCGGAGCGGGTCTGGGCCGCGCTCACCACCGCCGAGGGGCTCGCCGCGTGGTTCCCGGAGTCCGCCGAGATCGACCTGCGGGTCGGCGGGGCGGGCGCCCTCAACTGGGAGGGCCACGAGACCGACTTCCGGGTCGAGCGGATCGAGGAGCCGCGCGTCTTCGGCTTCACCTGGCGGATCTACGGCCTGCCGGACTCCGATCCGCGCCGCACCTACGTGGAGTTCACGCTGACGCCCACCGGCTCCGGGACCAGCCTCACGGTCGTCGAGACGGGGTTCGCGCAGCTCGGGCCCGCGGAGTACGACTCCTCGTTCTCCGGCAACGTGAAGGGCTGGGCGGCGGAGCTGGACGAGCTCGTGGCCTACTGCAATGGATCCTGAGTCCGTCGCGGAACAGGTCTTCGTCGCCCTCGCCGATCCCACCCGCCGCGGCCTCCTGGCCGATCTCGCGGCGCACGGGCCGTCCACGGCGACCGACCTCGCCACCCGGCTGCCCATCAGCCGGCAGGCGATCGCGAAGCACCTGGCCCTGCTCACCGACGCGGGCCTGGTCAGCGCCGAACCGGGCGAACGGCGTCGCGTCCGGTACCGGCCCGAGTCCGCACCGATGCGGACCGCCCAGCAGTTCCTCGCCGCCCTGGCGCGGGACTGGGACGGGCGCCTCGACGCCTTCGTGAAGCACGTGGAGGAATCATGATCGTCACCTCGCAGGAGTGGGAGGCGGCTCGTCTGGAGCTGCTGGTGAAGGAGAAGGAGCTGACCCGGGCCGCCGACGCGGTGGCCGCCGCGCGCCGGCGGATGCCGTGGCAGGAGGTCAGCCCGGAGTACGTGTTCGAGGGGCCGTCCGGGCAGGTCACGCTCGACGAGCTGTTCGCAGGCCGCTCCCAGCTCGTCGTCTACCGGGCCTTCTACGAGCCGGGGGTGTTCGGCTGGCCCGAGCGCCCGTGCCGGGGCTGTTCCATGATCGCCGACCACATCGGCGACCTGGCCCACGTGAACGCCCGGGACACGACGTTCGTGTTCGCCTCCCGCGCGCCCTACGCCGACATCGCCGGGATGAAGGAGCGGATGGGCTGGCGGATGCCCTGGTACTCGTTCTCGGGCACGTTCGACCGGGACCACGGTGTCGACGAGTGGCACGGCACGAACGTCTTCACGCGCTCGTCGGGGCGGATCCACCGCACCTACTTCCTGAACAACCGCGGCGACGAGTCCCTCGGCAGCACCTGGAGCATCCTCGACCTGACGCCGCGGGGCCGGCAGGAGGAGTGGGAGGACTCCCCCGAGGGCGTCCCCCAGAGCCCGCCGTACGAGTGGTGGAACTGGCACGACTCCTACGGCGCCGATCCGCGGACTGGCTGGTCGGAGCAGGTCGAACGCGGGATCGAGGCGTTCGAGGGCACGCGGGGATGCTGCTCCGGCTGAGATCCTGTCGGGGGTGGCGGCCAGTATGGGCACATGACCCCGCCGAGCGTGCCGACCGCCACGCCGACCCAGCCCGATCTGCGGACCCGTGCCGAGGAGATCCTCCGGACCCTCGCGGGCGAGGGCGCCCGGCTGCGCGAGGACCAGTGGACGGCGGTGCACGCGCTGGTCGCCGAACGCCGCCGCGCCCTGGTGGTGCAGCGCACCGGATGGGGCAAGTCCGCGGTGTACTTCCTGGCCACGGCCCTGCTGCGGGAGCAGGGCGCCGGGCCCACGGTGATCGTCTCCCCGCTCCTGGCGCTCATGCGCAACCAGATCGACGCGGCCACCCGGGCCGGGATCGTCGCCGTCACGGTCAACTCCGCGAACCTCGACGACTGGGAACGGACCTACGCCGAGATCGACGCCGGGGAGGTCGACGTGCTGCTGGTCAGCCCGGAGCGGCTCAACAACCCGGACTTCCGGGACCGGGTGCTCCCCCGGCTCACCGCGAGCGCCGGGATGCTGGTGGTCGACGAGGCGCACTGCATCTCGGACTGGGGGCACGACTTCCGGCCGGACTACCGGCGGCTGCGCGGCCTGATCGCGGACCTCCCGGAGGGCATCCCGGTGCTGGCCACCACCGCCACGGCGAACGACCGGGTGGTCACGGACGTCAGCGAGCAGCTCGGCCTGCGCTCTGCCGATGACCGCTCCGCTGCCGCTCCGCGGAGCGGTCAGCCCCTGGTCCTGCGGGGCTCGCTCGACCGGTCGTCGCTGCGGCTCGCTGTGGTCACGATCAAGAGCCCGGCCGAGCGGCTGGCCTGGCTGGCGTCGCGGCTCGACGAGCTACCCGGCGCCGGGATCGTCTACACGCTGACCGTGCAGGCCGCCGAGGAGGTCGCGGAGTTCCTGCGGTCCCGCGGCTTCGCCGTGCGGGCGTACACGGGGAAGACGGACGCGGAGGAGCGGCTCGACGCGGAGGGCGACCTGCTGGCCAACCGGGTCAAGGCCCTGGTGGCGACGTCGGCGCTCGGCATGGGCTTCGACAAGCCGGATCTCGGGTTCGTCGTGCACCTGGGGGCGCCGTCGTCGCCGGTGGCCTACTACCAGCAGATCGGCCGCGCCGGGCGTGCGCTGGAGCGGGCCGAGGTGGTGCTGCTGCCCGGCCAGGAGGACCGCGAGATCTGGGCGTACTTCGCGTCGCTGGCGTTCCCACCGGAGCCGCTGGTGCGCCAGACCCTGGCCGCTCTGTCGGAGAGCCCGCTGTCCACGGCGGCCCTCGAGACCCGCGTCGACCTCTCCCGCACGCGGCTGGAGATGCTGCTCAAGGTCCTCGACTCCGACGGCGCGGCGAAGCGGGTCAAGGGCGGCTGGATCGGCACCGGCGCCGAGTGGGTCTACGACCGGGAGCGCCACCAGCGGGTCGCCGAGGCCCGCAAGGCCGAGCAGCAGGCGATGCTGGACTTCCTCGCCACCACCGAGTGCCGGCTGGTGTTCCTGCGCCGCCAGCTCGACGACCTGGACCCGACCCCCTGCGGGCGCTGCGACGTGTGCACGGGCAGCGTCTGGACCTCCGAGGTCGCCGCCGAGGCCACGGCTGCCGCGGCCGAGCGGCTGCAGAAGCCGGGTGTGGAGATCGCCCCGCGCAAGATGTGGCCCAGCGGGATGAAGGAGCTCGACGTGCCGGCGTCGGGCAAGCTCAAGGCCACCGAGCTCGCGGAACCGGGGCGCGCGGTCGGGCGACTGTCGGACATCGGGTGGGGCATGCGGCTGCGCGAGCTGCTGGCCGGCCCGGACCAGCCCGTGCCCGCCGACCTGCTCGACGCCGTGGTCCGGGTGCTCGCCGGGTGGGACTGGGCGCAGCGGCCGGTCGGCGTCGTCGGGATCGGGTCGCGCACCCGGCCCGGGATGCTCGACCACCTGGCCCGGCGCATCGCCGAGATCGGCCGGTTGCCGCTGCTCGGCGCGCTCTCGCCGATCGGTGAGCGTCCGGGCACCCACGAGAACTCGGCGCAACGGCTCGCCGCGGTGTGGTCGGCACTCGGTCCGGCGCCGGATCTGTCCGGGATCGACGGCCCGGTCCTCCTGGTCGACGATCTCGTGGACTCCGGCTGGACGATGACCGTGGCCGCCCGGGCGGTGCGCGCCGCCGGGGCGCCGGCGGTGTTGCCGCTGGTCCTGGCCCAGGCGGGTTAGGGAGTGTCTGACGGATCGCCGTCGAGTCCGCGGCGTTCCAGGTGGGTGCCCCGCAAGGCGGCGCCGGGCCCTCATACCGGGCGTATTCGGGTTCGGCGCCAACGCCGCGGGGTGCCCGCCTGGGGCGTCGCGGGCCGGCGGGGGTCCGTCAGACGCTCCCCAGGCAGCGCCGTCCCGAGTGCGGGGGGTGGGGCCGCCTGCGGTGACGCAGGGTGCCCGGTCCCTCCTTAGCGCAATGGTCCGCGGGCGGAATGCACGGGGGCCGCGTCGGCGAATCCCGGCCGTGTAATACCTTCGCGCCGTTCCCCGTCGAGCCGCGGTCCCCCGACCCGCGAATGGAAGGACGGCCCCCGTGAGCCAGAACCTCGAGATCATCCTGACCGACCCCGCCCGGCGGCCCGCCGTCGTCTCCGACCTGAACGACCTGGTCGGCGCCGAGGTCAAGGACAAGGGTGGCGTCTCCGGCGCTGCCATCAAGCTGGGCTACAGCACCGTCACCAAGGTGCGCCCGGGCGTCGTCCCGGCCGTCGTGGACCGGATGTTGGAGCAGTTCGCCACCGCCCTGCAGCCGTACTACACGGACTACAAGGCCAGCGCGGGCACGGACTTCGGCGCCTACCTCGCCGGCCGCCCCGAGGCGGCGGACGCGCTGCTGTCCGTCACGGACCACCGCGCCGAGACCACCGACTCGGACGCGCTGCGCAAGGCGTACCAGAAGCTGCGCCCGAACGCCCGCAAGAACGTCGAGGAGGCCCTCCCGCGCCTCGGCAGCCTGATCGACAAGCACACCGCCGGCGTCTGAGCCGACCGTTCGCCGAACGCCCGCCGCCCTTCGGGGCCGGCGGGCGTTCCGCGTTCCCGGGGCCGCGGCCTCAGGGCAGGACGAGCAGGCGGCAGTGCGTCTTCTCGACGACCGTGCCGGTGCAGGGCAGGTCCGCCCCCGCGGGGACCGCGACGAGCCGCAGGTCCCGCGCGACCGGCATCCCGGCCGCCCGCCAGGCGCGCACGCAGTCCCGCAGCCGGGCCGCCGCCGCGTCGCCACCGGGGCCGTAGGCGCGGGTGCCGAGGGGATCCGCGGTCAGCGCGGCCAGGCCGTCGGGCCCGGTCAGGGCGATGGTCGCGTGCCCGTCACCGATCGGGACGAACTCGGCGCCGGCCGGATCCGTCGTCAGGATCCGCAGGGTGCCCGGGGTGTGGATCATCAGCCACAGGCCGACGCCGTGCCACACGTGCCCGTGGGTCAGCCGGCCACCGAGCTCGACGAGCTGCCCCGGCTGGTCCAGCAGCGCGCTCACCGCCCCGAGATCGGGCCGCGGGCCGTCGCCCGGTTGCGCCGTCCACCGCTCCCGCAGCAGCTCGTTCGGAGCCGGTCCGGCAGCGGAGCCCCGGAGCCGCATGAAGCCGCAGCCGTACACGCTGTCGCTGCGCAGCACGCGGTCGTCGGCCAGGTCGAAGGCCACCGAGAGCTGGCTGCCCTGCAGGGTGAGCGGCAGCAGCAGCCGGCCGCCGGGCGCCAGCTGGGCGACCCACTCCGGGCGGATGTCCCAGCTGCCGACCGTGAGGACGATCCGGTCGTAGGGCGCCGCGTCGGGCACGCCGAGGGCGCCGTCGCCGATCCGCAGGTCCACACCCTCGACGCCGGCCGCCGCGAGGTGCTCCGCCGCGCGGGCGACCAGGTCCGGATCGATGTCGATCGAGGTCACGGAGCCGCCGGGGCCGGTGAGCCGGGCGAGCAGCGCGGCGTTGTAGCCGGTGCCGGCGCCGATCTCCAGGACCCGGTGCCCGGGCCGGACGTCGAGCTGCCCGAGCATGATCGCCATCATCGAGGGCTGCGACGACGAGCTGGTCGGCACGCCGTCGGTGGTCTGGGTGGGGATCGCGCGGTCCTCGTAGGCCTCCTCGACCGGCGTCCCGGGCAGGAAGAGGTGGCGCGGGACCACGGCGAACGCGGCGAGGACCGCGGGGGGCGCGGCGCCGCCCTCGCGCAGCCGGGCGGTCAGCCCCGCGTGCGCCTGCGCCGCGTCCATGACCCGAGTGTGCCCGCACGCGGGCACCCCCGCAGCCGGACCTGACCGTTCGCGCAGGTCAGTGGGGGTCGTGCACCCCCTGGAGGGGGCCCGGCCCCCTCACAGGGGGACGAGGTCGTCGGCGTGGACGATCTCGCGGCGGTGGGCGCGCGGGAGGTCGGCGGAGCGGCGCCCGATGATCGCGGGGAGCTCCGCGGAGTCGTAGTTGACGACGCCACGCGCGACGACGACTCCCCCGGGGCCGACCAGGTCCACCACGTCCCCGGACACGAAGTCGCCCTCGACACCGTGGATCCCGGGGGCCAGCAGCGAGCGCCGGCGCTCGACGACGGCGGCGACCGCGCCCGCGTCGAGGTCGAGGCGGCCGTGGACGTCCGCGGCGTGCTTCATCCAGAACAGGCGCGCGGACATCCGGCGCCCGGAGGAGCGGAACGCGGTGCCGACCTTCGGGCCGGCGGGGTCCAGCGCGTCCGCCACGTCGTCGGCCGCGGCCAGCAGGACGGGGATGCCCGACGCGCTGGCCATCGCGGCCGCGGTGATCTTGGTGGCCATCCCGCCCCGGCCGAGGCTGCCCTGGCCCGGTTTCGCGACGGTGACGGCCTGGAGGTCCTCGGGCGAGTCGACCTCGGTGATCAGGGTGGAGCCGGGCTTGCGGGGGTCGCCGTCGTAGAGGCCGTCGACGTCGGAGAGCAGGACCAGCGCGTCCGCGCCGACGATGTGGGCGACCAGGGCGCCGAGGCGGTCGTTGTCGCCGACCCGGATCTCGTCCGTGGCCACGGTGTCGTTCTCGTTCACCACGGGCAGGACGTCGAGCCCGAGGAGGCGCTCCAGCGTGCGCTGCGCGTTCTTGTAGTGCGAGCGGCGGATCATGTCGTCCGCGGTGAGCAGGACCTGCCCGATCCGCTGGTCGTGGCGCAGGAAGCTCGCCGAGTAGGCGTGCGCCAGCAGCAGCTGCCCCACGCTCGCCGCGGCCTGCTGGGTGGCGAGGTCGCGGGGCCGCTTGGCGAGCCCGAGCGGGGCCAGTCCGGCGGCGATCGCCCCGGACGACACCAGCACGACCTGCGACCCCGCCGCGCGCCGGGCCGCCAGCGCGTCGACCAGCCGGTGCAGCCGGGCCGGGTCGAGACCGCCGGCCAGCGAGGTCAGCGACGACGACCCCACCTTGACGACGACCCGCCGCGCCTCGCCGATCAGCCCCCGCGTCGCACTCACGGGAAGATCATCCCGCGAGTCGGCACCCCCGGGACACCGAAATACACGTCCTGGTCGCCCGGGCGGCTCATCGGGCCTGGTCGGGCTCCTCCGGCCCGTCGGCCCAGACCTCGAGCTCGTCGTCACCGAGCTCGAAGGACTCCTCGTTCTCGACGTTGTCGTTCGTGCGGCGGGCCTCGTGGGCGTAGCTCGCGCCGGCGGCGAGCTCGGCGTCCGTGAGGTGTCTGCGGCGGGCGAGCCTCGACAGCTTGCGGTCCGCCGCGGAGATCCGGATGGTGCCGCCCTCCACCCGGACGTCCGTCCCGCGGCCCGACATGACCCGGGCGATGCCGGCCGGGGTGCTGGGCTGCCAGTCGAACGTGATGTCGCCGACCGTGACCGCGCAGCCGGGCTGGGCGCCGGCCTCGGCCAGCGCGTCCTCCACGCCGAGCCGGGCGAGCCGGTCCCCGAGGTAGCCGACGGCCTCGTCGTTCTCGAAGTCCGTCTGCCGGATCCAGCGCTCCGGGCGGGCGCCGCGGACCAGGAAACCACCCTCGAGCAGCGGATCGGGCTCGATGGTGAAGCCGGTGTCGTCGACCGCCAGGGGGCGGAGCACGATCCGGGTGGGCTCCAGGATCGGCTGCGCGGCACGGTAGGCCGCGACCTCCTCGGCCATGCCGAAGCTCAGCTCGCGCAGGCCCTTGCGGCTCGCCGTGGAGATCGGGAAGATCCGCCAGCCGAACCGCGCCGTCAGGTCGGCGGTGACGATCTCGACCAGGTCCGCGGCGTCCGGCACGTCGATCTTGTTCAGGGCGATCAGCCGGGGCCGGTCGGCCAGCTCGCCGCCCAGCGCCGGGGTGTAGCGGGCGAGCTCCTGCTCGAGGGCCTCGACGTCCGCGACGGGGTCGCGGCCGGGCTCGAAGGTCGCGCAGTCCACGACGTGGACCAGCACGGAGCAGCGCTCGATGTGGCGCAGGAAGTCCAGGCCGAGACCGCGGCCCTCGGAGGCGCCGGGGATGAGGCCCGGCACGTCCGCCACGGTGTAGATCTCGTCCCCCGCGGTGACCACGCCGAGCTGCGGGACCAGCGTGGTGAAGGGATAGTCCGCGATCTTCGGCCGGGCCTGGGACAGGGCCGCGACCAGCGACGACTTGCCCGCGCTCGGGAAGCCGACCAGCCCGACGTCGGCCAGCGAGCGGAGCTCGAGGGTCAGGTCGCGTGACTCCCCCGGCTCGCCGAGCAGCGCGAAACCCGGCGCCTTGCGGGCGCTGGAGGCGAGCGAGGCGTTGCCCAGCCCGCCGCGGCCGCCCTCGGCAGCGATGAACCGGGTGCCCGGCCCGACCAGGTCGGCGATGATCTCGCCGCGCTGGTCGAACACGACGGTGCCGTCCGGGACGCGCAGCTCCAGGTCCTCGGCGTTGGCGCCGGCGCGGAAGCCGCCCTGCCCCTGCTTGCCGTTCTTCGCGTCGGCGTGCGGGCGGTGGTGGAAGTCGAGCAGGGTGTGCACACCGGGATCGACGACGAGCACCACCGAGCCGCCGCGGCCACCGTTGCCACCGTCCGGGCCACCGAGCGGCTTGAACTTCTCCCGGTGGACGGAGGCGCAGCCGTTGCCACCCGCGCCCGCCGTGGCGTGCACGACGACCTGGTCGACGAACCGCGACATGTCCTGCTCCTACTCCGTGCCGTCCGGCGGCGGAGCCGCCCGAACAGCAGAACGGCGGACCCCGAGTCCGGGGCCCGCCGCTCGCGAACTAACTCTGGGTGGTCGGGCCTCAGGCCTCGACCGGCACCACGTTGACGACCTTGCGGCCGCGCTTGTGGCCGAACTCCACCGCGCCCTCGACCAGGGCGAACAGCGTGTCGTCGCCACCGCGACCGACACCCTCACCCGGGTGGAACTTGGTACCACGCTGGCGGATCAGGATCTCGCCGGCGTTGACGGTCTGGCCGCCGAACCGCTTGACGCCCAGCCGCTGCGCGTTCGAGTCGCGCCCGTTGCGGGAGCTGGACGCACCCTTTTTGTGAGCCATGGCGCAGGTCTCCTTACGCGCTGATGCCGGTGACCTGGACCTTGGTCAGCGGCTGACGGTGGCCCTGACGCTTGTGGTACCCGGTCTTGTTCTTGAACTTGTGAATGCGGATCTTCGGGCCCTTGGTGTGCTCGACGACCGTGGCGGTCACCGAGGCCTTGGCCAGTGCGTCCACATCCGTGGTCAGCTGGTCGCCGTCCACGAGCAGCACGGCGGGAAGGGTGATCTCGGCGCCGGGCTCACCATCGATCTTCTCGACGGTGACCACGTCGTCCACGGCCACCTTGTACTGCTTGCCGCCGGTCTTGACGATCGCGTACATCGTTGACGCACGACTCCTGAAACTCTCGGGGGGACTCATGGGCGCGACAGGGCGCGCACGCCGTGGCCAGAGGCCATGGCTCCTTGACTCCCAGGGTACGGAAAGGGAAATCGCAGGGTCACACCGGGTCCCCCCCGGCGCTGTCCTGCGGGCCGGAACCGACCGTGACCGGCTCCGACGGCTCCCCGTCGGCGGGTGGACCCGCCGGACGGGACGCGGCCCGCCGGGCGCGGCGCGGCCGACTGGTGGCGGCCTCCGGCTCCGGCTGGGGTGCGACGAGGGCGGGCCCCGGCGCGGCCGACGGGTCCGCCGGCTCGGTGCCGTGCCCGGCGGCC
>NZ_BAAAQK010000007.1:0-11531 GCF_039531635.1 Pseudonocardia ailaonensis | reverse complement strand
CGGCGGCCGCCCCGGCCGGGGCCGGGGTGGTGACGACGACGGGCTCGGCGGCGCTGCTCGGCGCCCCGGCGGACCGGGTGACCCGGCCACGACGGCGCGGGCGAGCAGGCTTGTCGCCCTCGTCGGAGGACGAGGGAGTGGGGGCGACGGGCTCGACCGCCGGCACGGTCTCCAGCGGCACGGCTTCCACCGGCACGGTCTCCGCCGGCACCGTTTCCTCCGGCTCGGTCTCCACCGGTGCGGCGGGCGCGGTCTCGGCGACCGGCTCGACACCCGCCGGGGCGTCCGCGGTCTCGGCAGCCGGGGCCTCGTCGGCCGGGGCGGTGTTCTCGGCGTCGGTCGGCGGAGCGGTGGTGACCACCACGGCGCCGGCCGCCTGCGAGGGTCCGCCCGCCGGGCGTTCGGCCCGCCGGCGGCCCCGCCGGCGCGCGGGCCGGCCGGTGTCCGGCTGGTCCATGTCCGCGAGGGCCTCGGGATCGGCGGGATCGGCGACCACCACGGGGGCGGCCGAGGCCGTGACCACGCCGCCGGGTGCCGCGGCCTGCTCGGCGGCCCCGTGCCCGTGACCGGCCGCGGCCACGAGCTCGACGGCCGCGGCGACGGCGCTGCGGCCGGCTGGCGCGTGCCCGTTCCCGCGAGGCCCGTTGCCGGAGCCGCCGGAGCCGTTGCCGTTCCCGTTGTGCCCGGTGCCGTGGTCGTCGGCGCGCTCGTCGCGGCGCCGGCGACGGCGCCCGCCCGAGTCCTCCCGGCCGTGGTCGGGGTTGTCCGCCCGCTCCACCCCGTCCGTCGAGACGATCACGCCGCGGCCGCGGCAGTGCTCGCACGGCTCGGAGAAGTGCTCGAGCAGCCCGCCACCGACCCGCTTGCGGGTCATCTGGACCAGGCCGAGCGAGGTCACCTCGGCGACCTGGTGGCGGGTGCGGTCCCGGGCCAGGCACTCGGTGAGCCGGCGCAGCACGAGATCGCGGTTGGCCTCGAGCACCATGTCGATGAAGTCGATCACGATGATGCCGCCGATGTCGCGCAGCCGCAGCTGGCGGACGACCTCCTCGGCCGCCTCCAGGTTGTTCCGCGTGACCGTCTCCTCGAGGTTGCCCCCGGAGCCGGTGAACTTGCCGGTGTTGACGTCGACGACCGTCATGGCCTCGGTGCGGTCGATCACCAGCGTGCCGCCGCTGGGCAGCCAGACCTTGCGGTCGAGCGCCTTGAGCAGCTGCTCGTCGACCCGGTACTCGGCGAACACGTCCTTCGGCCCGACGTGCCGGCTCAGCCGCTCGGCCAGCTCCGGCGCCACGTGCTCGACGTACTCCGAGACCGTGTCCCAGGCGTCCCCACCGGAGACGACCAGGGAGGCGAAGTCCTCGTTGAACTGGTCCCGGACGACCTTGACCAGCAGGTCCGGCTCCTCGTAGAGCAGCGTCGGCGCCTTGGGGGCCTTCGGGCCGGTCTTCTCGGCCTTCTCCTTGACGATCTCCCACTGCGCCTGCAGCCGGCGGACGTCCCGCTCGAGCGCCTCGTGGGAGACCCCCTCGGACGCCGTCCGGATGATCACCCCGGCCTCGCTGGGGACGATCTCCTTGAGCATGTCCTTGAGCCGCTTGCGCTCGACGTCCGGCAGCTTGCGGGAGATCCCCGCCGCCCCACCGGACGGGACGTAGACCAGGAAGCGGCCGGCCATGCTGATCTGCGTGGTCAGCCGGGCACCCTTGTGCCCGACCGGGTCCTTCGTGACCTGCACGAGCACGCTGTCGCCGCTGCTCAGGGCCTGCTCGATGCGCCGGGCCTTGCCGTTGAGGCCGGCGGCGTCCCAGTCGACCTCACCGGCGTAGAGCACGGCGTTGCGGCCGCGGCCGATGTCGACGAACGCGGCCTCCATGCTGGGCAGCACGTTCTGCACGCGGCCGAGGTAGATGTTGCCGACCATCGAGTCCGACTGCCCGGCGCCGCCCGCGATGAAGTGCTCGACGAGCACCCCGTCCTCGAGCACGCCGATCTCGTTCCGCTGCCCGGTCTGGCGGATGACCATCGTCCGCTCGACCGCCTCGCGGCGGGCCAGGAACTCGGACTCGGACAGGATCGGCGGACGCCGGCGGCCGGCGTCGCGACCGTCGCGGCGGCGCTGGCGCTTGGCCTCGAGCCGGGTGGAGCCGCGCACGGACTGGACGCCGTCGTCGGCCTCGCGGTCCCGGCTGGTGTCGCGGGCCTGGCGGACCCGGGTGACGGTGTTGGGCGGGTCGTCCTCGGTGCGGTCGTCGCCCGAGTCGCCCGGTCCCTTGCGACGACGGCGGCGGCGCCGGCGGCGGGAACCACCCTCACCCTCGCCCTCGTCGGAGTCCCCGTCCTCGTCGTCGCCGTCGGTGCCGGCGTCCTCGGACTCGGCCGCGTCGTCGGACCGGTCGTCCTGCTCGCCGGAGTCGTCCGACTCGTCGGTGTCGTCGGCGGAGTCGCCGCCCTCACCGCGGCCACGGCCCCGGCCGCGGCGGCCGCGGCGGCGACGGCGGCGGTTCCCGGCCTCGTCGTCGTCGGCGTCCTGGTCGGCCTCGGAGTCGGTGTCGGCCCGGGTGTCGGGCTCGGTCTCCGCGTCCGCGGCCGGCTCGACCTCGGCGGGCTGCTCGGCCCTGGCGCGGCTGCGCCGGCGGGGCTTCTCGACCGGCGCCTCGTCCGCCTGCTCGGCGGCCCGGGTGTCGACGGTCTCCTCGGCGGGCACCTCGGCCTGCTCGACCTCGTCCGCCTTGCGACGACGGCGGCGCGGGGCCGGCTCGGCGGCCGGGGCCTGGAACAGGGGCGCCGGCGGGGAGAACACCGCCGCGGCGGGGGCACCGGGCGCGGCGGGGGCCGCGGCCTCGGTGTCGGAAGGGGCCTCGGCGGGCTCCGCGGCGGCGCTGAAGGTGGCGCGGGCACGGGCCCGGCGGCGCTTCGGGGCGGGCGCCTCGACGGGCTCCGCGACCGGCCCGGACACCTCGCCGGACACCTCGGCGGGCTCGGCAGCGGCGGCCTCGGGAGCGCCGGGCTCGGCAGCAGGTTCGGCCACCGGAGCGGCCGGCTCGGCGGCGGGGGCCGCGGCGCTCGGCGCGGCGGTCTCCGCCCCGGGCAGCAGCACGGTGACGACCTGCTCGGCCGTCTTGCGGTCGATCCCCGCCTGGGGGCTCTTCGCCGGGCTGCCGATCTCGGCCAGCGCGGCGAGGACCTCCTTGCTGGTCCTGCCGATCAGCTTGGCGAGCGCGTGCACTCGCAGCTTCTCGGGCAGGTCCGACACGGGGAACTGCCCGCCGGAATCCCCGGCGGGCGCATCGTTGAGGGACATTCAGCTCCTTCGCCCCCGGGCGCCCTCAGGGAAGGCGGCCGCGCAGGGGCCTTACGGCGTTCTCCCGTCCCACGGTGCGGGACGGGCAATCCTGGTTCGCTACGGCGGTGCTCCGTCGGCGTGTCCTACGGGCCCGGCCCGGGAAGTTCGGGGCCGGCGCGGCACCTGCCCGCGGCGGTCAGGCCCGGGTGGTGACCCGGCCGGGACCGAGCGGATCGGCGAGGCGTCCCGAGTCGTCGAGCAGGCCCTGCGCCATCCGTGTCGCCTTGGCGGGCACCGGTGGCTTCAGACCTGCGACAACGTCGAGCGCGCCCAACACGTCGTCGGGTCGAACGGCAGGTGTCGTCTGTCGTACGACCGCCGTCAGTATCGCACAGTCTCCGGCTCCGGCGGCCCCGTGCGGTGTGACGCGGGCGGAGACACGGGCCGAGACGACCGCGGCCCGCACGTCGATCTGCCGCGTGCCCGAGGGCATCAACCGGTCCACCACCAGGGTGTCCTCGGCGAGGAGCGCGGCGATCGCGGCCTCCAGCGCGGCCGGCTCGACGCCGTCGAGAACGATCTCCCAGAGGCTCGCGTCGATCCGCTCGGCCAGCGCCGGCGGCGCGGCGATCACCGCGTCGAGGATGTCGAGCCCGTCGGGGAGCACCGCGTCGAGGGCCGAACGGACCAGCTCCGGTTCCATCTCCCGGGTCAGCCCGATCTCGAAGTACTCCGCCTCGCTCGCGGTGCCGGTGGGCGCCGCACCGTTCCACGAGATGCGCGGGTGCGGGCTGAACCCGTGGGAGTGCGACACGGGCACGCCGGAGCGGCGCACGGCCCGTTCCACGCTGCGGGCGACGTCGCGGTGGGAGAGGAACCGCAGCCGCCCGCGCTTGGCGAACCGCACGCGGATGCGCTGCACGGTCGGCGGGGCGGGGTTCGCGGCCTCACCGGGACGCACACGGGCCATGGGACAACCTGTTTCAGTCGTGGTCCGGTTCGAGGACCAGGAGGGTGTCGCCGGCGGGATGGAAGCCGGCGTTGCGGTAGAAGGTGGTGCTCCGGGCGGTGGGGGCCAGGATCAGGCGGCGGTAGCGGCGCTCCCGGGCGTGCGCGATGACCGCCTCCAGCAACGCCCGCGGCACCCCGCGGTCCGAGAACGAGCCGAGCACGAAGGCGTTGCCGACCTGCCCGATCCGCGCCGCCCGGACCCCGGGCCGGGGCATCGGGACGATCTCGACGACGTTGATGGACCCGATCGGCGTCCAGCCTGCCCGGTCCGAGCCGATCTCGGCCAGCCAGAAGGTCCGCCGGGGCTGCTCGACGCGCGCCCACTGGGCGAAGGCGGCCTCGAAGCCCGCGTCGTCGACCGGCCGGCCCGACCGCTCCTCCGCCCAGGCGCGGCGGAGCCTCGCCAGGCCGTCGACGTCCCGCTCGTCCGCGACCCGGACGAAGATCTCCCGTGAGGCGGAATCAGGCACCCAGCTCCCGCCCGACCGGGTTGAGCACGGTGAGCGGGATCAGCGTGGTCCCGCTCGGCCCCACCTCGATGTCCGTGCCCGTGGACGGGCACACCCCGCAGTCGAAGCACGGCGTCCAGCGGCAGTCGTCCTGCTCCTGCTCCGACAGCGCGTCCTGCCAGTCCTGCCAGAGCCAGTCCCGCTCCAGGCCGGAGTCGAGGTGGTCCCAGGGCAGGACCTCGGCCTCGTCGCGCTCCCGGGTGGTGAACCACTCCAGCGACACGCCCTGCGGCTCCAGCTCCGCCTCGGCCGCGGCGAGCCAGCGCTCGTAGGAGAAGTGCTCCGACCAGCCGTCGAACCGGCCGCCCTCGCGCCACACGCGCTCGATCACCGCGCCGACCCGGCGGTCACCCCGGGCGAGCAGGCCTTCGATGAGCGAGGGCTGGCCGTCGTGGTACCGCATGCCGATGTTGCGGCCGATCTTCTTGCTGTTCACGGCCTCGCGGAGCTTGCGAAGCCGGTCGTCGACCACGTCCGGGTGGCACTGGGCGGCCCACTGGAACGGCGTGTGCGGCTTGGGCACGAACCCGCCGATCGAGATGGTGCACCGGACGTCGTTGCGGCCCGAGGCCTTGCGCCCGGCCTCGATCACCCGGTGCGCCATGCCCGCGATCTCGAGGACGTCCTCGTCCTCCTCGGTGGGCAGCCCGCACATGAAGTAGAGCTTGACCTGCCGCCAGCCCTGCGCGAACGCCTCCGAGACGGTGCGGATGAGGTCCTCCTCCGACACCATCTTGTTGATCACCTTGCGGATCCGCTCGGAGCCGCCCTCGGGGGCGAAGGTGAGCCCGGAGCGGCGGCCGTTGCGGCTGATCTCGTTCGCGAGGTCGATGTTGAACGCGTCGACCCGGGTCGAGGGCAGGCTGAGCGAGGTGTTGGTGCCCTCGTACCGGTCCGCCAGGCCCTTGGTGATCTCGGCGATCTCGGAGTGGTCCGCGCTGGAGAGCGACAGGAGGCCGACCTCGTCGAAGCCCGACGCGCGCACCGCCGCGTCGACCATCCGGCCGACGCCCTCGAGCGAGCGCTCGCGCACGGGCCGGGTGATCATGCCCGCCTGGCAGAACCGGCAGCCGCGGGTGCAGCCGCGGAAGATCTCGACGCTCGCCCGCTCGTGGACCGTCTCGGCCAGCGGGACCAGCGGCGCCTTGGGGTAGGGCCACTCGTCGAGGTCGCTGGTGGTGCGCTTCTGGACCGTGGCCGGGGCGCCCTCGAGCGGGGTGACCGCGGTGATCGACTCGTCGTACTCCACGGAGTAGAGCGACGGCACGTAGCAGCCGGGCGTGTGCGCGAGCCGGCGGAGCAGCTCCCGACGATCGGTGCCGGAGCTCTTCCACTCCCGCACCACGTCCGTGATGTCCCCGACGACCTCCTCGCCGTCCCCCAGCACCGCGACGTCGACGAACCGGGAGATCGGCTCCGGGTTGAACGCCGCGTGCCCGCCCGCGACGACGACCGGGTGCGACTCGTCCCGGTCCGCCGCGTGCAGCGGGATGCCGGCCAGGTCCAGCGTGGTCAGCAGGTTCGTGTAGCCCAGCTCCGTGGAGAACGACACGCCGAGCAGGTCGAAGGCCCCGACCGGGCGGTGCGAGTCGACGGTGAAGGCCGGGACGCCGTGCTCGCGCATGAGCGCCTCGAGGTCCGGCCAGACCGCGTAGCAGCGCTCGGCGAGCGCGTCCGCCCGCTCGTTGAGGACCTCGTAGAGGATCATGACGCCCTGGTTGGGCAGCCCGACCTCGTAGGCGTCCGGGTACATCAGCGCCCACCGGACCGCGGCGCCCTCCCAGGGCTTGGCCTGCGCGTTCAGCTCGCCACCGACGTACTGCACCGGCTTGGACACACGGGGCAGCAGCGGTTCGAGGGCGGGGAAGACCGACAGGACGCTCACACGGACCGAGGGTAGCCGCGTGACGCACACGCTTCCGCACACGCCCCGCCTCCAGGCTGCGGTTATCCACAGATTCGGAGGACACCATGACCACCCCTGACCTCAGCGCCGACCCGATTCACTCGATCGGCCCCAAGCACCGCGCCCTCTGGGCCTCGGGCTCCTACGCCACCGTCGCGGCCGACCTCATCCCCGGGCTGGGCCCGGTCCTGGTCGAGGCGGCCGGGATCCGCGCCGGTCAGCGGGTCCTCGACGTCGCCGCCGGCACCGGCAACGCCGCGATCCCCGCCTTCCGCACCGGGGCGTCCGTGGTCGCGTCCGACCTGACGCCGGAACTGCTCGACGTCGGCCGGAACCTGGAGCCGGGCATCGAGTGGGTCGAGGCGGACGCGCAGGCGCTGCCGTTCGAGACCGCCGAGTTCGACGCCGTGCTGTCCTGCGTGGGCGTGATGTTCGCGCCGTTCCACGCCCGCGCCGCCGCCGAGCTGGTGCGGGTGTGCCGGCCCGGCGGCACGATCGCGCTGCTCAGCTGGACGCCGGAGGGGTTCGTCGGGCAGCTGTTCGCGACCATGAAGCCCTTCGCCCCGCCGCCCCCGCCCGGCGCCTCCCCCGCCCCGCTGTGGGGCTCCGAGGAGCACGTCCGTTCGCTGCTCGGCGACGACGTGCGCGGGCTGCGGGCCGAGAAGCGGACCGTCGTGTTCGACGTCAGCACCTCGCCGGCGGACTTCCGGGGATGGTGGAAGGCGAACTACGGCCCCACGATCGCGGCCTACAAGGCCCAGGAGGACCCGGCCGCCCTCGACGCGGCGTTCCTGGAGTTCCTGGAGCGCTCCCAGCGCCCGGACGGGACCTGGGAGGCGGAGTACCTGCTGGTGACGGCGGTCCGCGCGTAGCCCGGCCGTGATCACCAGAGCCCGGCGCAGCCGGGTTGATCACCAGGACGTCACTACCCCGCGGTGATCATCAGGGCGTCACTGCTGAGTGATCAGGGAAAATTCGCGGTGAGGTCCTGGTGATCTCCCAAGTCGGTGATCACGGCGAGTCGGGCGGTATCGCGCGGGGCGGTCCCGGGGTCTTCTCCTCGGGAGGTGCGATGCCGACGATCGTCCGGTTGCTGGGGCCGCCAAGGGTGGAGGGTCCGGGGCTGCCCGCGCCCCGGGGCCGCAAGCCGTGGGCGCTGCTCGCGCTGCTGCTCACCTCGACCGGCCCTGTGCCCCGCGCCCGGGTCCTCGAGCTGCTCTATCCCGACGCCGAGGACCCGCAGGCGGCGCTGCGATGGACGCTCAGCCAGGTCCGGCGCGCCGTCGGCCCGGCGATCCGGATCGAGGGCGACCCGCTGACCTGCGAGATCGCCGACGACACCCGGATCGATGTGCTCGATGTCCTCGCCGGGCGGGCACCGGCCGGCTGGCCGCTCGCGGAGGCGACGCTGCCGCTGCTGGAGGGCGCGGAGCCGGACGTCCCGGAGTTCGCCGCCTGGCTGCACGGCCGCCGGCACACGATCGCGCAGGCCGGGGCACGGTTGCAGCGGGCACAAAGAGCGCAAAGGGCACAGCGGCGGCGCTCGCCGGCCAGCCGGGTCGCCGTGCGCGAGCTCGTGCGGGTCGGCGAACAGGTGCTCGACGCCGGCGCCTCCCGCGACGGCACGGCGATCCTGGCCGGGGCCGTCGCCCGGGCCCGCACGCTGGGCGACGACGTCGTCCTCGCCGAGGCGCTCGCCGCGTTCGGGCGCGGGTACGTCCACGCGGTGGCCAGCACGGACGGCCGGGCGATCGCGGCACTGCGCGAGGCGGACCGGCTCGCCACCCGGGAGGGGCTCGCCGAGGTGGCCGGGCTCGCCCGGCGCGAGCTCGGGTTCGTCGCGACCGCCACCGGGGACCAGGAGGGCGCGATCCGGCTGCTGGCCCTGGCCGACGCCGCCGCGGAGGGCCGGCCGGACGACCGGGCCGCCGTCGCGTACGGACGGGGGTTCGCCCTGGTCGACACGGTGCGCTCGGCCCGCGCCGAGGCCGAGCTGAGCACCGCGGTGGCGGTGACCGCGCACCGCGACCGGCCCCGCGCCCACGCCGCGGCGCTGGCCATGCGCGGGCGCGCCCGGCTCGCCGTGGGCGACGACGAGGGCGCGGCCAACGACATCGCGGCCGCCCGCACGCTGGCCACCGAGCTGGCCTGGACCTCGATGCGGCCGTGGATGGACACCCTGCACGCCGAGCTGCTCCTGCGCGCGGGGCGGCCGGGCGAGGCCGTCGAGGTGCTGGCCGACGCCCGCCCCGTGGCCGAGGTACTGGGCGACGCCTGCTGGATCGCCCTGACCGGGCGTGGGCTGGCCGCGGCGAAGGCCCGGCTGGGCAGGCCCGAGCAGGCGGCCGCCGAGCTCGAGGCCGCCTGCACCACCCTGGTCTCCGACGCGGACGTCTGCTGCTGGATCGAGCTGCACCTGCGGGACACGCTCTGCACGATCACCGAGGACCGGGACGCCGCGCTCCGCCAGGCCGCCATCCTCGGCGAGCGGGCCGAGCGCACCGGCCTGGTCGGCTACGCCGCCCGCGCGGCCGCCCACCGCGCGCGTCTGGGCGACCGGGATGCCGCCGTCGAGGCCCGCGCCCGCACCGCTGCCCTCAGGTCCTGATGATCACCGCCAGTGGTGATCATCAGGACGTCACCGTCGGATGATCACGGAGATTCCGCGCTGAGGTCCTGATGATCACGGACGGATGCGGCCCGCACTCAGCCCAGGAGGCCCGCGGCGCGCAGGGCGGCGCGGACGTCCTCGTGGTGCCACTCGTCCAGCGGCACGAGCGGCAGCCGGATCCCGCCCTCCATCAGGCCCAGCTCGGCGAGCGCCCACTTGACCGGGATCGGGTTGGGTTCGGCGAACAGGGCGCGGTGCAGACCCGCGAGGTCGGCGTCGATCGTGGCCGCCTCCTCGGCGTCCCCCGCGACCGCGGCCTTGCACATCCGCGTCATCTGCTCCGGCGCGACATTGGCCGTGACGGAGATGTCGCCGTGGAAGCCCGCGAGCATCGAGGCGCGGGCGGTCGCGTCGTCGCCCGAGTAGAGGGCGAAGTCCGGCAGCTCCAGCGCGACGAGGTCCCGGACCCGGTCCAGATCCCCCTTCGCCTCCTTGAGCCCCACGATGTTCGGCACCGAGGCGAGCCGCTCGACCGTCGACGGGAGCATGTCGCACGCGGTCCGGCCGGGGACGTTGTACAGGTACTGCGGGATGTCGACGGCCTCGGCGATCTTCCGGAAGTGCCGGTACAGGCCCTCCTGCGGCGGCTTGTTGTAGTACGGCGTGACGAGCAGCGCCCCGTCCGCGCCCGCGGCCGCGGCGGCCTTCGTGAGGTGGATCGCCTCGTCGGTGTTGTTCGCCCCGGTGCCGGCGATGACCTGCACCCGACCACCGACCACGTCGATCGTGCGGCGGATGACCTCGGTGTGCTCCTCGACCGTGAGCGTCGACGACTCACCGGTCGTCCCCACCGACACGATGGCCGCGGTGCCCGCGAGCACCTGCCGCTCGACGAGCCGCTCGAGGGCCTCGTGGTCGATGGCGCCGTCCTCCCGCATGGGGGTGACGAGCGCGACGATGCTTCCGGTGATCATGATCCAGCCCTTCTCGGGTGACGCGGTGAGGCGCTGGCGACGGTAGCAAGCGCGGAACGTACGCGCCGCCGCCTTCCGGTGCTCTTCAGGACACCCGAGGTGGTGCTGCCCCCACCCCGGGGGGTGCGGCGGCCGGAACCCCGATCCGGGGGGTCGCAGGCGCGATCCGGGGCCGCCGCGCTCCTAGCGTCGATCACCGAGAGGGGGAACGTGCGATGGCGACGACGACGGCAGTACCGACGGGCACAGCGCCGACCGGGACGGTGGCGGCGCGGCCCTGCGCAGCGGCGACACCGGTGCGGACGGCGACAGTGCGGCCGGCGACTGTGCGGACGACTGTGCGGATGACGACAGCGGTGCCGGCGACAACGGTGCCGGCTAGAGCGGTGCCGACGACAGCGGTGCCGACGACACGGCGTCCGGCGGAGGACCTGCCCGTGGCCCTGCAGGTGGGGACCGTGACGGCCCTGCTCGCGGTCGCGGCCCTGGGTCTGCCCTGGTGGGAGGCCCCGATCCGGTCCGTGCACCTCGACCGGCTCGCCGAGTGGCGGGCCACCGAGCTGCTCGGCGCCGACCTCGCGGGCGGTCTCCCCGCGACGGTCCTGGTGGCACTGGCGCTGGGCACGCTCGCGGTCGCCGGCCTCGGCACCCTGGGCAGGCTCGGCCGCCGGGCCCGCGGCCTGCACGTGACCGCGCTGCTGCTGTCGGGCGGCGCCTCGACCGCCGCGGCCTCCGCGATGCTCCTGACCCACGGCGGCAGCCTCCCGGGCCCCTGGCTCACCGCGATCCTCGGCGCGGTCGCGGTGGCCGGCGCCGCCCACGGCCTCCGCCCCCGCACCGCAGCCCACACGGCTGCCCGCACAGCAGCCCGCGCGTTGCCCGACACCCACGCCCGCACCTCGCCCCACACGGCCCGCACCTCGCCCGACGCCTCGCCCGAGCAGCCCGCGACGAGACGGCCCGCCGAGGCCGTCGTGGCGAGCCGCACCCCGGCCGAGCACCCCGTGCAGCCCATGTGGTCCCGCCGCGCCGCGCAGCCCGAGCGTCCGGCACTCCGTCCGCTCCGGACGCCCACCCCGACCTACTCGAGAACCGAGGCCGCCACCCCAAGGGTCGACGACCGCCAACCCTGCGCCGCCTGAACCTCGTGAGTGGCGATAGTCGTCATGACGACTATCGCCACTCACGGGGACGCTCCTATGGTTCGTCAAGCTCCTGAGGGCGTTGGTGGGTG
>NZ_BAAAQK010000006.1:126085-162049 GCF_039531635.1 Pseudonocardia ailaonensis | reverse complement strand
CGAGCCGGGCGGTGCTGGACTACATGATCCCGCAGGGCGGCGGGCACATCATCAACATCGGCAGTTCGTCGGCGGACCTGCCGACGGCGCCGCGGAACCTGCTCTACGGCACCGGTAAGAGCTGGCTGGCGTCGTTCACGAAGTTCCTCGCCGGCGAGGTGATCCACCACGGGGTCAACGTGTGCGGGGTCAACCCGGGGTCGATGGTGCGTACGAAGGCAAAGATCCCGGCCTTCAACGACATGTGGTTCTACATGATGATCCGCAACCAGCTGGGTCGCTACCTGCTCCACGAGGAGACGGCGAACGTGGTGGCGTTCCTCGCCTCGCCGGCGGCCAGCGCGATCGTCGGCGAGGTGATCGGGACAAACGGGGGCATGACTCTCTGAGCGACATGTGGACACTGGTCTTGGCAAGTCAGGTGCGCAGCACAACGGCGTTCGTTTGTGGCACGAACGTGGGTCGCCAGGTGCAGCGTAAGCGCACCTGAGGATGGATCCGCGAGGCTTTAGGTGCTGGCAAAAGCATCCGAACACCCTGACTCGTTGCCTTCCAAACCAGCTACGCGGGTTCGATTCCCGTCGCCCGCTCCACCTCTGAGCTGCGGTTTCTCCGCTGAGAGACCGGCTCAGATCGCCCTCGGGGTAGCATCCGGGTGCAAAACTTTGACCTAGCCTGCCGCCATGCCTCGACCTCCAGGTGCTGAGAAGGGCCGTGCCCGCGGGTACATCGAGACCCGGGCGAACGGGTCGCTGCGCGTCTCCGTGTACCAGAACTCGTCCTACGCGTTCGCCGCCGGGGGTGCCCTCTCCACCGCCGACGATCTCGCCACCTGGATCAAGGCGCTGGTCGGCGGGAAGGTGTTCGGCGCCGACCTCCAGCGGCAGTGGCTCGACAGCCCGCAGCCCGCCGACCCGGCGGACCTGGCCGCGACCCAGTACGGGTACGGCATCGAGCGGCAGACCTTCGCCCCGGGCGCGACGATGTACTTCCACTTCGGCGAGCTCCCGGGCTTCAACTCCTTCGCCGGGTACGACCCGGTGAACAAGGTGACGCTGGTGATCTGGAGCAACCTGACCGTCTCACCGGACAGCCGTCCGACGGCGAACGCCCTGCTGGTGAAGGTGCTCGGCCAGATCTACACGCTGCCGTCCGCGCCGTCGGGCGAGGAGACGGGCTGAACGTGCTCCGTCGAGGCAGCGTCCGGAGCCGGAGTACCCGCGCCTCGCGCCGAGGGGTCGGCGGTCAGTGGCCCGGCGGCACGGCGTCGACGGGGTGCTGGGCGAATGCCCTGACGTGGTCGTGCAGGTCGCCATCGTCTGGCACCCGCCTTCCCACGGCGCCGCCGATCGGACCCGCGGCGCCGTGGTGCGGCCGGTGTCAGCCCACCTCGGGGTTGTAGCCGGGGATGCGGAGCTGCTTGACGGCCTTGTTCCAGTCGTTGGTGCAGTGCAGCTCGACGGTGAGCTCCGCGGAGGCGAAGGGGTTCCAGTTGGTGGCGGCGGCCGCGATGTAGTTGTCGGCGAAGCCGATCACGCCGAAGTGGCTGTCGTCGCCGCCAGCGGCGAGGATCGCCTTGGACGCGGTGACCCCGACGGAGCCGGGCTCCCTGACCTCCACACCGTTGAGCACGGTGCGCCCGGGGGAGTAGTTGACGTCTTCGAGCCAGCCGCTGAAGCACTGCATGCGCGGGAGGGCGATCGAGTCGCTGGGCTTGATGACCTCGGTGAAGTACACCTGCTCGGAGCGGGGGTAGTCGGCGGCCGAGGCGACCCCGGCGCCGGCTCCGACCAGGGCGCCGGTGGCCAGGAGGACGCAGGCGCCCTTGGCGAGGCGGGCGCGCCGCTTGGCGGCGCGGGTGCTGGTGGGGTTCTGGTTGTTCGACATGGTTTCTCCTGCTCGAGGTGGTGTTTCCGTTGGTGAGAGGAGATTCGCGGACGGCGAGGCCGCCGGCCCTCCGTCGATCGGAGGAGCCGCGGGGTGACCCTCGGTCGGTCGATCGACGGACGCGGGCCGAGCCGGAACCTCAGCCGGGCGGAGGACGGCGCAGGTATCAGCGTTCGGCCGCGAACCGGACCGGCGGAGCGGCTGCCGAGATCATTACCGAGTCGCGGAGCGCGCCTTCGCCAGCCTCCGCGCAGCCCGGTCCGGGTGATCACCCAGACATTCAGATCCCCTTCAGCCCCGCCCTGGAGAAGCAGCCGTATCCCTCCGCGTCCACGATCGCGGATGCGGTCTGCGCCGTGCTGAAGGAATGAGCAGTCCCCGGGACGATCCGGCGACCACGTCTAAGGAGGGCGTGATCCGCCGTGGGGCGACGGGTCGCCTCGAACGCCTCGCCGCTCGAGGCGGTCTGCCGTGGCTCAACTGCTCCACACGCGTCGCGGGTGTCGCGCAGGATCTCTACGATGTCGTCGCGGATGAGACCAGTTCTGCTCGTCCCGGCAGTCGGCGAGCTCACCGAGGTCGAGGAATGGCGGGCGAGCCGAGCGGCCGGCCCGACACCCGAACCCACGTCATGAGACCGCCGCTCGCCCGCCAGTGCTCAGCGCGCGACGAATGTGCTGAGCAATGCCTGGACCTCGTAGACGTCGACGCCTTTGCCGAAGCGCTTCTGGATGGGCATGGACATGCCGGAGAGCCAGACCTTGAGCTCGGCGTCGAGGTCGAAGGTGCCTGCGGTCTCGACGGAGAAGTGGGTGATGCTGCGGTAGGGGATGGAGTGGTACTCGACCTTCTTGCCGGTCATGCCCTGCTTGTCGACCATGATCAGGCGGCGGTCGGTGAAGAGGAACGAGTCGCGGATCAGCTGGTAGGCGGCGTGGACCTGCTCACCTTGTGAGAGCAGCCTGCTGAATTCCTGTGCGGCGGCGCGGGGGTCGATCCGGGAGGCGTTGCCGAGTACTCCGTCGAGCATTCCCATGGACTCTCCTGCGATCGATTCGTCTTGTTCGGTCGACGGTGGGGCAAAGCTCCGGCGAAGGTAGCGGTTCATCTTCGCGGCCTCAGCGAGTGGGGCGCCCCCAGCTCGGGGTGGGGCAGATCGACGCCGGACCGCGTGGGCTGATCGCGTCTCGGCGACGCCTTGAGACGACGGGTCGGCGCGTCCGACCCTGTCGATGCAAGCCACACCGGACAGCGTCCCTGCGTGCCGTACGTCGGGTCTCGACCGCGAGGTCAGGCCGGGACGTGGTCGTCGAGCCAGTCGAGGATGCGCTCCTCCCGCAGGCCCTGTGCGAGTGGTTCGCAGTGACCGTCCGCGCCTTCGGCCGCGGTGAACGGCAGGAGGGTGACCGGGCAGGAGAGGCCGTCGGCGAGCTGGGCGGACTGGCCGGGCCAGAACTGCTCGTGCTCGGGATCGGTGACGAGCATGGGGCATCGGATGGCGGCCAGGTCCTCGCCGGTGAGCCGGTAGTCGAGCACGGCGGTGAAGAAGTCGAAGTAGGACGTCACCGCGTAGGGGCGCATCCGCCAGGCCAGGCTGGTGCGCAGTCCGGGGGGCAGCGTGAGTCCCCAGTCCATGTCCTTGTCGAACTTCTCCCGTTCTCCCCGGTCGAGCAGCGTGCGCAGGAAGTGCGGCAGCTGGCCGAGCATCAGGGTGGACACATCGACGACCCCGGGGTCGGCGACCGCCGCGGCGACGCGGTGTTCGTGTGCCACCGCGCGGGGCACCCAGAAGCCGCCCTGGCTGACTCCGAGGACGGCGATCCTGTCGGTGTCGACGTCGGGGCGGGTGTGCAGGAGGTCGACCAGTGGGGTGAGGACGGCCTCCCAGTCGGGGCGGAACGGGATGTCCTGGCGGAGCAGCGCGGCGTTCTGGCCGGGGCCGTCGACGGTCACGACGGTCCAGCCGCGGGACAGAGCCGCGGCCGCACAGTGGGCCCACGCTCCGATCACGGAGCCGTCGCTGCCGTTGACGTAGATGAGGGTCCGGCGTGGCCCGGTGCCGGGGGTGCGGAAGAGGTGTCCGGGCAGGGTGGTGTCCTGGTAGGGGACGGCGATCCGTTCGATGACGACGTCGCCCAGGGCGTTGGTCCGGTCGACGAAGCGGTCCCAGGCGAGGCGGTGGCGGTCCCACACCTCGGTGAAGGTGCCGGTGGCGTCGGCCTGCTCGCAGGCCTGGGCGTAGTAGCTCGACGCGCGCAGCCAGCGTGCGGCTGCGCTGCGCAGGTGGCCGGTCGCCTCGGCCTCGCCGGCGAGGTGGGCCAGGCGATCGGCGGTGGCCGACCATTCGCGGACCCAGGCGGTGGTGTCGCCGTTGGGGATGCGGGCGATGGTGGAGAGGATCTCGCCGGCGTCGGTGGCCTGGTGGTAGGTCTCGCCGAGGGCGATCTCCACGGCGAACCGGAAGCTGTCGTTCTTGAAGAATGCGGTCATGGGACGAGCATCGGCGGTCCGCCTTCACTCTCGCTTCAAGGCGCCTTCACGACGCCGCCGGGCATTCGCCGGACCGACCGAAGGGTGCGGATGCGGCGCCGGTTCGCGCGGTGCCGGATGTCGTTCATTCGCCGTTGGCCGCGCCGGCGGCCTCCGGTCGTCGCCGGCTCGTACGGTCCCGTCATGGCTGATCGGACCGTGCGGGAGCGCCGGATCGAGGACGTCGACTCGGTCGTGGCGGGACTCGACCCGGGGTCGAGCCCGCACGGGCGGCGGCTCCGGGCGGGCATCGAGACGCTGCGGGGTCGGCTCCGCCTGGCCCACGGCCGTTGCGAACAGGTCGACGAACGGCGGTGGGCGGACTACCGGGCCGCCCTGGACACCGGGGTGGGTGAGCTGGACGTCGAGCTGGGCCGCGTCGCCGAGCACCACGACGTCGAGGAGGTCGACGAGCGGGTGTACCCGCACCTGGCCCGGCTGGAGCTGGAGGCCTGGCGGCTGAGGATCGGCGAGGTCGAGGAGTCGATGTCGGTCGACCTGGTCACCTACGCGCATCGCGAGCTCGTGGTGGAGGGTCCGGTGCGCCGCGAGGACGTGGAGCGCATCCTCGACGCGATCAGGGTCAGCGTGCCCTTCGTCGAGACGAGCCCCGCCCCGCGGTGAGCCCCGCCCCGATGTGAGCCGCGCCCACGGTGAGGTGGGCCCGCCGCCCTTCCGACCCCGGCGGGGTCCGGCCGTGAACTGGAGGTTCACGCCGGCCGGGACGAGGTCGGGCGGTGCACCGGCGCCGTCCTGCGCCGGCGGAGGCGGGCTCGTGCTGGTCGAGACCGCGCCGGAGGTCTCCGAGGCGCAGGTCCGGGCCGCCGCTGACAAGCCCCGCGGGGCCTGTTTGGCACTTTCCACAGTGCGGGTGATGGTTCCTTGACCGCCGTGTGGCTCGCTCTTACGGTGACGGAGCAATCCTGAAGTCACGGTTCAATTTTCTCCTCGCGGTCGGCCCGCTCGCCGGATTCCCGGCCCGCGGGCGCCCCTCGGCCGTGGCTGGACGACGAAGGAGTCGACGAGAGCGATGACGACCATAGTGACCGTCGGGGTCGAGAACGGGCGGTCGTCCATCCGCTCGGTCCGCACTCCTGAGATCGCGCTGTCCGACGGCGCGGTCTCCGCGAGCGACCAGGTCCATCGGACCATCGGGTGGCCGCCGGAGCTGGCGAAGGGGACGCCCCACACCGGTCCGGTCCGGCCGGTGAAGGCGGATCCGGGCGAGTTCGCCTGCGTGGTCGTGGAGTTCGCCCCGGACGCCGTCGCGGACCCCCACCGGACCACGACCCTGGACCACGACGTGATCCTCCGCGGCAGCGTGGTCCTCGGCACGGACGAGGACTCGGTGGAGCTCCGGGCCGGTGACGTCGCCGTCGTCGAGGCGGCCGTGCACTCGTGGCGGGCCGGGCCCGACGGTGTCTCCATGGTCGTCAGCATGGTCGCGCTCCCGGACGGTGACCGGTGATCCGCCGCCGGATCGCCGCCCTGGCCGCGGGGGTCGGCGCAGCGGCGCTGGTCCTGACCGCCTGCGGGGGTGGTAGTTCCGCGTCGTCGGGCGGGGACATCGAGGTCGGTGCGTACGCCCCGCTGACCGGGAGTCTCGCCTCACCGGGAACCATCCTGACCAACGGGATGAAGCTGAAGTTCGACCAGGTCAATGCGGCCGGCGGGATCAACGGCCGGAAGGTCAAGCTGACGGTGCTCGACGACACCGGGAACGCCGCCACGGCCGTGACCGTGGCCAACCAGCTCGCCGGCAACAAGAACACCGTCGCGGTGCTGGGGAGCTACGGGTCGAGCATCGGGATGCCGGCGTCGGCCGCGCTGGAGAAGGCGCAGGTGCCGAACGTCCAGTCCCAGCTGTCGACCCCGGACGCCGTGAACCGAGGGTTCAAGTACCTCTTCAACACGTATCCGCTGGGCGAGGATGTCGAGAAGCAGACGTTCCTGCGGGCGATCGAGCAGAAGATGATCACCCCGCAGCGGGTCTCACTGGTCTACATCGACTCGCCGTTCGCGACCGCCGCGGCCAAGGTCATCACCGACCAGGCGGCCGCGCACGGCTACACCGTGGTCTCGAACGAGAAGATCCAGCCGCAGCAGGCCAGCTACGCCTCGACCGTCACGAAGATCAAGGGCGACAACCCGGACACGGTGTGGCTCGCGGTGAACGGCGCCGAGGCGAAGACGCTGCTCACGAACATGCAGCAGCTCGGGTTCAAGCCCACGAACCTCTACGGCGAGGGCAACCCGCTCATCGACCCGACCGCGATGGCGAGCGTCGGCACGCTCAACGACGGCGTCCTGGTCGGCACCCAGTGGTGGCCGGGCTCGCCCACACAGGCCAACCAGACGTTCCTGTCCGACTACAAGGCCGCCTACGGTGGCGAGGCGCCGCCGCAGATGGCCCCGGGCGGCTACCAGGCGGCCGAGATCCTGGTCGCCGCCCTGCGGTCGATCCCCGCCGACACGATCTCTCGCGAGACCGTGCGGGACGCGCTGGCGAAGCTCCAGAACGTGCCCACCGTCTACGGGCCGGTCTCGTTCGCCCCCAACGGGCAGCTGCAGTTCCAGGCGCTCTACCTGTTGCAGAACCAGGCCGGCACCCCCGTCGTGGTGCTGCCCACGGCCGAGGCCAAGCCCGGCACGAAGGTCCAGGGCTACCTCGCCGGTGCCTCCTGACCGGACCCGTGCCACCCGCCCACCTCCCGAGAGGAATGAAGCAATGAGCCTGACCTTCGCCCCCGGACGCGTCGCCTTCGTGACGGGCGGTGCCCGCGGTCAGGGCCGTGCGCATGCCGTCGCGCTCGCCGAGCACGGCGTCCGCGTGGCCCTCGTCGACGTCTGCGAGGGCTTCGAGACGGTGCCCTACAAGCACTCGACGAAGGAGGACCTCGCCGAGACCGTCCGCCTGATCGAAGAGGCGGGCAGCGAGGCGCTGCCGTTCGTCGCCGACGTCCGGAACTTCGACGCCCTCAAGACGGCCGCGGACGAGACGGCCGCGCGTTTCGGCACGATCGACTACCTGGTCGCGAACGCGGGCATCTGGTCGATGGGCGGCAAGACGGACGAGATCCCCGAGGCCACCTGGCAGGAGATGATCGACGTCAACTTGACGGGCGTGTGGCACGCCATGAAGGCCACCCTTCCGCACATGCTGGCGCAGGGCTTCGGCCGGATCGTCGCGACCACCTCCGGCACCGTGCGGCACACCGGCATGCACGTGGCCCACTACGCCGCGGCCAAGGCCGGCGTGTACTCGTTGGTCAAGTCCGTCGCCATCGAGTACGCGGACCGCGGCATCACCGCGAACTCGATCTCGCCCAGCAACGTCGGCACCGACATGATCCTCAACGACTACCTGTACCGGGTCTACGCCCCGGACCTCGAGAACCCCACGCTCGAGGACATCGAGCCCCGGTTCGCGGGCATCCACGCGACCGGCATCGGGTACATCCAGCCGGCCGACGTGGCCAAGTCCGTGGTGTTCCTGCTCAGCGACGAGAGCAGGTACACCACCGGCGAGGAGTTCCCGATCCTGTTCGGACGTCAGGGCGGGGTCTGAGCACCCCGGCACGAGGAGCAGCGGCGTGGACACCACCCTCCAGATCGTCTTCAACAGCCTGTCGAACATCGCCCTCTACACCCAGCTCTCGTTGGGGCTCACCGTGTTCCTCGGCGTGTTCGGGATCCTGAACTTCGCCCAGGGAGACTTCGCCACCGTCGGGAGCTATGCGATCTTCGGCGTGGTCGGGGCGACGGGGGTCGGTGTCTACGCCGCCGTGGTCGCCGGCGTCGCCGCGGGCGTCGTGCTCGGCGCGATCTTCTACCTGCTGATCGTGCGGCCGCTCCGGAACGCGCCCCGCGTCAACCAGATCTTGGCGACATTCGGCCTGGGGCTGATCCTCCAGGGCTTCGTGCAGTGGACCTTCGGCACGGACCAGAAGTCCGTCGCGTTCCCGAACCGGACGTTCCCGGTCCTGGGCGCGTCGATCGGGCTCACGACGATCATCAACATCGCGGTGGCGCTCGTCCTGATGAGCGTGCTCTTCGTGGTGCTCTACCGGTCGGGCCTGGGCAGACGGATCCGGGCGGTCTCGCAGAACCCGACGGGCGCCGCCCTGGTCGGCATCAACGTCGGCCGTGCCTCGGTCAGCGCGTGCGTCATCGCGGGCATGCTCTCGTCCGGCGCGGCGCTCGTCATCCTCAACTCCTCGTTGCTGACGCCGACGGTCGGCTTCGAGTCGATCTTCAAGGCGTTCACGGTCGTCGTCGCGGCGGGACTCGGCAACCTCAAGGGCGTGCTCGTCGCGAGCGTCGCGCTGGGGCTCGTGGAGTCCTTCGTGCAGTACGCCGTGAACGACGCGGCCGGCTCGATCGTCGGCTTCGCGCTGATCGTCGTGATCCTGCTGTTCCGGCCCTCGGGCCTGCTGAGCGCCCGCTCGGTCTGACGACGCAGCCTGCGAAAGGACATCTCCATGACGGCGAAGGTCACTCCTCTCGGCCGTGGGCACCTCTCCCGCGTCGAGCGGGCAGATCTCGTCCCGCCGAGCAACGATCCCGTCCTCGGCCGGGTGTACGCATGAGCGGCGCCCCGGTCGGCCGGTTCCACAGCGTCCGCGGGCTGGCGGTGGGCTGCGCGCTGCTCGTCGTGGTGACCGTGGTGCTGGCGCTCGGCGACGACAGCTACGGCATCACCTTCTGGCGGACGATCCTGATGACGGTCACCCTGGCCGTGACGTGGAACCTCATCGGTGGTCTCGCCGGCCAGCACTCCTTCGCCCACCCGATCATGTTCGGCGTCGGGGCCTACGTCGGGACGGCGGTGCTCGGCGCCGCGCCGGCGATGCCGCTCTGGATCGTCGTGATCCTCGGCGCGCTGGCCGCCACCGCGGTCAGCGTCCTGCTCACCCCGGCCTTCCGGGCCCGCGGGCCGTACTTCGCGATCCTGACGATCGCGGCGTCGGAGGGGCTCCGGGTCGCGGGCAACGCCTTCTTCCCCGGCGGCAGCGCGGGCCAGTACGTCCCGATCACCGCGAGCCCGTCGGACAGCGGCCTGCTCGTCTACGCCATCGTGATCACCCTGGTGGCGATCGTGCTGCACCACGTCGTCGACGAGTCGCCGATCGGCAGCGGGCTGCGGATGCTCGCGATCGACGAGTCGGCGGCCGCGGCCGTCGGTGTGCCGACCACCCGGCTCAAGGTCACGGCGTTCGTGCTCGGCGCCCCCTGCGTCGGGGCGTTCGGGGTGGTCTACATGGCGGGCGCGACGTTCGTCGACCCGAACACCGTCTTCAACCTCAACTACGCGGTCCTGGCCGTCCTCACCACGCTGCTCGGCGGGGTGGGGCTGCTCTGGGGCGCGGTGTTCGGCGCCGTCGTGTGGCAGCTCGTGACCAAACAGCTCAGCGACTCCATCCAGAACCCCGGCATCGCGACCATGGTCAATGGGGCGGCGCTGCTGGTCGTCATCCTGGTGCTGCCGGGCGGGATCGTCGGGACGGCCCTGGCGACGCTGCCGGCGCGCTGGCGGGACCGCTTCCCGGTGCCGCGCCCGCGCTGGACCCGCAAGGCCGGGGCGAGGGGCGAGGCGGTGCCGGCGACATGACGACGCCCGTGCTCGTCGCCGAGAACCTGACCAAGCGGTTCTCGGGTCTCGTCGCCGTCGACGGGGTCGACCTGCGGGTCGGCCGGGGGGAGATCCTCGCGCTGATCGGCCCCAACGGCGCCGGCAAGACGACCCTGTTCAACCTGCTCGCCGGACGGTTGCGGCCGACCACGGGGCGGATCGTGCTCGAGGGACGCGACGTCACCCCGCTGTCGCTGCGTGAACGGGTCCGCGCCGGCGTCGTCGCGACCTTCCAGATCCCGCGGCAGTTCGCCGAGGTCACCGTGGAGGAGATCGTGGGCCTCGCCGTGCACTACGGGGGTGGGGACCGCGACGTCGACGGCCTCTGCGCGGAGTTCGGGCTCGCCCCGCAGAGCCAGGTCGGCTCCCTGGACCTGCACGCGTTGAAGATGTTGGAGATGTGCCGGGCTGTGGCCGTCGCCCCGTCGGTGCTGCTGCTCGACGAGGTCGCGTCCGGACTCGACCACCACGAGCGGGGCTCGATCACCGAGCGGATCCGCGAGCTCGCCGCGGCCGGCACGGCGATCGTGGTGGTGGAGCACAGCGTGGACTTCATCCGCTCGCTGTGCACCCGCGCCATGGTGCTGTCGTTCGGGACGGTCCTGAGCGAGGGCTCCGTCGCCGACGTGTTCTCCGACAAGGTCGTCGCCGACGCCTACCTCGGCCGGAGGTCGTCATGAGCTTCCTGGAGATCGACGGGATCACCGCGGGCTACGGCGGCATCACCGTCATCCGCGATGTCTCGATCACCTGCGAGCGCGGCGAGCTCGCCCTCATCCTCGGCCCCAACGGCGCCGGGAAGACCACGCTGCTGCGGGCGATCTCGGGCATGTGCGACCGGCGCGCCGGCACGGTGCGGGTCGACGGCGAGGACCTCACCGGGCGGAGCACCGCCGAGCTGGCCCGGCTCGGCCTCGTCCACGTCGCCGAGGGACGGCAGCTGTTCCCCCAGATGACCGTGGCCGAGAACCTCGACCTCGGCTGTCAGCGCCGCGACCTGCGGGCCCGGCTCGGCGAGCGGCTCGACTACGTGTTCGACCTGTTCCCGGTGCTGTCGCAGCGGCGCAGGCAGCAGGCCGGGACGATGTCCGGCGGCGAGCAGCAGATGCTCGCCATCGGGCGGGCCCTCATGGCCGATCCCCGCGTCGTCCTGCTCGACGAGCCCAGCACCGGGCTCGCCCCCGGCGTCTTCGCCGAGGTCGTCGCCTCCCTGCGGCGCATCGTGTCCGACGGCGGGTGCGTGGCGCTGGTGGAGCAGGTGCTGCCGCCGGACCTCCCGCCGGACGGTCGCGGCTTCATCCTCGGCGACGGCGCCCTCACCTTCAGCGCGCCCCTCGCGGAGCTCCTGGCCATGGACGACCTCTGGGAGGTCTACCTGGGCATGAGCCGGCGCGAGCACTGACCGGGCCGCCGCCTCCCACCACGTAAGGAGAACCCCGCGTGACCAGCACGACCACCGTTCCGTCGGAGTACCCGATCCTGACGAGCCCGCTGCGCCTCGGCCCGCGCACCGCCCCCAACCGCACGTGGATGACGGGCCACAGCACCCACCTCGTCAAGGACAACACGTTCTCGCAGGAGCACATCGACTACTACGCCGAGCGCGCCGCGGGCGGCACCGCCGTGATCACCATGGAGGCCATGGCGGTCCACCCGACCACCCAGCCCTACGAGGGCATGCGCGTCTACGCGTTCGAGCCGAGCGTCGTCCCCGCCTATCGGCAGATGAAGGCGGCGCTGGAGCCCTACGGGACCCTGGTGTTCGCGCAGCTGTGGCACCGGGGGCGGCAGACCCACGGCGTCGTGAGCAGGCGCCCGGTGTGGGCGCCGTCGGCGGTGCCGTGCGGGCTGTTCCGCGAGATCCCCCACGAGATGACCGGCGCCGAGATCGACGAGATCGTCGAGCACTACGTCCGCTCGGCGCGGTACGCGGTGGAGGGCGGCCTCGACGGCGTCGAGATCCACGGCGTCACCCACGGCTACCTGCTCGGGCAGTTCCTCTCGCCGGCCACCAACCACCGGACGGACGCCTACGGCGGCTCGCTCGAGAACCGCATGCGGATCGTCATGACCATCCTCGACCAGATCCGGGAGATCGTGCCCGCGGACATGGTCCTGGGCATGCGGATCAGCGGGAACGAGGGCATCGAGAACGGCCTCGGCAACCCGGAGTGGGTCGAGATCGCCACCCGGCTCGCCGCCACCGGCAAGCTCGACTACCTGTCGGTCACCCAGGGCAGCTACCTGGACCGCATGAAGATGTACGCCATGCCCCCCGCGCCGCGTGGCTACCAGGTCGAGGACACCGCGGCCATCAAGCGGGCCGTCGGGGACCTGCCCGTGGTCGTGGTCGGCCGGATCACCACGCCCGACCAGGCCGAGGGCATCCTCGCCGCGGGCAAGGCCGACTTCATCGGCATGGCGCGGCAGCTGATCGCGGACCCGAACTGGCTCACCAAGGCCGCCACGGGGCAGGCCGACAAGATCCAGCCGTGCGTCGGCACCGGCTGGTGCCTGTCGACGGTCATGTCGACCCGGCTCGGCTGCGCCCACAATCCGGCCGTCGGTCTGGAGCGCACCCTCGGCACCCGGGCGCTCGCTCCCGCGGCCGAGGCCAAGGAGGTCGCCGTCGTCGGCGGCGGGCTGGCGGGTCTGCGCGCGGCCTACACCGCCGCGCGACGCGGGCACCACGTCACCCTGTTCGAGAGCTCCGACCGGCTGGGCGGTCAGGTCCGGCTGCTGGAGGGCACGTCCTACGCCGAGTACGTCGGGATGGTCGACTGGCTCGTCGAGCGGGTGAAGGAGGAGAAGGTCACCGTCCGGCTCAACGAGTACGTCCAGGGTGTCGAGGGCTGGGCGGACGAGTTCGACCACGTCGTGATCGCGACCGGGGCCGAGTTCCTCAAGACCGGGGTGAGCGCGGTCCAGCCCTTCCGCTGGATGAACGACGAGCTCGTCGTCCCCGGCATGGACCAGTTCAACGTCTACACGGTCGAGGAGGCGCTGCGGGCCAGGGCGTCGGAGATCCCGAACCGGGTCGTCGTGTTCGACGACACGGGCACCCGCGAGGCGCTCGTCGTCGCCGAGCAGCTCGCCACCGCGGGACATCCGGTTCAGTTCGTCACCCGTCTCGCGCAGGTGGGACCCGACCTCGCCGGCACCCGCGACCAGGGCCCCTTCTACAGCCGGCTGCGCAGGCTCGGGGTCACGTTCACCGTGCGCCAGGTGATCGAGACCTTCGACGAGGACCGGCTCACCCTGCGGGACCTCGACACGGGCGAGCTCGAGACCCGCGACGACGTCGACGCGCTCGTCGTCTCCACGGGCAAACAGGCCCGGACCGAGCTCGCCGAGGAGTTCGAGCGGGCCGGTCGCCGCACGGTGTCCGTCGTCGGGGACGCCATGGCCCCGCGCCGGTTCTTCAACGCCGTGTGGGAGGCCGAGCATGCCGCCCGGTCGATCTGATGCGCGCGAGCGTGGTGCCGGTCGTGCTGGCGGACCGCCGCGCCCGCCGCCTAGGCTCGGGTGATGGGCAGAGCGGCCTCCACCGACCGGTCGGTGGCGCCGGACGTCTGGACCCGGTTCAGCACGGCGTTCGCCCTGCGGCTCGGAGGCCTGGAGCAGGACATCGTCGACCGGATGGCGGATCTGCGCTCCTATCGCCGGATACCGGAGCAGGTGATCCAGGAGCAGGTGGTCCGCGGGCTGACGGAGTTCCGCTGCCTCGTCGCGGACCGCAGACCACTGGGGCGCGACGGGAAGCGGCTGTACCTCTCGATCGCCGGACAGCAGTCGGACGACGGCATCGTCCTGGACGACGTGATCCGGGCCTGGCGGCTCGGGGCGGACGTCCTCGTGGACTGGGCCAGGCGGGAGGTCACCTCGTCCGGACTGCCGGAGGCGGTGCTGACGGACTTCCTCGATCTCACGATCCCGTGGCGGGAACACGGCACCACGCTGTCCGTGTGCCACTTCCGCCGGGTGCGGTCGAGTGCCGTGGCGACTGACCCGCCCGCGCACGTCCGGTTCCTGTGCCACCTCGGAACGCGTCCGGTCTCCGAGGCGGCCGCGCTGGACGGGGCCCGGCGGGCCGGCCTCGACTGCGGGGTCCTCTACTCGGCCGTGCGGGCCCGGCGGGACGACGACAGCAGCCTCGGCGCCGTCGAGGCCTGGGGCGAGCTCACCGGCGATCCCCGGGACGGGATCGCCGCCGTCGTCGACGGGCAGGTGTGGGGCCTGCTCCGGCGGGTGCCCGCGGGCGGGATCGACCTTCCGGTGGGGATCGCGCCGCCGGCACGGCTGAGCGAGCTGCGCCGGTCGTTCGCGACCGCGGGCCGCGCACTCGATGCCGCGGTCAGCCTCGGCCTGCGCGGGTGCCACGGCCTCGGCGAGCTGGGCGCCCGTCCCGCGGTGATCGGCGACGAGGGTGTCGGAGACGCGCTGGTCGAGCGCTACGTCCTCCCGATCGTCGCCCTCGGCGCCGGCGGCGTGGACATCCTCCGGACCGTCCGCGTCTACCTCGACCACCAGGGCAACTGCGAGCGGGCGGGGGCGGAGCTGTTCGTGCACCCCAACACCGTGCGCTACCGGATCCGTCGCTTCGAGAGCGAGACGGACTGCTCGCTGCGACGGACCTCGACGTTCGTGGCCGTGTGGTGGGCCCTCGAACGCCACGATCTCGCCTACGACACCCGCTGAACCGGCGGAGCAACGGGTCCGCAGCTGCGGATCTGCGCCTACCATCCGAGGATGCCTGTCACCGGTGCCGAGGCCGGCTCCCGGGTCAGCCCCCGCGAGCAGGTCGACGCTCTGGCCGGGGCGGCGGAGGACCTGGCCGGGCAGTTCAGTCTGCAGCCGCTCCTGCACCGGATCCTGCGCCGCGCGGTGCACCTGCTCGGCGGCGGGGCCGGCTCGATCTCGACGGTGGACGAGCGCGCCGGCACCTACCGCAAGGAGGCCGACCTCGGGGTGGGCTGCCAGGAGGGCACCGTCTTCCCGCTGACCGAGGGGGCCACGGGCGCGGTCGTGGCGAAGCGGGCGCCGGTGGTCTTCGACTCCTACAGCGAGGTCCGTGGTGGGCATGTCGCCCCCGCTGATCGCCGCCGCCTGCACGCCACCGTCGCGGTGCCCATCGAGTGGGGTGGCGAGATCATCGGCGCCTGCGTCGTGTTCTCCACCGACCCGGACGTCCGGTTCCGCAAGGACGACGTCGAGCTGCTTCGGATGTTCGCGACGCACGCGGCGATCGCGATCGTCAACGCCCGGCTGCACGCGGAGGCCGAGGAGCGCTCGCGCCGCCTCGCGGTGAGCGCCGAACGGGAACGCGTGGTGCGCGACGTCCACGACACCGTCGCCCGCGCGCTCGGTTCGATCCTGCTCCATCTCGACGCCAGCGAGCAGACCGAGCACGTCGCCGCGGCCAGGGCGGCCGCCCGGACGGCCCTGGCCGAGACCCGGCGCACCGTCCTCGGCCTCGGGCCCGCGCTCCTGGAGCTGTATCCGCTGGAGGACTCGATCGCCGTCGAGCTCGCCTGGGTGCGCTCGACCGCGCCGATCCGCGCGGATCTCGTGGTGACCGGCGAGTCCCGAACGCTGGCGCCCGAGCTCGGCCAGCAGGCGTTGCGGCTGGTCCAGGAGGCGCTGACGAACGTGGTGCTGCACGCCGAGGCGGCGTCGGTGCGGGTGGGCGTGCTGTACGGCGCCGACGACGTGTCCGTCGTGGTCGAGGACGACGGCGTCGGGTTCGACCCGGCGGCACAGGCCGAGCGCCGCGGGGGACTGGGCATGCAGGGGATCGTTGCCCGCGCCCACCGGCTCGGCGCCGACCTGCAGATCGAGTCGACGCCGGGCTGGGGCACCCGCGTCCGCGCCCACATCCCGTACGAGACCCCGAACGGATCCGGCGGGCGGGCGCACGTGCCGTGGCGCGTCCTCGTCGTCGATCCCCGGCCGGTGGTGCGGGCCGGGCTGGTGCGGCTGCTGGCCCAGGCCGAGCCGGACGTCCAGGTTGTCGGTGAGATCGGCGACGCGCGCGAGGTGGTCGACGCGGTTCGGGTCCTGGCGCCGGACGTGGTGCTGGTCGATCTGCGGATGCCCGAGCTCGACGGCGCGCGTCTCACCTCGTACGTGCGCGCCGCGGCCCCGGAGGTGTCGGTGCTGGTCATGGCCGAGGACCACACGGACGAGCTGCTGCGCGATGCCGTGCACGCCGGCGCCCGCGGTGGCATCGGCCCGGATCTCGACGGCCCGGCCCTGGCCCGGGCGGTGCTGGCCGCGGCCCGCGGGGACGTGCTGCTCACCGGAGCGGTGCGCGAACCCGGCGGCGACGCGCTGACCGACCGGGAGCGCGAGGTGCGCGAGCTGGTGGAGCTGGGCCTGCGGGACAAGCAGATCGCGGTCCGGCTCGGGATCTCCGTCAAGACCGTCGAGAAGCACGTGGGCGCGGTGCTCCGCAAGACGGGCTCCGCGAACCGCACGGTGCTGGCCGGTAGGGGTTCTCCCCGTCAGAAGATGGGGAGAACCACGGCCGACGGCGGCCGCCCGCCTGGCTAGCGTCAGCCGACGTGCCCGTCGTCCCGCTCCGCGAGATCCTCGCCGACGCCTTCGCGGAGCGCTACGGCGTACCCGCGATCAACGTCTTCAACGACCTCACCCTCGAGGCCGTGCTCGCCGCGGCCGTCGAGCGCTCCTCGCCGCTGATCGTCCAGACCTCGGTCAAGACCGTGAAGGCGATCGGGCTCGACGTGCTCTGGGCGATGTGGACGTCGATGACGGACGGCATCGCGGTGCCCGTGACGCTGCACCTGGACCACTGCCCGGAGCGGGAGGTCATCACGGCCTGCCTGGACCGGGGCTGGAACTCCGTGCTGTTCGACGCCTCGCACCTGGCCGTCGCGGACAACACCCGCCAGACCGTCGAGGTGGTCGCCGAGGCCCGGAAGCACGGTGCGGACGTCGAGGGCGAGATCGAGTCGATCACCGGTGTCGAGGACGGGATCGGCTCGGACACCGTGGCCACACGGCAGGACCTGCAGGTCGCGCTGGACTTCCTCGACACGACCGGCGTCGACGTCTTCGCCCCGTCGATCGGCAACGCCCACGGCACCTACAGGGCGGCTCCCGAGCTGGACATCCAGCGGGTGTCGGACATCGTCGCCGCCCATCCCGTGCCCATCGCGCTGCACGGCGGGAGCGGGCTGTCCGACGCGCAGTTCCGCGACCTCATCGCCCGCGGCTGCGCGAAGGTCAACATCTCCACCGCGCTCAAGGAGCGGTACATGAAGGCGAACCTGGCGTTCCTCCAGGAGACCGCCGCGAAGGACAAGTGGGACCCGCCGTCGCTGTTCAGAGCGGTCCGCGCCGACTGCATCGCCATGGCCGGCGAGCTCATGGACCTCTTCGGCAGCGCCGGCCGGGCCGGGTGATCCGGTGCCCGCCCTGGTCTTCGACTGCGACGGCGTGCTCGCCGACACCGAGCGCTACGGCCACCTCCCGGCCTTCAACGCGACATTCGAGGAGTTCGGCCTGCCCGTCCGCTGGAGCGAGGCCGACTACGGCGAGAAGCTCCGGATCGGGGGCGGCAAGGAACGTATGCGGACGCTGCTGACACCGGGGTTCGTCAGCGCGGCGGGCCTGCCCACCGACGAGGCGGGCCAGGCCGAGCAGCTCGCGCGCTGGCACCGCCGCAAGACCGAGATCTACACGGGGATCATCGCGAGCGGGTCGATCCCCCCGCGGCCGGGTGTGCGGCGCGTCGCGGAGGAGGCCGCGGACTCCGGCTGGTCCCTGGCCGTCGCGTCGACCTCGGCCGAGCCGTCCGTGCGCAGTGTCCTGGACCACGTGATGGGGGACCTCGGGGAGCGGTTCGCCGTGTTCGCGGGCGATGTCGTCGCGCACAAGAAACCCGCACCGGACATCTACCGGCTGGCGATCGCGGAGCTCGGTGTACCGGAGCGAGCCGCGGTCGTGGTGGAGGACAGCCGCAACGGCCTGCTCGCCGCTGTCGGCGCCGGCCTGACCTGCGTGGTGACCGTCAGCAGCTACACCGCGGACGAGGACTTCACCGGCGCCGCACTCGTCGTCTCGTCGCTGGGCGACCCGGGGGAGTCCACCGTGGTCCTGGCCGATCCCTCGGGCCTCGCCCCGCAACCCGTCGTCCGGCTCGTGGACCTGCGCACCCTGCTCGCGTCCCAGGTGAGGAACTGACATGACGGATCTGGAGTACGTCGTCCGCGCCATCGCGCAGACCGCGGTGGACAACGAGAAGGAGTTCGGCGACCTGGACGCGGTGGTCGGCGACGGCGACTTCGGCTACTCGCTGGCCCGGGGCTTCGAGATCGTCCTGGCCGAGTGGGACGGGTTCGACCGCAGTAGCCCCGCAGCGTTCCTCCAGAAGATCGCGCTGACCATCTCCAAGCGTGTGGGCGGCACGTCCGGCCCGATCTGGGGCACCGCCTTCCTGAGGGCCTCGGCCGCGGTCAAGGGCCGTGACGAGCTGACCGGGGCAGACGCCGTCGCCATGCTCACCGCGGCCGCGGAGGGGATCAAGAAGCGCGGCAACTCCGACGTCGGCGACAAGACCCTGCTCGACGCCCTCGTCCCGATGACGGACGCGATCGCGAACGCCGGACCCGGTACTCCCGCCGAGATCGCGAAGGTCGCCGCCGACGCCGCCCGCACGGCCGCCGACGCGACGACGTCCATGCAGGCCATGCGCGGCCGGGCGAGCTACACGGGCGAGCGCAGCATCGGCTCGCCCGACGCCGGCGCGGTCGCGGTGGCCGTGATGGCCGAGGCCGTCGCCCGGAACTGGCCCTCCCAGTAGGACAACCCTGGAGAAGAGCATGAAGAAGTTCGTCAACGACCCCAAGAACTTCGTCCCGGAGATGCTGGAGGGGCTCGCGCTCGCCAACCCGGACACCCTGCGCTACGTCCCCGACTACAACCTGATCATGCGGGCGGAGGGGCCGAGCGACGCGAAGGTGTCGATCGTCCAGGGGTCCGGCTCGGGCCACGAGCCCGCGCACGTCATGACGGTCGGCAAGGGCATGCTCGACGCGGCGTGCCCCGGCGACGTGTTCGCCGCGCCGCCCACCGACTACGTCTACGAGACGATCAAGCTGCTGAACTCGGCGAAGGGCGTCCTGCTGCTGGTGAACAACTACACCGGCGACAAGTTGGCCTTCGACATGGCCCAGGAGCTCGCCGAGGCCGAGGACATCTCGGTCCGGACCCTGTTCATCGACGACGACGTGTCGGTCCAGGACTCCACCTACACCGTGGGCCGGCGTGGGGTGGCGGGCAACTTCTTCGTGATGAAGGCGGTCGGCGCCGCGGCCGAGCGGGGCGCGGACCTCGACGAGCTGGTCCGGATCGGCGAGAAGGTCAACTCCGTGACCCGGACGATGGGGATGGCGCTCACCGCGTGCACCCCGCCGGCCAAGGGCTCGCCCCTGTTCGACCTGCCGGCGGACGAGATCGAGATGGGCGTCGGCATCCACGGCGAGCCGGGGCGGCGCCGGGAGAAGCTGATGCCGGCGGACGCGATCGTCGACGAGCTGCTGGGTGCGGTCGTCGGCGACCTGCCCTTCGAGTCAGGTGACCGGGTCGCCCTGATGGTGAACGGGCTGGGCGGCACCCCGATCAGCGAGCTGTACCTGGTGTACCGCCGCGCCCACCGGCAGCTCGAGGCGCAGGACATCACGGTGGGGCGCAACTACGTGGGGGAGTACTGCACGTCGCTCGACATGGCCGGCGCCTCGATCACCCTGGTGAGGCTCGACGACGAGATCGAGTCGCTGCTCGCGGAGCCCGCGGAGATCGCGATCCGCGTCTTCTGAGCAGCTGTCCCACCTCGACGGCCCGTCGCCCGCGCCCTACGGTCGAAGATCCGCGGTGGCAACGGGGCCGCCGGCGAGCCCGGAGGTTCACCCATGAGCACACCGCCCCCGACGACCGGGATCAACCACTTCTCACCGACGGTGTCGGACGTCGAGGCCTCCGCCGAGTGGTACGTGCGGGTGTTCGGCCTGCAGCGGCTCCCGATGACCTTCCCGCACCACGGCGACGAGCAGGGCGGCTACGCCGTCCTGCTCGCCGATCCGCGGACGGGCCTGATGATCGGGCTGCACCATCACGAGGCGTGCTCGGGCGAGAGGTTCGACGAGCGGCGCCCGGGCCTGGACCACCTGGCCTGGGGCGTCTCGGCCCGCGAGGACCTGGACGCCTGGGCGGCCTGGCTCGACGAGAACGGCGTCGAGCACTCGGGGGTCACCGACAAGACCGAGCCGATGCCCTACTCGACGGTCGTCTTCCGCGATCCCGACGGCATCCAGCTCGAGCTGATGCACGCCCCGGGCTGAGCGGGCGCCCCCGCACTGTCCAAGGCTCAGCCGAAGGTGAACACGTAGGCCTGCAGTCCGGGGCTGAGGTCGAGGCGGAGGTTGGCGTCCCGGAGCCGGCCCTCCTCGATCAGCGGGTAGATCGTGGGCGGCCCGCTCACGGTGAAGCTGCGGGTGCCGACACCGTCGACGTCGACGACCGCGGTGCCCTCCCCGCCGAGCACGACGTAGGCGTTCTTCGCGCTGTAGTGGAGCCCGATGCTGGCGTCCTTGCCGGCGATGAACTGCTGGTAGGTCGTGGTCCAATTGCCGCCCAGGGTCACGTCGTCCTTCGGCAGGACGGCGGCGGGCCGGTAGGTGGTCGGGGTGTCGAGCTGGAGCTGGTCACCGGAGTAGTTCTTGAGCTGCCCCAGGTTGAGGTAGGTCTCGCGGGTGGTCCGGTCGTCGGTCACCGTCCGGTCGGCCACGTCGGTGGCGGCCGGGAGTGCCGCGGCGGGGTTCGCCGTCGTCAGCAGCTCTCGGATGTGCCCCTCGGTCACGTCGTAGTTGCCTTCGCCGAGCTTGAAGTAGCGGATGGTGCCGGTCGCGTCGATGAGGAACTCGGCGGGCCAGTACTGGTTGCGGTAGGCGCCGAACATCGAGAAGCCGTTGTCCATCGCGACCGGGTAGGTGATGCCGAAGCGGTCGATGCCGCTCTGCACGTTGGTCGGGTCCTGCTCGAAGGTGAACTCGGGTGTGTGGATCCCGACGACCTGCAGCCCGGCGTCGCGGTAGGTGGCGTCCCAGGCCTTGACGTGCGGGATGCTGCGCTGGCAGTTGATGCAGGAGTAGGTCCAGAAGTCGATCAGCGTGACCTTGCCGCGCAGGTCCGCGGTGGTGAGGCCCTCGGGCCTGACCGTGTTGAACCACTTCGTGATGTTGGCGAACTCGGGCGCGGTCCCGCAGTCGGCGAGCACGGCGGCGGCGTCGACGCAGTGGGCGAGCTCGCGGTTGCGGTCGTCGACGTAGTTCGAGAGCTGGGGCTTGAGGGCGTCGTTGCGGGCGACCTGCTTCTGCAGACCGGCGGTGTAGTCCGGGATCGCCCGCTGGATGATCTCCTGGACGTTGAACGCCAGGGCGAGCGCCAGCAGGATCATCACGACCCCGCCGATCGCGCGGACGAGCCGGGCGCGGGCCCGGAAGGCCTTCACCCGCTCGGCGACCCGGCGACCGGCCAGCGCGAAGATCAGCAGCGGCAGGGTCGCCCCGAGGGCGAACGAGACGGTGAGCGCGACCGTGTCGAGCCCGACCTTCCCGGTGGCCCCGGCGACGGTGATCGCGGCCAGGACCGGGCCGGCGCAGGGGACGTAGAGCAGCCCGAGCCCGAGGCCGAGCGCGAACGCCCCGCTCTCCTGGTTCGGGCGACGCTGCGGGATCTTCGAGAACGGCTTCTCCAGCAGGTCCTCGATCTTCGGGAAGATCAGGCCGATCCCGATGAGCACCAGCACGGTGAGACCCGCGATCCGCAGGACGTTCGCGGGCAGGCCCAGTGCGCTGATCAGCAGTGATCCGGCGAGGGTGAAGAAGCTAAAGCTGACGACCAAGCCGGCGATCACCGCGTAGGGCCGCAGGTTCCGTGCCTTCTTCGGCTTGCGGGTGCGGACGGCGACGCCCCCGCCGGGTTCCTCGGACGGCACGTCGGGATCGGGCCCCGACCGCGAGGTCCCGCCGGCCAGGAAGATCACGGGCAGCACCGGCAGGATGCAGGGCGAGACGCCGGTGATCAGCCCACCGATCAGTCCGATGAGGATCAGCGTGAGCATGGGTCCGCCTTCCGGCACCGCGGTGGTGCGTCGGGAGACATTCGCCGAACCGGCCCCCGCGGTTCGACCCGTGGTCCGCATATGCTCGTCTCAAGAGCACATTGTTCCGCATGTGCGGAGTCATCGGCGGGATGTCGCCGCATCGTGACGGTCGGCACAGGGGAATGATTCGGAGGGCCCTCCGGGTAGTTCGGGATGCCAGTCGTATCCGTCCACGGAGAGGACTCCCGTGCCCGTCACCGTTCCCGCCCTTGCCACTCCCGGATCGTCCGAGCCGTTCGAGCGCACCGAGATCGAGCGGAGGGACCCGCGGCCGCACGACGTCGTCATCGACATCGCCTACGCCGGCATCTGCCACTCGGACATCCACATGGCCCGCGACGAGTGGGGTCGCGGCGACAGCGTCTTCCCACTGACCCCCGGCCACGAGATCGCCGGGATCGTCGCCGCGGTCGGTGACCAGGTCACGAGGTACGCGGTCGGCGACCGCGTCGGCGTCGGCTGTTTCGTCGACTCCTGCCGGGAGTGCGAGAACTGCCTGGCCGGCGACGAGCAGTACTGCCTGCGTGGGGAGGTCGGCACCTACGGCGGCCACGACTACCACGACGGCACCCCGACGAAGGGCGGTTACAGCCGCTCGATCGTCGTCGACGAGAACTACGTGCTCGGCATCCCGGAGGGGATCGGCCTCGACGTCGCCGCGCCCCTGCTGTGTGCGGGCATCACGCTCTACTCCCCGCTGCGGCACTGGGGCGCCGGGCCGGGGAAGAAGGTCGCGATCATCGGGCTCGGCGGCCTCGGCCACATGGGCGTCAGGATCGCCCACGCGATGGGGGCCGAGGTGACCGTGCTGAGCCAGAGCCTGGCGAAGGAGGAGGACGGCCGCCGTCTCGGGGCCGACCACTTCCGCGCCACGAGCGACCCGGAGACCTTCGCGGACCTGGGCCGGGAGTTCGACCTGATCGTCAACACGGTCGGTGCACCGCTGGACATCGACGCCTTCCTGTCCCTGCTGCGCCTCGACGGCACCCTGGTGAACGTCGGTGTCTCGCCGGAGCCCATCCCGTACCACCCGTTCTCGCTCATCGGGAACCGCCGCAGCCTCGCCGGCTCGAAGATCGGCGGCATCCGCGAGACCCAGGAGATGCTCGACTTCTGCGCGGCGCACGGCCTCGGCGCCGAGATCGAGACGATCTCCGTGGACGACGTCGACGCCGCCTACGACCGGGTCGTCGCCTCCGACGTGCGGTACCGGTTCGTGATCGACATCTCGACGTTCGGGGACCGACAGGGCGCCTGACCCGCCGGGGCCGCGCCGGAAGATGTCACATCGACGTCATCCGGCCCGGCCCGATCTGCGTTAGCCTGCTCCGCAGCGGAAGGGGGTGGCACGATGCTCGGTACCGGATCGCGGTGGCGCACGGATCTGCGCACCGCCTGCCATCTGCTGGTGTGGATCCCCGGTCGGGTCGCCCACGGGCACTAGGACGCGCGAGCGCCGTCCTGTCCTCCCGCACTCCCCGGGCACCGTCGTGCCGCGGGTGCGGGTTCCTCCTCCGCCCGTGGAGTCCTCATGCCCTCGTACCCTCGTGCCGTCCCGACCCCTGCGGGGGAGGGACCGTGGACCTGAACACCGTCACCGGCTTCCGCCGCGCCCGCACCCGCGCCGACCTGGCGCTCCGCCCCGGCGAGCAGCTCCTCGGCGGCGGCACCTGGTTGTTCTCCGAGCCCCAGGAGTCGACCGGCCTGGTCGACCTGACGACGATGGGCTGGCCGTCGCTCGAGATCGGTGACGGCCTGCGCATCGCCGCGACCTGCACGATCGCCGACCTCGTCGGCCTCGCCCCGCAGCCCGGCTGGTCGGCACAGCGGCTGTTCACCCAGTGTGCCAACGCATTGCTGGCCTCGTTCAAGGTCTGGAACGTGGCGACGGTGGGCGGCAACGTGTGTCGCTCGTTCGCCGCGGCGGGCATGGTCTCGCTGTGCGCGGCGCTGGACGGTGTCGCAGAGATCTGGTCAACCGCCGGCGACACCTACCGGATACCGGTCGCCGAGCTCGTCGTCGACGACGGCATGAACACGCTCGGCCCCGGGGAGGTGCTCCGCGCCCTGGAGCTGCCCGGCCACGCCCTGCGCTCGCGCACCGGGTTCCGGAAGATCGCGCTCGCCGAGCTCGGCCGGTCCGGCGCGGTCCTGACCGGACGGGTCGACGAGGACGGCAGCGCCGTCTTCACGGTCACCGCCGCGACGAGGCGCCCGATCGTGCTGCGCTACAACGGGATCCCGTCAGGAGACCGGCTGCGGGACGACGTCGACGCCGTGGACTGCTACTACACCGACCCGCTCGGTTCCGCCGACTGGCGCCGCCAGGTCGCGGGTATCCTGGTCGAGGAGATCCGGGCGGAGCTGTCATGAGGTTCGAGATCAACGGCCGCACCCACGAGGCCGAGCCGCGGCCGGGCCAGTGCCTGCGCACCTTCCTGCGCGACGCCGAGCACTTCGAGGTCAAGAAGGGCTGCGACGCAGGCGACTGCGGGGCCTGCTCGGTCATCGTGGACGGGGCGCCGGTCCACTCCTGCATCTTCCCCGCGCAGCGGATCGAGGGATCGTCGGTCACCACGGTCGCCGGCCTCGGGACGCCGGAGGACCTCCACCCGATGCAGCGGGCGTTCGTGGAGAACTTCGGGTTCCAATGTGGATTCTGCACGGCGGGGATGATCGTCACCTCGTCGACTCTGGGGGAGGCCGACCTGGCCGACCTGCCGCGGCGGATGAAGGGGAACCTGTGCCGCTGCACCGGGTACCGCTCCGTTCGGCAGGCGATCGAGGCCGGCCTCCGCGGCGCCGGCCCGGTGGGTCCGGCGCCGTGCCCGAAGGTGGGGTCCTCGCCGCACCCCCTGGCCGCGCGCCGCGTGGTCACCGGGACCGAGCCCTACACCTTCGACACCGCCGTCCCGGGCTGTCTGCAGCTGCGGGTGCTCGCCTCGCCGCACGCCCACGCGCGGATCCGGTCGATCGACACCGCGGGGGCCGAGGCGGTCCCGGGCGTCGTCCTGGTCCTCACCCACGAGAACACCCCGGCCTCGCGCTACTCGACCGCCCGGCACGAGCATCGCGAGGACGACCCGGACGACACCCGGATGCTCGACGACGTCGTGCGCTTCGTGGGGCAGCGGGTCGCCGCGGTCGTGGCCGAGACGGCGGCCGCGGCCGAGGAAGCGTGCCGGCGGATCGCCGTCGGCTACGAGGTGCTCCCGGCCGTGTTCGACCCGGAGGAGGCCCGCCGGCAGGGCGCTCCCCTCCTGCATCCCTACCGGACGCCCGCAGAGCGGGTGGACCAGGCGCACCGCAACGTGATCCTCGGTGTCCATGGTGGACACGGCGGCGACATCGACGCCGCGCTGGCGGCCTCGGCGGTCACCGTCTCGGGCACCTGGCGGACCCAGCGGGTGAGCCACGCACAGCTCGAGACCCACGGTGCGCTCGGGCAGCTCGACGGCGACGGCCGGCTGGTGATCCGCGCGAGCACGCAGGTGCCGTTCCTCGCCCGCAAGGAACTCGCCCGCCTGCTCGAGCTGCCCGAGGACAGGATCCGGGTGCACACCGCGCGAGTGGGTGGCGGGTTCGGCGGGAAGCAGGAGATCTTCGCGGAGGACCTCGTCGGCCTGGCGGTGCTCCGCACGGGCCGCCCGGTCGCCTACGAGCTCACGCGCAGCGACGAGTTCCGGCGCACCTCCGTGCGCCACCCCTTCCGCACGAGCGTGACCCTGGGCGCGGACCGGGAGGGCCGGCTCACCGCGATGAAGGTCGACGTCCTGTCCGACACCGGGGCCTACGGCAACCACTCCCGCGGCGTGCTGTTCCACAGCATCTCGGAGTCGATCAACGTCTACCGCTGCCCGGTCAAGCACGTCGACGCCGAGGTCGTCTACACCAACACGGTGCCGTCCGGGGCGTTCCGCGGGTACGGCCTGGGCCAGGTCCTGCTCGGCGTCGAGTCGGCGATGGACGAGCTCGCGATCGCGCTCGACCTCGATCCCTTCGAGCTGCGGCGGCGCAACGCCGTGCGGGAGGGCGATCCGCTGATGGTCGCGCACAGTCCCGAGCCCGAGGCGGACCTGGTGTGGGGCAGCTACGGGCTCGACCAGTGCCTCGACCTGGCGCAGGAGGCCCTCACCGCGGGCAATGGCGCGGTCGCCCCCACGGGCCCGCAGTGGCGGGTGGGGGAGGGGATGGCGATGTCGCTGATCGCGGCGATGGCGCCCTTCGGACACCACGCCTGCGCGACGGTGACCCTGTGCCCCGACGGGCGGTACCGGGTGGGGATCGGGACCGTCGAGTTCGGCAACGGCACCACCACCGTCCACGCCCAGATCGTCGCCACCGCGCTGGGCACCACCCACGACCGGATCCTGCTCCGCAACGCCGACACCGACGCCGTCCGCTACGACACCGGCGCCTTCGCCTCGGCGGGGACGACCGCGGCAGGCAAGGCGCTGCTGGGCGCGGCGACGGCACTGCGGGAACGGATCCTGGCGCTCACCGGTACCGGTGAGCTGGAGCGCGACGGCGTCCGGGTCGACGGCCGGCTGGTCCCGTTCGGCGAGTTCGTCCCGCCGGAGGGGCTCGGAGCGGAGGGGGAGGAGCGTGGCGAGGAACGCTCGCTGTCCTTCGACGTCCAGGCGTTCCGCGTCGCGGTGAACGTGCTGACCGGGGAGGTGCGGATCCTGCAGTCCGTGCACGCCGCGGACGCGGGCACCGTGATGAACCCGCAGCAGTGCCGCGGGCAGATCGAGGGCGGCGTGGCGCAGGGCATCGGCTCGGCGCTCTACGAAGAGGTCATGATCGGCGAGGACGGCCGGGTGCTGAACCCCACCTTCCGCACCTACCGGGTGCCGCAGATGGCCGACATCCCCGCCACCGAGGTCCACTTCGCCGACACCACGGACAAGGTCGGACCGTACGGCGCCAAGTCGATGAGCGAGTCGCCCTACAACCCGGTGGCGCCGGCGCTGGGCAACGCCATCCGCCGGGCGATCGGCGTACGTCCCTACGAGCAGCCGTTCTCCCGGGACCGGATCTGGCGCCTCGCCGCGAACCTCACGGACGGCGGCGCTGTGGGGTGATCTCCGCGGGGACCCGCCGGGAGTGCCGGCGGGTCCCGGGTCCGGTCAGGACAGGTGCTTCGCGCTGACGTACATCGACTTGTACTCGAGGTAGTTGTTGATGCCCTCGGGGCCGAGCTCGCGACCGATGCCGGAGTCCTTCATGCCGCCGAAGGGTGCGCCGAGGTCGATGTCGTAGCGGTTGACGCCGATGGTGCCGGTGCGAACGCGGCGGGCGATGTCGGTCGCCCGGTCCTCGTCCACCGACCACACCGAGCCGCCGAGGCCGTAGTTGGAGTCGTTGGCGATCCGCACGGCGTCGTCGTCGCCGTCGAACGGGATCATCGCCATGACCGGCCCGAAGACCTCCTCGCGGGCGAGCCGGTCGTTGTTGTCGACGTCGGCGAACACGGTCGGCTCGACGAACCAGCCGCGGTCCTGCCCGGCCGGGCGCCCGCCGCCGGTGACCAGGCGGGCGCTGGAGCTGCGACCCACGTCGATGTAGCCGAGCACCCGGTCGAGGTGCGTGGAGCTGGCCATCGGGCCGATCGTGGTGCTCGTGTCGAGGGGGTTCCCGACGACCTGGTCCCGGCAGTACTGCGCGACGGCGTCGACGACCTCGTCGTAGCGGGACCGGGCGACCAGGATCCGGGACTGGGTGGTGCAGGTCTGGGCGTTGTTCATGAAGCTGGCGGTACCGAGGCCGCGGAGCAGGGTGTCGACGTCGCCGTCGTCGCAGAAGATCGCGGCGGACTTACCGCCCAGCTCCAGGGTGCAGCGGCGGATCAGGCGGCCGCACTCGGCCCCGATGATCCGGCCCGCCGCGGTCGATCCGGTGAACGCGATCTTGTCGACCAGCGGGTGTGTGACCAGGGACTGACCGGCCTCACGGCCCGCGAGCACGATGTTCAGCACACCCGGCGGGAGGCCGGCCTCCGTGGCGGCGTCGCCGAAAATGTACGAGTCCAGGGCGGTCTCGGGCGAGGGCTTCAGGACGATGGTGCAGCCCGCGGCCAGCGCCGGCGCGATCTTGAACATCGCCAGGACCTGCGGGTAGTTCCAGGGCGTGATGGCGCCGACGACACCGACCGGCTCGCGCCGCACGATGCTCGCGCCCTGCGGGCTCGGCCGCGCCTCCTCGAAGACGAGATTCTCGGCGATGTCGGCGAACATGTGCAGCAGGCCTGCGGGAGCGGCGCCGTTGAACGCGGTCGACAGCGTGATCGGCATGCCGTTCTCGCGGCTGACCAGCGTCGAGGTCCCCTCGGCGCGGGCGGAGAGGGCGGCGGCGAAGCGGCGCATGTACCCGGCGCGCTCGGCCGGCGTGGTGCGCCCCCACGGGCCCTCGTCCAGGGCATGGCGGGCGGCCCGGACGGCGGCGTCGATGTCGGCGTCGGTGCCCAGCGAGGCGGTCCCGAGCAGCTCTCCGGTGGCTGCCTCCACGGCGCGGTGGGTCTCCGTTCCGCGGGGCTCGACCCATTCGCCGTCGATGTAGAAGCGGGTGCGGTCCAGGTCGGTGCGCGCGTCGGCGGTGACGGTCACTCTGTCTCCCATGGTTGGGTGAGGAAAGACACATCTGCGTGCCCTTGACCGCATTGAACCCGCATCTGCGGAAGTCCACAACAACCGGAAGCGGTTCGGGCGAACTGTAGAACGAGGGGGACGTCGCGTTGACTACCATCCGCGCATGATGCGGATGCGGAGCGGCCTCGCATGGATGACGCTGGTTGCCGGGTTGCTGGCCGGGTGCGGGACTTCCGCAGTTGCGGAGTCGCCGCCCGGCGCTGCTCCGGGGCCCGTGGTGGCCCCCTCGGCGGCACCGGACGTGCCGGCCGGGGCGATCGCCGTCACCGGTGCCGTCCGGACGCCACGGACGGTCACGGCGGACCAGATCGCCGCCCTGCCCCAAAGGACAGTGTCCGTGCAGTTCGCGAGCGGCAAGGGGACCGAGCAGCACGCCGAGGCCGGGGTACTGCTCACGGACCTGCTGCCCGTGGATTCGTTGGCCACGACCTCGGCGAAGAACGACCAGCTCTCGTTCGCCGTGGTCGCCGTCGGCTCCGACGGCTACCGCGCCCTCGTCAGCTACGGGGAGGCCGCCCCGGACTTCGGCAACCGCGGCCTGCTGGTCTCCACCAGCGAGGACGGCGCACCGCTCGCCCGGCCGCGCCTGGTGGTGCCGGGCGACGGGAAGGGCGGCCGGTACGTCAGCGACCTCGTCCGCCTCGAGGTCATCCGCGCCGCGGGGTGATGCCCCCGACCGGGAATGACGACCACGACGGTGTGGGGCCGGATGTCCGACACCCGACCTGCCTCGCAGGGGCGCCGCCGCTTCTGGCCCGCTCAGCCGTCGACGATCGTGTCCCCGGTGACCGTGACGGCGCGGGAGGCGAGCGGTCGCGTGGCGGGTCCCTCGGCGACGGAGCCGTCGGTGATGCGGAAGCGGCTGCCGTGGCACGGGCAGTTGATCGTGCCGTCCGCGACCGCGTCGACCGTGCAGCCCTGGTGGGTGCAGGTGGCGTCGAAGGCGAGGTAGCGGCCGGCGGTGGGCTGGGTGAGGACGAGGCCACGGTCGGGCAGGACCCGCCCACCCCCGACCGGGACATCCGTGGTCCGGGCGAGCGTGGTTCCCTGCGCGGGTGCGGCGCCGGCGGGTGCGGGGCCGGCGGGTGCCGCGGCGGCGGGGGGCTTCGGGCCGTAGACCGCGCAGCCGCAGAGGCCGAGGAGCGCCGCGCCGCTCGCGGCGAGGACCGCGCGGCGACCGGGATCGGGGCAGGGCATCGGGTCTCCTCAGAAGGTCAGGCCGGAGGTGGTGAAGAACCACAGGGACGAGGTGAGCCACAGCCCGGTGAGCGCGCTGAACACCAGCCCGCCGATCACCGGGAGCGCCCACCGCGGTGCCCCGCCCCGGCTGAGCAGCAGCATCTTCGCGACGAAGGCGCCGTAGAAGAAGCAGCCGAGCAGCGAGTGCACCAGCACCCGCGGGGTCGCGGCATCGAAGCCGAGAGCCCAGAGGCAGTGGAGCGCGACCGGCACGGTGACCAGCACGGCGAGCCGGCCGGACCAGCGGTGCAGGCCGCCGATCCAGGACGGGGAGGGGACCGGGATCTTCCCGTACATGATCAATGAGGACACGAGCTGGACCAGGCACAGCACGAACGCGGCGGAGGCGAGCCAGGCCTTGGCGGCGACCCCGCTGGAGAAGCCGGCGAGATTGACCGCGGCGAGCGTCGGTTCGTGCAGGCGGCCGTAGACGCCGAGGCCCACGGCCACGAGGGAGCCGATGGCGGTCGGGACGAGAACGCGGATCGCTCGGGTGCGCGCGAGCCGGCGGAGATCGAGGTCGACGGTGTCGGGATCGAGGCCGGTCGTCGTGCGGGCGGGTTCGCTCATCGCGGGGTGTCCTTCCGGTGTCGCACAGCCGGTGGGTCAGCCGGTGGTGACGGGTTCGGTGCCGGTGAGGGCGCGGACAGTCACCGGGACCCCGTCGAGGTCGGCCGCGCCGGACACGAGCGGCGGCGCCGGCCGGACGGTTCCGGCGCTGCGGGTGAGGCCGACCTGGGTTCCGTCGGGCAGCACGATCCAGCCGATCCGGTTGGCGGTGCCGCGCACGTCGGCGCGGCCCTCGTAGAGCCCGGCGGGTGTGCCGGCGGCGCGGGCGTCGAAGGTCCAGCGCCGGTCGCCGACGGTGATCTCGCCGGTGACGGCGCCCCGTGTCGCGGTGCCCGTGACCCGGCCGGCGGGCCCGGCGAGCTCGAGCCGGTCACCGGTCAGGGTGCCGTCCAGCCAGGCCTCGATCGAGCGCCCGTCGCAGACGTAGGCCACGGCCCGTCCGGCCTTGGTCGCGATCGCGACGGTCACCTCGCGGCCCGGTGACCGGCCGGCCCACACGGCCTGGTCCACCACGGGAACGGGCGGGGTGGAGCTGGGCGGTGGTGCGGTGGGTGGTGGCGCGGTGGTCGCCGCCGGGGCGGCCGCGGCGGCCGGGGCCGCCCCGGGTGTGTCGGGGGATCTGGCCTGGTACGCGTCGGACAGGAGCAGGCCCGTGCCCAACGCGACCACGGCGAGCAGGGTGAACAGCGGTCCTCGGCTCCACATGGCGGACCCTTCGACGTCCGGTGCACGGCTTCACCGGGAAGACCCGCGGGCGGCCGCCGTCGATACATGCCGTGCGCGCGGGATCCCGCGCACCGGCGGCGCCGCCCGTCCTGCGTCGCCCGTCCGCGGCCCCGGCAGCGCGTCCACGAACCACGAGGTCCCCGGGCCGGGTAGGGTCCGGGGTGCCGGGAGCATTCCAGCATGCGGGCGTTCGGCCCGCGTCGTCTCCGGAGAACGCCCACCGCCGAGCGTGAGCGTTCGGGGGACGGAAGTACCGACATGACGTCGGCCTCGCTCATCATCACCGGCTACGAACGCCGGCTCGCGATCGTCACAGCCGCCCTCCGGACGGGGCCCGAGCTGTCCGAGGACGCCGCGCGCGACCTCGCGGTCCGGGTCCTCGCGGCGCTCGACCACATCCCCGAGACCATCCGATGAGCACGGTGAACGGGGCCTCGGTGGACCGCCCGGTCGACGAGGGCGTGGAGGCGGCCGACCGGTGTCGTGCCTGCCCACACCCGTGGGCCGGTCACGGGGCGCTCGACCGCCGGTTCTGCACCGCGACGCTCTCCCTCTCGCACCGGCGGGGCTGCATCTGCGGGCCGGCGATCGGGCGGCGCTGACGGTCCCGGGGACGCTGCCGCTGCCCGCTACGGGGTCCCGGGGCGGCGGCCCGCGACCTGGTGCATGCGGGCCTGCAGGAACGTCACGTCGGGGCGCGCGGCGGCCTCGGACACGGCGTCCACCACCCGGGTGATCTCGACGTCCGTGGCGGAGCGCGCGGCCAGGATCGCCGGGCGCATGTTCTCGAGCAGCTGGACGAGGAAGAGCTTCTCCCCGACCGTGGTCATCCGGTTGACCACGGTCCGCTCGGTGACGTCGACGAGTCCCGCCGCCGCGAGGTGCGCGGCCAACCGCGGGCCGATGGCCGGGTCCCCGCCGTGGCCGCGGACCGTGGCGCTGTAGATGTCGGCCAGGTCGTCGAGCGCGGGAACCCGCGGCTCGGCGGCCAGGGCGGGCGTGAAGAGGTCCTCGACGGCGACCACGCCTCCGGGCCGCACCGCGGTGCGCAGGGCGCGTACCACCGCCATCGGGTCGACGAGGTGGCTGAGCAGCAGGCGGGCGTACGCCAGGTCGAACTCGTCCGCACCGGCGGGCACCGAGGCGTCGCCCGTGCGGAAGGTGACGTCGAGACCCGCGACGGCTGCCGGTGTGCGCCGGGCGATCGCGACGGCCTCGGGATCGACGTCGACCCCGAGGACCCGCCCGCCCGGCCCGACCAGGCGGGCGAGCGCCAGGGCGACCTGCCCGTCCCCGCAGCCGACGTCGAGGACGGCGGCACCGGGGCGGGCGCCGCACCCGGCGAGGAAGTCGAGGGAGGCGGACGCCATCACCTCGGCCTGGCGGGCGAGCCGGTCCGCGTCGGTCCGGCCCCCTCGGATGGTGTACCCCGCGGTCGTGCCCTCGGGTGTCGCTGCGTCCATGCCGGCTCCCGGTTCTGCGCGGGCGGCGTCTCCGACCCGTCTCCACCCCGGCTCAGACGAGCAGCGCCGCGGTTCCGGTGCCGATCGTCAGCAGGGTCCAGTCGTTGAGGATATGGGCACCGGTGGACACCCAGAGGTTCTTGGTCCGCAGGTAGGCCAGGGTCAGCACGAGCCGCGCGACACCGATGACCAGCAGGGCCTGGGCGAGGTTCCCGTCGTAGGTGGGCAGGTGCAACAGCCCGAACCAGACCGCGGTGACCAGCCAGGACAGCAGGATCGCGGTGCGGCGGGACAGCCCGGCCCGCACGGTGAGGACGTGCAGCAGTGCGAGCAGCGGGAGGACGGTGAGGAGCTCCTCGCCCAGGAGCTGGATCGCGGTACCGAGATAGCGGGCGACGGTGCCGGCCACGCCACCGGTGGGGGCGCCGACGGCGCTGTTGGCGGAGGTGGTGAACAGCGACGACACCAGGAGCGCGACGAGCACCGTCACCACGTAGTTGAGGGCCGCGAACAGCACCATCAGCCCGACGTCGCGGATGCCCACCCGGCGGAAGATCGCCCGCCAGCACGGCCCGGTGGCCCACCCGAGCGCACCGAGCATGATCCCGGTGAAGAGGATCCGCGGCACGAGCGCGAGGAGGTCGTTCGGGGCCGGCACGAAGGACAGCACCAGGAACGCCACGAGGCAGGCGACGCAGACCGTCGTCCACCGGCCGGCGGACAGCCCGACCGGGGTGCCGTCGTAGAAGGGGAAGTCGGCGCCGTCGCGGCGCTCGACGAGCCGCCCGAGACGGTCGTCCGCGGGCGCAGGCGGCGGGGCGGCGTGCTCGTGCGCGTCCATCGGATTTCCGTCCCTGCCTCTGGTCCGACACGTCGTCGGCCGCCAGCGTAGGGGCGGTCAGGGCCTGCCCACTCCGTTCTCACCGGATCAGTTGTCGGTCCCGCGTCGTTTCCTCCCGCCTTCACAGGCGTTGTACGAAGTGGAAATGGAGTGCGGATGACACCGGCTCGTTTCTGGTTTTTCCGATGTCGTGTACGGCAGCCCGGCAGGTTGTGGGACCCGGCCGGGTGCGGCATCGACGATCGGTCTGTCCGCCGGAATGGAGCGCGGGCAGGCCGATCCCTCCCCGTCTGCGGGGGACGCTCGACCTCAGAGGAAGCTGACCAGAGCGACGTAGGTGCTCGTCCCGAGGACCACGCTGAGCAGCGTCCGGCGGCCGCCGAGCAGGTGCACCCCGGCCGTGACGGCGACGCCGGCCAGCGCGAAGGCGACTCCCCGGCCGTCGGTCTGGCCGAGGGTGTTCCGCAGCGTCGACGCGGCGAGGATCGCGAGGACGCCCGCCGGCATCCACACGGCGAGCCGCGCGACCAGGGCCGACCGCCGGAGCGGGGCGAGCGCGGCGAAGGGCAGAGCGCGCAGCGCGAACGTGATCACGAACCCGATCGCCATGACCGCGAGGAGGTACGAGGTCTCAGGCATCGGGCTGCTCCTCCCGGGGGCGGGTGAGGACGTGGCGCGCCAGGAGCAGGGCGACGGACCCGCCGAGACCCACGAACAAGGCCTGGCCGGGCGCCACCACCAGGGCGACGGAGAAGCTCAGCCCGCCCAGCAGCAGGGAGGGGAGCCCGGCCCGGGTCCGGACGGCGTCGAGGGTCAGCGTGACGAACAGGGCGCTCAGGCTGAACTCCAGCCCGTGGATCACGCCCGGGAGCAGCGTCGAGACGAGCAGGCCGGTGAGCCCGCCGCCGACCCAGTAGCACTGGAAGGCGACCTGCATCGCGAGCAGCCGCGGCGCACTCCATCCCGCGCGGGACGCGGTGATCGCGTACGCCTCGTCGATCAGCGCGTAGATCGAGTAGGTCCGCGCGATCCGGCCGCGGATCACCCCGAGCGGGAAGGAGAAGGCGTAGAACGCGTGCCGGCCGTTCACGAGCAGGGTCGTGAGGGCGATCGCGGCCAGCGGGGTGCCCGCCGCCATCATCCCGACGAGCAGCAGCTCCAGGGACCCGGCGAACACCGTCAGCGACAGCGCCGGGGCCACCCACAGCGGCAACCCGGACTGGGCGACGAGCAGCCCGAAGGCGATGCCGATCGGGTACATGCCGAGCCCGGCGGCGAACGAGGCCCGCACTCCGGCGGCGATCTCCGCGCGCCGGGTCACGGGTTCGAGGGTGGTGTCGCTCTCCGGGCAATTCTCGCAAGGAAGGCGGGCAACCGGATTGCGAGAGTTGCTCGACAAGACGAGCATGGAGCAATCTTGTGTCGTGGATGAGACGGATCGGGCAATCCTGGCGGCTCTCGGACAGGAGGGCCGTCTGACGAACGTCGAGCTGGCCGAGCGGGTGCACCTCACCCCGGGCCCGTGTCTGCGGCGCGTGCAGCGCCTCGAGTCGAGCGGCGTCATCGAGGGCTATCGCGCGATGATCTCCCCGGACGCGCTCGGTCGCGGCTTCGAGGTGGTTCTCGAGGTGGAGCTGGCGCGCCTCGACCGGGACAGCGTGGTCGCCTTCGAGGAGTCGATGGCGGCGTTCGACGAGGTCACCGAGTTCCTGCGGCTGTTCGGTGCGCCGGACTACCTGCTCCGCGTCGCGGTCGCCGACCTGCCCGCGTACGAGACCTTCCTGATGGACCGGGTGATGGCGTTGCCGGGGATCCAGCGCGTGAACTCGCGTTTCACCATGAAGCGCCTCAAGAGCTGAGGCCCCCGGCCGTCACGCCCCGGTCGTGGGTCCCTGCTCGCCGGCCCGGCGGGCGGACACGCGGACCAGGCTGCCGCGCCCGTCGACCACGTCGGCGCTCTCGTCGTCGAGCCACACGCCGTCGGTGGCGAGGTAGCGGAAGCGGTGCTCGCCCGGCGGGAGCACGATCGAGATGCTCCGCGTCCCGTTGCGGCGGCGGACCAGCTCGTGGCGGCCCGGCTCCCACGAGTTGAACTCCCCGACCACGCTGACCGGCCCGGCCGGCTCGTGGCCCGGGAGGCTGAACGTCACACGATTCTTCCCACCGAAAAGCGGTGTGCGCCTGAGCATGCGGCGAACCCTAGGGGCTGGGTGGCGGGTGTCCGGGGGTGCGACACGGTAACGATT